>NZ_JBAUHO010000211.1:0-1859 GCF_049680325.1 Planktotalea sp.
GTCATAGGGCTATCTAACCTGCCAATTCACGCTCGTCCAGATATCTCGCGCTTGGACAATTCTGTACAAAAAACCACCTAAAGTTGCGCTGGATCAAGGCTGGATCATTATTCCAACCGTAACCTGATGCTGCACAGCAAGGAGTGACGTGATGCAAGATGCTATAAACAAACAAGAAATAGAAATGCTTCGACTCAGAATCGCAGCGGCCCCAAAGCATGAGCAAACCGAAATGTTGGCGCAACTTGATCGATTGGTCCTTAGTATGAAGCAGCAGGCGCGCCTTGAACTGGTTCACAGTGCGGAAGATGACGAAATCGAAAGCCAGTTCGACAACATGCCTGTCTAGGCCGGCGTTGTTTGTTAGCGCGTAAGGTCTTTCATGCCGCGCTCTAGACCGGAGAGCGTCATAGGAACCATTTGATCTTCAAATATTTCGCCGATCATTTTTATCGAATGGGTATAGTTCCAATGCTGCTCGGGCACGGGATTAATCCAGAGATTGCTTTTCCACTGCGCGCGCGCGCGGCGCAGCCATGTTTCGCCGCTTTCCGGGTTCCAATGCTCGTTCGCGCCGCCCGGATAGGCGACCTCATAAGGGCTCATGGATGCGTCACCGACGAAAATACATTTATAATCAGGCCCGTAGGTGCGCAAAACTTCATGGGTCGGGGTCTGAGCATCCCAGCGACGCGCGTTGTCGCGCCAGACGCCCTCATAAAGACAATTGTGGAAATAGAAGTATTCCAGATGCTTGAACTCGGTGCGCGCCGCTGAAAACAGCTCTTCCACGACTTTGATATGCGGGTCCATCGATCCGCCAACATCAAGAAATAATAGAACTTTCACCGCATTGCGTCGCTCTGGACGGGTTTTGACGTCCAGATAGCCGTGCTCTGCAGTCGCGCGAATGGTGCCGTTCAGATCAAGCTCTTCTGTCGCTCCGTCCCGCGCCCAGCGGCGCAGACGTTTGAGGGCCACCTTGATATTACGTGTGCCCAGCTCGACGCTGTCGTCGAGGTTCTTGAACTCGCGCTTGTCCCAAACTTTGACGGCGCGCTGATGGCGGCTTTTGTCCTGACCGATACGCACGCCTTCGGGGTTATAACCATGCGCCCCAAAGGGGGAGGTGCCGCCCGTTCCAATCCATTTGTTGCCGCCCTGATGGCGACCTTCTTGTTCTTTCAGGCGCTCTTTGAGCGTCTCCATCAGCTTTTCAAACCCGCCAAGCGCTTCGATTTCGGCCTTCTCTTCCTCGCTCAGGTGCTTCTCGACCATCTTGCGAAGCCACTCTTCGGGGATTTCGACCGCGTTCAGCATATCTTCTGTGCTGATCGCTTCGAGGCCTTTGAACGTTGCGGCAAAGGCGCGGTCAAACTTGTCGATGTTGCGTTCGTCTTTCACCATGGCCGTGCGGGCCAGGTAATAGAAGGCTTCAATGTCATAAGTCACAAGCCCGCGTTTGACGCCTTCCAGAAAGGAAAGATATTCGCGCAACGAAACGGGTATGCCGCCGCCTCGAAGGTTGTCAAAGAAGGGCAGAAACATCGATCAGAGCGCCAAACGATGCACAATAAGCGTAATAACAAAGCCCGCCAACAGGAAGGCAATGCCGTGTGCTGCGGCAAACTGGGCCATATCTGCCAGATTGCCGCCGCTTTTTTTCGCGCGCCATGCGCCAAGAGCGATGCCGAATAGCCCCGCGATTGTATAGATCATTGTTTACCCGCGTCCTCGTTTCAGCGGGCTAAGCGATGAAATCTCACGCAATTTGGCCCGCACAGCCCAGTCTGCACCAAAGCCGTATCGCGCCCATCCCAAACTGTCCATACGGATGGTGCGTGCTTCTGAGGAACGTC
>NZ_JBAUHO010000212.1:0-1902 GCF_049680325.1 Planktotalea sp.
GGTTTCTTGTGGAGAGGCCGGGGTGGATCCAGAAACCACAGCAACCGGTGCTTCGGCAACCGGCGCGTTACTTCCAAGTAATGCAGCTGTATTTTGGTTGAGGGCTTTAATCAACGAATCAATTTTATTTTCCAACATTTTTGTTAATCTCACAGGTTAAATGGATGCCGATATGAACACGGCGACGAGGAAATAGCAAATGCGAGCAATGACATACGATGAAGTTCACTGGGTCAAGCCCAACGATATACACAAAAAACGTGTGGTTTCAGAGAATGGGGTGGTATTTCTATACAAAAATTCTGCGATTTATATATCCGGCCCGGATTATGTCGAGAAGATTGACTGCTCATTCGTGAGGGGTGATGCGCGATTGAGCGCGATATGCCCAACGTGCGAGCGGAGTACAAAAATTCTGTGTTTTCGCGATATGTGGCTATGCCGGGTGTGCAACAAAGTATGCCGGGAATTGCAGAGTATGACGCAATTTCACAGGAAACATGAACTGACGGAAGAGTTCCTGATGTACGCCAGGTTAAAGAGTGCGCGCAGGCAGGCCCGGATGGTCCCAGAGGACATATTTAGCCGGAAACGATTACCGCGGGCTAGTACAAAATACCTGAAACCTCACCGCCGGCGGGCAGAAATAGTGGCCACAATCGAGTTTATGACCGCTCTGACGCGCGATCTTGGCGGGCAAGTACCCGACTGGAATGGCTCGACGGCCCTGTAGGCCGCATTTGAAACAGCAATTTTGTACATTTTTCTTGTATTTGCGGGTTGACGTATCGTTTCAGCAGGTTATTATCCTGCCGCCTTCTTAGTAGGGCACTGGTGAAAGCGGATGGTGCGTTGGGTCATGTCCTCCCCTGGTGAGCGCATTGCAGCGAGTAGCCTTTTAACTAATAACAAGGAGCTGATGACATGTATTCTCGATGGTATCAATTGTTTGAAGGCGAAAGCGCACTTTCTGGCACTGATCGACTTGTGCACTCAAAATCTCAGAGCGCGTTGAAGGGGAAGCCACCACAACCAGAACTAGATCCGGTCCAGGCGGTTAATTTTGGCGCTGGCACGGTAAAACCGATTTTAGGCGTTGAGGCTCGCTGGGTTGGCGAGATCATCGAAATGGGGGAGCCAAAGCGATGAGTGAAGCAATGTCATGGATGGTTCGCAACACGTCTAGCAACACGCCTAAGTTGAAAAAAGCCCAGGTCAGTCACCGGGCGCAGCGCAGCCTGACTAGCAAGGATGTCCATGCGATTCACCAGGGAAAGCGGGCCGGGGTTGCTCAAGTCGAACTCGCCAGGAAGTACGGCGTAACGCAAAGCGTTGTCTCGAAGATTCTTCGGGGTGTGAATTACACTGAGATATGGGCCGAGTATAAGGCGAGTCGTGCCGAGTAACCGTCCGCTCAGTCGATGGGGCCAAATGGTCGTCGATCTGCGGGTCATCGGATGGCAGGTTAAGGCGATCGCCAGGGTGGTCAAAGTCGACGAAACGCAAATTGGGCGATGGTGCAACGATCCCAACATCGTGCCCTCGGTTGTTAATGGTGATTTGCTCGAAGGCCTGCATCGTCGGGTTTTGTTTGGCAAAACGCCGTGGACAGACATGCTGGACGATCTGAGGGCCAAGGGCGTGACGTCGACGGACATTACCCTGGCGACCGGGATCAGCCGCCAGAAGCTCAGTGACCTGCGGATCAAGCCGGAAGTCACGCCGCGGCACGACACCGCGGAAGCATTACGAAAATTCCATAGGAGGATTTGTAAATGAGTAAGGTGCTTGAGGATGAAATTGCCAAAGCTGCCGAGATTATTGGAGATTTGTTAAGTAGCGCCCTTTGCAAAGAAGAGCGGATTGTGGCCGGGTACAAATTAAGTTGGGAGCGCAGCGGGC
>NZ_JBAUHO010000213.1:0-4908 GCF_049680325.1 Planktotalea sp.
GCACTGATGTCCACGCCATTTAGGGTCGCGGCTCGGAGAATGTCAGCTTTTACACTGGGTTGCGTGCGTGATTCCAGACGAGCGCTCTTGGGCTCGTTGACTGCACTTGTCGTGTCTTGAAACGCCAACATTTTAGTCTCCTTTCAGCAAACGGTTCACGGGAAAGGACATCTTAAGGCCTCTCGTTGGATCCTACGTACGGCAAATAGGCGTACGTGTCAAGTGTACGGCAAATTACCGTACGCTGTGTCCATACTAAATGCTTCATCACCATAGCTTTCTAAGCAATTCATCGTTGGCAACCAGCAATACACTGGTTTGGATCACTCAGCCCATGAAGGGTTGGTGTTATATATGGGTTATTTATATGGGTTACGAATCTAAAAGCCCACATTCATTATTCAAAAACAATGGCTTACAAAACCTCTAGTGGGTGATAGGCCAACAAGTGGTGGGTGATAAGCCAAGATTCGGTGTGTCACAGGCCAATGATGTAATACCTTATTACACCGATGACTGAGCGTTGGCTTGGTGGGCGATAAGCCAATAAAAATTGACGCTTGGTGGGCGATAAGCCAAGGGATTGACGCGGTGTGTGATAAGCCAATAGTGTGTGATAAGCCAATGAGGGTGCGAATCGGTGGGTGATAGGACAATCAAATGAAAGCGGTGGGTGATAAGCCAACGAAGCGTCTAGCCAATCCGCTGCTACCAGACCGGTTTCAGCAGCCGGATCTGTTCATCTGCGACATCTTTGATGCAGCTCCTAAGAGCGACATGGCTGGCATGGAGCACCCTGTGTTCTCCATCTCAAAGAAGCCAGACCATCAAACGCGACGCTATGAGAACAACGATAACTTCATCGAAATCACGCCCTCCGCCAAGGGTATGGCAACGGTGTTTGATCGCGATATCCTAATTTTCTGCATCTCTCAGCTGATCGCTGCTTTGAATGACGGCAAGGAGGTATCCAAGACAGTCAGCTTCAAAATCATCGACTACCTCGTGGCCACGGGCAAGCCGGTAGGGGGCAGTGCGTATATACGCGCAGAAGATGCTCTTGAGCGGCTGCGTGGCACATCGATCAAGACCAATATCGTCACGGGCTCTGAGCGGCAGTGGCAAGTGTTTGGATTGGTCGATAGCGCCAAAACTATCCGTCGCAATAGTGATGGCGCTCTTCAGGATGTGCAGGTCACATTGTCGGATTGGGTTTTTAACGCCATCCAGGCCAAGGAAGTTTTGACGATCAGCCGGGACTATTTCAGACTGAAAAAGCCTTTAGAGCGGCGCATGTATGAAATTGCGCGCAAACATTGCGGAAAATCAGCTGAATGGCGCATCGGGTTAGAAAAACTGCATCTCAAATGCGGTTCACATTCTTCAGCAAAAGAGTTCAAGCGTTTGGTGACCAACATCATCTCCGACAGCGCAGAACATGGCCATTTTCCAGATTATATCCCCTCGCTTGAGGGCAACATCGTTGTGTTTCGAAGCAAAGGGACCGTCCCGGTCCCGATGGTGGAGGTATTCGAGGGCAGGCTAGACCCTGAAGCCTACCACGATGCTCGAACGGCCGCCCCTGGTTGGGATGTGCGCATGATCGAGCGCGAGTGGCGTGCCTGGTGCGGCAAGGAAGAGATCGAACCCAAACACCCGGCAAAACACTTTGTGAAGTTCTGTCAAAGTTGGTTCGAAAAGCGCGGCAAACCATAGCCGTCAGGTGGGGTCCTCTGACGCAGCTTGCGAAAACCTAACGACCAAGGGCAACCAACAAAAACGCCGGAAATTATCCCTTTTCGAAAAACCCCGGATGATCTTGTTGAAGCCCAAATGTCACGACGCGCTGACCATATCGACGGTTCAAACGATCGACAGCTTGGGCCAATTTCTCGTCACGATTCTTCCGACCTGGCTCCATAGGCAAAAACAACTCCCCGGAACGGTCTGCAAGTGCAATGATGTCGCCCAAATGGACGCCAACAGAAAGAATGACAACGCCCGACCTAAGCGGCAAACCGTTCCACAAAGTTTGGAATATCGACAAAAACAGGCGCGTGTCCTGACTCGCATTGCACGACTGTTTGCGCGACCATCCCCGGTCATCAGAACAGCGAATGAATAGGGACAATCGCCGCGCACAAAACCCGTCCCGTCTCATCCGTGCTACAGCTTTTTCAATCAACCAACGCCCCACGAGCATTGCCGCGTGGGGCGGACGATAGTGGGGCGCGAGAACCTTTGAATTGCCGTATCCGTTCCGCACGGTCGGCAACAAAGGAATATCCATGCCTTGCAAGGCCCGAACGAACCGTTCGCCTTCAACGGATCCCCAAATCAAGCGGGCGTGTCGCGGGTCGAGCGCATAGAGCTCAGGAATACCCCAGATCGCTGCGCGAGAAAGCCGGGCTTTGATGCCGTGAGAAATACCCGGCAGATCGTCAAGCTTCAGGTGTGCGATACGGTCAGGCATGTTGTCGGGCGAAAGCCATTGCAGGCCGTCGGGTTTTTCGAGCTTGCCAGCTATCTTTGCAAGAAGATGGTTTGGTCCGATCCCGATTGAGCATCGCAATTCGGATCCGACGCGCCTGCGGATGGCGGCCTTGATTTGCCGGCCGAGGTCCAGCGCAGCGGCCAGCTCTGCCGTTTGCCCACCCAGGGCAACCTGAAACTCATCGACGGAGCGGATAGCTTCGAGTTCAGCCAGTTCGTCCACCACGGCGGCGATTTTCTGGTTCACGCGGACATAGAGGCGATGGCGGCTTGGGCGGAAAACGATGTCTGGACACATGCGGCGGGCCTCAAACACGCGCGTTCCGGTTTTGACGCCAAACGATTTCGCCTCATAAGAGGCGGCAACGCAGGCCCCGGATTCGGCGCTGATCGCGGTGATACCAACAGGCTTTCCGCGCAGCGCCGGATCTTCCTGCTGCTCTACGCTCTCAAAAAAGCTATTCATATCAATGTATAATGAGCGCATCAGCGTCATGTAGGGATTTCCCGATTGTAAGAAGAGGACAAATGTTCTTATTTTGTTCTCATGGCGGAACGCAAGGATCATCTTCGAAATGTCGCCTTTGGTGGCGACTGGTCAGAGGAAATTCTGGTCGTGGATGAGTTGCGCCGAGTGCTTGGCCTGGTCGAGACGGCCGCTGCTGAATGCGCAGTCAGGGATGTAGAAAGTGAAGAACTTTTGGCGGCCTTGCTCTATGTTCGTCAGAACATAGAAAAGGGGCCGATGCTCTGCGGCGCATTTTTCAAAGCCCTTCGGATCGAAAACCAGACCCTCCGCAAATCTGAAGCAACGCGCGTGGCGAAGATGATCCGAGAGTGGGCGGGACTATAGGACAGACCGATGTGCAATTTGTATGCTAATATTGCGACCACTGAGGCCATGCGCCGAATTTTTCAGATTGAATCCGAACAGGACCACCTCGGGAATGCGCCATCCCGGCCAGGTATCCACCCGAACTACCCGGCGCCGATCGTGCGGCAGGTGGAGAATGTTGGGCGCGAGCTGGTGGAAATGAATTGGGGATTTTTGACCCCAAATTTTTCCAAACGTGATGGATCTCCGATCAAGCCTCGCGCTTGGAATAATGCGAGAGACGACAGCATTTTCGGGAAGGCGGCGGGACTGTGGAAAGACAGCTTTTGCACCGCCGTTGTTTGGTTCCAGCAACGAGCTTCAACGAGACGAAAGGGAAAAAACCTGCTGAGGATTTCTGGTTCGGCATGGCGGCGGATAACGCGGATGCGCGACCAATCTTTGCGATAGCCGGACTTTGGCGCATCGAGCGTGAAGAATTGCGCGGGGAGGGCGAAACAGGCCTGCGGCATACGATGGTGACAACAGCGGCGAATGATTTGGTACGGCCTATCCATGCGAAAGGACGGATGCCGGTGGTCCTCGACCCTGCGGACTACAAAATTTGGCTGACAGGCTCGCCAGAGCAAGCACGGGCGCTTCTCAGACCGTTCTCGTCGACACAGATGCGTATCGTCAGGCACGGGATCAACGAGAAACGCGATCTGCCGACCAAATTTGGGGGGCAAACCCCCTAAATCGGGCGGTTTGCAGGGGCTGGTTAAAACAGCACTGCGCGAGATATTCTGTCCGGACAAGCGCATTACAGACCACGCCGCCGCGCAAGCCCAATGAGGCTTCCGACCAGGTTCAGCTTGCCGGTTTTGTGGCGGGCGGTCATGGCACGCAGCGCCCCGCCCGGATTGCGAACCGGCGTTGTTGGGTGACTTCTGTTGGCATCGATCAGCAAGACGCAAAGGGCTGCCCCCACATCGCCCATGAGGTTGACGGCCTTGATCCAGGCGTCGTGATTGATGCCGAGCGGATGAATGATCCGGGTCGTTGCGTCGATGATGTGAAGTTCACGAAGGGTGGGGATTTCACCCTGACAGGCCAGAATGTAAGCCTGCATGTCGCTACTGGCGAGCTTGAAAATGCGCTCCGGGGTCAACTGGGTGATAAATTGGGTATTGCGCTCTGCACTCTCCGCCCCACACTTATTTTCTAAGCAATCTTCGGGGCCGATAGGCTCCGAACAAATAAGTTCAGTGTGCGCGGGCTTGCCGGCGCTCCCTTTATCTACGTTGGCGTTACAGATTACAGATAAGTTATCTTGGTTGTTCTCTTGTATAAAGCACGGGAAGTTTTCTGCCGCCTTAGCGGTAGAATCTCGACGTGTTTCAAAGAAATCATCCAAGGTTGTGCACAGGGCTTGTGCTTCCGTTACGTGGTGCTCAAGCGCCTCGATCTGCATGTTTGCGAGACGGGCGGCCTCGGGCCAAGCGTCGAAGCCCTCAATGATGCTCAAGAGGCGGGGATGGGCCAGGGAGAAATCTGTGGCGTCTCTCAGGTGGCGTTTAATGTGGCGGACGTATGTGCTG
>NZ_JBAUHO010000214.1:0-13660 GCF_049680325.1 Planktotalea sp.
CCCTGCGTGACCGCTTCGTTTGAATTCGGATTGATAACGATGATGCTCATGGGGCGATGTTCACTCCGAAGTTTTGGGTCGGGTCCAGTTCTGGCGCGAGATAGCCCTTGCGCCCCGAGTGCTCGAACTTTGCACGCGCAAGGAACTGGCCATGACCTGCTTGGGCATGCAACGCACCGCCATCAATGACGCGGATGCCGCGACTGAGGACAGTGACAGGAAGGCCCGTCACCTCCCACCCCTCGAAAGCGGAATACCCTGCATTGTCATGCTGGTTATCCGCTGAAATCCTACCGCGCTTGTTCGGATCCCAGATCGCGATATCGGCATCCGCGCCAACAGCGAGCGTGCCCTTTTTAGGCAACAAGCCATAGAGCCGCGCAGCGTTGGTCGAACTGAGCGCAACGAACTCTGGCAGGCTGATCCGCCCCTTGCCAACACCTTCCGAGAATAACAAAGGCAACCGCGCGCCAATTCCCGGCATTCCGTTGGCTATCACAGTGAACGGAGCATCCATGCCATGGGCCAGCTTGCCCGTATCATCCATGCGATAGGGCGAGTGATCCGAACTGACCACATCGAAAGTGCCGCTTTGAATATGCTGCCAAAGCGCGGTCTGCGTCGCCGCATCGCGCAAAGGCGGCGAGCACATGAAAGCCGCGCCCTGCATGTCTGGCCTGTCCATATCGTTGCGCGTCAGGAACAGGTATTGCGGACAGGTTTCACCGTAAATCTTCGCGCCTTGCTGGCGGGCTTTCTGCACCAGCGCTGCGCCTTCAGGGGTGCTGACATGAACGATCAAAAGCGGTGCATCGACCAGTTTTGCCATGCAGATTGCGCGGTGGATCGCCTCTTCCTCGGCCAGAGCGGGATGGGACAACGCGTGATATTTCGGCTCCTTTAGCCCCCGCGCCAGCAAGCGGTCGGTCATCCATTTAATCATGCCTGCATTTTCGGCATGAACCATCGTCAGCGCGCCGTGCTCTTTGGCAACGCTCAGCACATCCAGAAACTGCGCGTCATTCACCAGCATTTTGTCGTAGGTCATGAACAGTTTGAAACTGGTGATCCCGCGCCTGAAGGCATCTGGCAACTCTTTGGTGAGAACCACTTCGCTCGGATCGGACACGATCAGATGATAGGAATAATCAAGCACCGATGCACCGCTGGCACGGCTATCATATAAATCAAGCGTTTCAGTGACGCCCATGCCGCGATGTTGCGCGGCGAAAGGGATAATGCAGCTATTGCCGCCAAAAGCCGCAGAAATGGAGCCAGACGTATAATCATCCGCCGTCATGCCGCCAGTTGCGGAATTCTGCGCGATATGGGCATGGGCCTCTATGCCGCCGGGCATGACCAGCTTGCCCGTAGCATCGATCACATACTTGCCGTGCAAACCCTCGCCCAGCGCTGCGATACGCCCGTCGGTGATGCCGAGATCACCATTGAACATTTCCGACGCGGTGACGCAGGTTCCGCCCTTGATGACCAGATCGTGTTTCATGAAAGGGCAGCCAGCTTTGCTTCTAAGCGTTTGGTCAAGCGGGTCAATTCTGCCTTGTCTAATGCGCTTAACGACGGCCCCGGCGCGCGAACCTTCGAGCTGGCCAGAACCCCGCGGCGATGCAAAACCTCTTTGCGAATGGCAAGGCCAAGACCCAGCTGTTGTTCATATCGGACAAGCGGCAAATAGGCGTCAAAAAGATCTTCTGCACCATCAACATCGCCCTCCAGATGGCGCTGGACGACCTGCACCATCATTTCCGGATAGGCAAAGCCCGTCATCGCACCATCCGCCCCGCGTTGCATTTCTTGCGGCAAGAACAGCGCGGAATTACCTGTAAGGATCGACAAACGCCCCGCACCGTCGCCCGTTTCGGCGCGAATGCGACTGAGTTTCGTCAGACCTGGCCAATCCTCATGCTTAAGCATGACAATCTGCTCATGCGCGCGGAATATCTCGAGCAGGGTTTCAACGGAAAAGTTCACCCCCGTCGTTTGCGGATAGTCTTGCAAACAGATCGGAACGTCGCCGCCCAATGTATTGCAAACCTGTGCATAATAGCTCTTCTGCTTGGCCTCTGTGTTCAGGCTCGGCATGGGTGCAACCATGACGCCGGCCGCACCTGCCGCCATGACCTCGCCCGTGAGGCGCGCCATGTTATCAAGACCGGGGCCAGACACCCCGACGACCACAGGGATGCGACCTGCGACATGGTCCAACACGTGGCGCGCGAATTGCAGCGATTCCTCGGATGTCAGCTTGGGCGCTTCGCCCATGATGCCAAGGATCGTCATGCCTGTCACACCGACCTCAAGGTAGAAATCGACCATGCGGTCGGTGCTTTGTAGATCCAGCGCGCCGTCTTCGGAAAATGGCGTCGCTGCGATAACAAAGACGCCGTTACTGTTTCGATGAATCATGCGCCCGCTCTCCTCGTGACATATTACGATGCCACGATGTGCGAGGGGCGCAAAGAGTTCAAGGGCTCGCGCTTTAGATGGCGAACAAAGCGTCCTGCTCGTCTTCGTCCGCTTCCTTGGTCGCGATGGCAAAAGCTTCTTCATCAGCACGCGCAGTAGCTGCATCGCTAAAGAGGGACGCAATCGCGCCGCTCTCTGGCGTATCGCCAAGCGGTAGCGACTGCCCTTCGGTGTCAGGCCCGCTCCAGGTGACATCCAGTGACTGCGCGCCGCCCGTATCAAGATAGCGCACGTCAACGCTATGATTGCCTGAGGTCAGGAAGATCGAATTGCTTTGCGCCGCACCATCATCGGACGCATCGGTGTTTACAACAGGCAAGCCGCTGATCGACACCTGAGCCTGATCGTCGGATGACACCCCAATTCGATAGAGGCCCGCGTTTTCCACAGCCAATTGCGCGGTGAACTGCACGGCACCATCATCAGGGCCGCCCTCAAGCAAAGCACCATTTTCCGAAGCGAGCGTGATACCTTTGGTGATCTGTTCGCTTGCGGCAGGGCCTTTGAAATCAACATCCTTCAAAGAGGCTTCATCTGTTTCGCATGCTTTCGCGTGGTACTCTTTGAAACCCTTCTGAGGCGCTTGTGCCTCTTCTTCAGACTCTTCTTCAGGCTCTTCAGACTCTTCTGGCAGGCTTTCTGTCTCATCGGACTCTTCGTCCTCGGGCAAACGCTGCTCTTGCTCATCATTGGTTTCATCACCTGACGGCACAGTTCCGGCAAGCGGAATGACGTCCCAGTCCGTAGAAGGACCGACCCAATCAATGTTCAGGGATTGCTCACCAGCGACTTCGAGATACTGGACCTGCACATCATGTGCGCCTTCGTCCAGATCAAGCCAGACCGAAACCATGTCACCCGCTTCACTAGCGCTGGTATCCAGCACCACTTCACCATTAATCATAATACGGGCTTCGTAATCCGCGACGACAAAGATTTCATGCGCGCCTGCTTGGCTCACGTTAAGCGTGGTCGAATATTGCACCGCAAAGTGATCTTCGCCGCTTTCAGGAACGAAGGAACCGGTCACCTCAAGATACTGAAGTGCATCAATTGTGCCGCTAGCCGAAGGAGGCGCGGTAAAATCAACATCCGCAAGTGTCGCGACCTGAGTGCCTAGCTCGAAATACGCCGCAGAAAATCCTTCGCTTCCAGATGCCAAAGGTGGCTCTGGTTCCGGCGCAGGTTCAGGCGCTGGCTCGGGCTCAGGCGCTGGCTCGGGCGCAGGCTCTGGTTCGGGCTCTGGCGCAGGCTCTGGGGATGGCTCCGGTTCGGGCGCAGGTTCAGGTTCGCTTGCCAGAACCTGAATCTCAACACGACCTTCGACGACACCGCCTTCTCCGTCGCTTACCACGTAAGTAAAACTATCGCTGCCTACAAAACCTGCTTCAGGCGTATAGACCGCTTGACCGCCCACAAGGGAAACTGTGCCGAATTCGGCACTTCCAAGCGAGACAACATTCAAAGGATCGCCGTCCGCATCGCTGTCATTTGCCAGCAGATCAATTACTGCGACTTCATCCTGCGTCATCTCTGCAATATCATCACCGACGGTTGGATCGGTATTCACGTCGACAATAACTTCGCCAACCTCAGGCGCGGTGACGTCCATCAACTCGGATATCTGCGTGTTCAACAGTTCGAAGTTTTCCGCAACAAGCGGATGCACAGTATCAGGCACTTCAAAATCCGCAGGAACCGCTTCGCCGAAAACGGCGGGATAGGTAATCATGCTGGCAAGGAAATAGACCGTTTCAGTCCCGTGCGGCGCGCTATCGACATAAAGATCATCCAGCGTCAGCCCTTCAAGCGGGCCATCCGTAAACAGTTCTGCCATGACCGAGGCAACAGGGATCAATTGAACATCCGCACCGGGCACGGCAGCGTTCACATCATCGACCAGCTCAACGTACCAATCATGATACTCGCCAGCGTTATATGCGTGATAGGCGTCCAACTGGCTGTCCGACACGGGGTAGCCAAAATTACTGCCCAGGTCCGCCCAGCCTTCATAGACATAAAGCTGCGCGCCCGGCTGATCGGCCATTGTATCACGCACGATATCAATAGTTGCATCCAAGGGGGAGCGTGAATCACCGACATAAACCTCATCAGGCGCACGATCCTGAATGAAGTTGTCGGGGGTAATCATTACGCTATCAAAGCTGACCTCATTGAAGCTTGCAGTGTCTGTATCCCAAACACCTTCAACCCCTTGGAAACCCCATTCATTTCCTGGCTCATCACGGTCCGCAAACTGACGCAGAAAACCGTAACCGCCATTTGCCGAATACGTGTTGCCCGCTGTTTCGCTGAACTGGTTAAGCCAATAAGGAACGTTACTTTCCGCAGAGCCGCCTGCAAAATTTACAAGGCTATTTCCATAGATAAACTGGTTAATTTCTACTGGCACGCGCGTTTCCCCCGAAACCCAACTATGGATACGCATCAACAAAGACTAACGCATCCTACTCGTATTTATGTTGATAGGTATCTACCGCCAACCGTTGAGCACACAAGGGGGGAAAACCGACTCGCATCATTTTTGCCCTAATTTCCGTAGGGTTACGCGAAAATCCGCCAATCACACAGCGCCGCAGGGTGCTATGATACCACCCAGAAACAATGACCGCTGTTAGCGCTCACTGTTTACGCAACATCGGGGCCAGAATGATCGTGATGCACAGAAGAAGCGCGGCGACGGCGTAGAACGACACATAAAGGCTAAACGCTTCGGACAAGCCGCCCATCAGGGGCGGGCCGACGAAAAAACCCATGTAACCGATTACAGAAATGCGGGTGATAACAAGTGCGCGTTGCTGGTTGCTCACCCGCTTTCCTACCGCAGAATAGGCCATAGGTGCCATCACAGACACGCCCAATCCGAGAATTCCGAACCCGATGTAAGCTGTGAGCAAATCAGAGGCGCTGGCCGCGATGATTGCGCCAAGTGCGGCGATGAGGCCCGCAATCTGCAAAGCTCGCGTTTCACGCACATAGGTTGTGACAAACTGCCCGGACAACCGCCCGACCCCCATGGTCAGGCCCAGAATTGCCGGACCCAGCGCACCCTGTGCGGCGCTGCCCCCAAGACTGCGCTCCAAATGAAGCGCCGACCATGCTTCGGTGGCCTGCTCTGCAAGAAATGCGAACATGATGATGAGACCACCGAACAAGATTAACTTGCTCGGCAGCTTTATCGATTTGGCATCGCCATCCTGCTCGATTGGCGCGGGCCTGTGAAACATAACGGGCAGCAACAACAGCGTAATCACCAGGACAATTCCAAAGACCGTTGCGGGCCCGAAACCCATTTCACGCAGCACACCCGCATTGATCGCCGCACCCGCATAAGCAAAGGAAAACAAAGCATGATTAAGGTTCATCAGCGAACGCTTGCTGTCTGCCTCGATTCCGCTCAACCGCGTATTCATAATAACATCGAGCGAGCCCGAGCCAGCCGACGCGAAAAGCATAGCCACGGTGAAAAAGGCCACATTCGTGGCAAAACCCGGCAATAAAAACGAAACCGCCATGACAAGGGCCGCCCCCTGCATAGCGCGCGGACCAAGGCCCGCCTCGATGCGCGGCGCAAGCCACATTGCGGCCAAAGCACCAAGCGCCGACAAGAACATCGCGCCCCCAAAAACACCGTCACCAGCGCCGATAGCCGCCTTAATGTCTGGCACCGAACCTGCGAAACTTCCCCAACACAGCCCGACCAGCAGAAAGCCGATTGCAGGCGCACAAGAAAGGCGTAAGTCAGAAATGAAGCTGCGTGCAAAATTCATTCCAGTGAAGTGCCTGCAACACCCCTTCTTTGCAAGGAAAATGGGGCTTTCCCTGACAGCGATTCCCGTCTATACGCGCGGCTTCACGCGAGGTGACAGCCTTGGAGGCACTTCGCTCTTACATTTGGAGAATATAAAATGGCTGGAGAAATTCCTGATTTCCACGCTGAGGTCCGTACGGGGACAGGCAAGGGCGCCGCTCGTCAAGCACGTCGCGCAGGCATGGTGCCTGGTATCGTTTTCGGTGGCGACGCTGATCCTCTACCAATTAACGTTGAGTTTAAAGTTCTGCTTAAAGCCCTGAAAGCAGGCCGCTTTAAGTCCACTTTGCTCAACATGAAGGTTGAAGGCCACGACGACGTTCGCGTTATCTGCCGCGACGTTCAGCGCCACGTTGTTAAAGACTTGCCAACGCACGTCGATTTCATGCGCCTGCGCCGCACAACCAAGATCAACCTCTTCATCCCGGTTGAGTTCATCAACGAAAATGCAGCACCCGGCATCAAGCGCGGCGGTGTTCTGAACGCTGTGCGTCCAGAGATCGAGCTGATCGTAACTGCGGGTGATATCCCTGAGAAGCTGACAGTAGATCTGACAGGCGTCGACATTGGCGATACCATCAACATCTCTGACATCACGCTTCCTGTTGGCTCCAAGCCAACAATCGATCGTGACTTCGTTGTTGCAAACCTCTCTGCGCCGTCTGGCCTTAAATCTTCCGATAACGAAGATGAAGTCGACGCAGCTGACGTTCCCGCGACCGAGTAATCAGAAGACTAAGGTCTTTGCTTACTCTAATGATTTGAAACGGGGCCCCTCAAAGGCCCCGTTTTTCGTTATAGATGAGTCGTAAGAGGAAAAAGGAAACGCGTGATGCAGCTTTTTGTTGGCCTCGGAAATCCGGGAAGCAAATACGCCAAGAACCGCCACAACATCGGCTTTATCGTTCTAGACGAGATCGCGCGCGATCATGGCTTCACCCCGTGGAAATCGCAATTTCAGGGCGAGGTTGCTTCAGGCACCCTTGGCGGCGAAAAAGTGCTGCTGCTGAAGCCCTCGACTTTTATGAACCTTTCGGGTCAATCCGTCGGCGAAGCGATGCGCTTTTACAAAATGACGCCCGAGGATGTTACCGTCTTCCACGACGAACTTGACCTCGCCCCATCGAAAGTGCGCGTGAAACTTGGCGGTGGACATGCGGGCCACAATGGACTGCGTTCGATCCATCAGCACATCGGCGAACACTACCGCCGCGTGCGCCTTGGCATCGGCCACCCCGGCCACAAGGACCGCGTTGCAGGATATGTGTTAAGCGATTTTGCCAAGTCTGAAGCAGGCTGGCTTGATGACGTCACCCGTGGCTGTAGCGATGGTGCAAAAGAACTGGCGGCAGGCGATAGCGCACGGTTCTTGAATGCCGTGTCTTTACGAACGGCCCCTGCCCGGTCGTCTAAATCGGCGAAACCTGCTCAAGAAACCAAGGCAAAGCCTGCGCCCGAAACCGAAGCAAAGATCGACACGCGCAGTGCCATGCAAAAACTTGCCGACAAGTTTCGCTCTCAATAAAACCGCGACGAAATTTGTTTCTATCTGCGCGCCGAACTGCTATATTTGGGCCACTGACCGCCATGAGTCTTTAGCTCAAAACGGACAGACCTTTCTGCAAGATTTTTCCAAACCGCCCAGCCAGGCTTGAACCGTGAAACGTTCAAGATATCTGGCGGCAAAGCCTGTGAAACCTCCACGTCATTAAGTTGTTCTTAGAAGGGAACCAAAATGTCTAAAGGCGATAAAACACGCGGAAACCGCGAACACAAGAAACCCAAAAAGGTCAAAGAAAAAGCCCCGACCATTGCCGAATTTGGCAAGGGCAAAAACGATCCGATTATTGGCGCGAAGAAGGCCAAGTAGGCCAAGTCGCGGCAGCGCAGTTTTCTAACGCGCTGCCGCACACACAGATTGGACCAAACCAACATGAGTGAAACCACGCATTTCGTCTGCCAAACCTACACACGCGCCGAACGTTCAAACGGGCGCAATCCAATGCCCCAGTTGGTCCAGGGCAAAGCAATTCAATGCAAATCCATGGAAGACGCCGAAGCGCGGGCCAACCGGCTGTTTGAAGGCGGCTCTTATGCGGGTGTTGATGCTTATTCGATCGCAGTCGATATCGAACTTGGCGACTATAGCGAGCCAGTCTTTATCACCCGCCTTGGTGATGTCCCCGAACTCGAGGATTAGGCGCGCTTGACCAAACGTTCACTCGCTTAGGATTTGCGCGCCTGCCCCTTTCCATGCTTGTCTAAGCCAAAGGGAGAATTTCATGCGCCGAATACTCAAGATCATCCTGTGGATCGTTCTCGTTCTTGTTATCCTTGCCGTTGCCGTTGGCATATGGAAGCGCGAAGAACTCAAACGTCTTATGGCCGTAAATTCGCTCTTTAGCGCGGAAAAGATCGTCACCAACTTCTCTGGGATGAATGCCGCATTCCTGTCTGTTGATGTTCCGCGCGGCGATGGCCCTGTTAGCGAACTTCCAAAGGGCGATCCGATCACCCTAACCCCGCAGGTCGAGCAATGGATCAAGGATCGCACAGTGACGGCGCTGGTGGTGCTCAAAGACGGCGCGCTGGTGCATGAAAGCTATTATCAGGGCACCAATCCGGACGACCTGCGCATTTCATGGTCTGTCGCGAAAAGCTATCTTTCGGCCCTGTTCGGCGTTCTGCTTCACGAAGGCGCGATTGCGTCTATTGACGATCCCGTCACCAAATACGCGCCCTCGCTCAAAGGCGGCGCATACGATGGGGCGACGATCAAAAACGTGCTGAACATGGCCAGCGGTGTCACCTTTGACGAGGACTATCTCGACAAGAATAGCGATATCAACAAAATGGGCCGCGTTCTGGCGTTGGGCAAATCTATGGATGGCTTTGCCGCCGACCTGAAGGAAACCTTCGCCAAGCCCGGCACCGACTGGCAATATGTTTCAATTGATACCCATGTGATTTCTATGGTCATTCGCGGGGCAACAGGGCGCGATATCGCTCCGCTTTTGTCCGAGAAAATCATCGCCCCCATGGGGCTAGAAGCCAGCCCGTATTACCTTACCGACGGCAATGGCGTGGCCTTCGTTCTGGGCGGTTTGAACCTGCGCACACGCGATTACGCACGTATGGGCCAGATGTTTCTGCAAAACGGCATGTACAACGGAAAACAGATTATCCCTGCGGATTGGGTTGCGGCCTCTACAGTGCCATCCGCGCCAACAGGCAAGGGTGAATTCGGCTATGGATATCAGTGGTGGACCCCGGAAGATGTGCGCGAAGGCGAATTCCTCGCACGCGGGGTTTATGGGCAATACATCTATATCAACCGCCCGCTTGGCGTTGTGATTGCAACCAATGCAGCCGATCGCAAGTTCCGCGACGAGGGCGTTCGCGACTACCAGATCGAGATTTTCCGCAAGATCGCAGAAGGCTTTTAGGGCATGCAAAAAGACCCAAGCATCAATGTACTTGGTACAGAACTAGAGCTGTGCAGCCTTGACCCGCTCACAGGCTATTTCCGCGACGGGTTCTGCAACACATGCGCAGCGGATCAAGGCAGCCACACAGTCGCAGCGATCCTGACGAAAGAATTTCTGGCCTTCTCGGCCTAAGTCGGCAACGACCTAAGCACGCCGCGGCCCGAGTTCGGGTTTGCAGGCCTCAAGGAGGGGGATGTCTGGTGCCTTTGCGCCGCGCGCTTCTTGCAGGCACATGATGATCGTTGCGCGCCATTGGTGAACCTCGCCGCAACCCATCAACGCGCTCTCGACATCGTGCCTTTGGATGTTTTGAAGCTTTATGACCACAACGCCCAATCGTAATTCCGATGGCACCACGAAACCAAAGGAGCGCCGAATGAGCCAGCCAGTCGGTTTTTGGAACGGGTTCGAACGCCTGATCCTGATGCTCACCTTCATTTCCATAATTCTGGGCGGTATCGCATTCTTCTGGGAAATGGGAGATCGACGCGAAGCACGCGGCGATCGCAAGGCAGAGGCTATTGATCGCGCTTGGACACGGTTACTTGCGCCAGCCGTTGGCAATACAGGCAAAGCCGAAGCCATGCGCTATTTGAACACGCAAAATCAAAACATGTCTGGCATCGATCTGTCTTGCAAACGGATGAGCGCGGGGCAGTCTTGGGACGAGGATCTAAGTCGATGCTCAGCGCCGATAGCTCTGACTCGCAGTGACCTCTCGGGCATCCTACTTGCTAATGCGAATTTGAACGGTGCCGATCTACGTGCCAGCACCTTTTCCAAAGGGCACCTGCAAGGAACTAAGCTACGCGGAGCAAATCTGCATAGCACAGATTTCAACGGCGCCAATCTGGAAGACGCAGTATTTTCGCGAAGCAATTTGTACCAAGCCCACTTCATCGATGCTAATTTGACGAATGCTGATCTGAGCGGCTCCTTCCTGTCTAGCGCAGATTTCTCACGCGCGAACGGCTTGGCATCTGTGATCCTGAAAGACGCTTGGGCTTGGGCAGACCTGCCTCCAAAAGGTTTGAAATCCAAATGGATCAACCTGTGCAAGTTCAACGATCAAATTCACAAAAGGCACCTGCTACCACCGCTCTGCCAGCAATAATGAACCATATATGCAATTCTACGTTTTACGCCTTTTACGAATAAACTCGAAATCTGCGGAATATGCCCTACACTTGAATCATAACGGCCCATGCAGCGGCGGATTAGACCGCCGCAAAGTCCCAGCAAAGGAATGAACTCATGTCCAAGGTCACGCTTTTTTCTTCCGCCCTTCTTGCCGCCAGCTTGGTGATCGGTGCACCGCATAGCCTGCGCGCCGCTGGCGAGGAAACGCCGCCCAAAACTACAAACACAACGAAGAAATGCAAAGAAGGCAGGGTCTATGACGCCCAAACCAAAAAATGTCTGAAGGTCGAGTCGCATAATTTCACCGACGATCAGCTTTATCTCGCGGCGCGCGAAATGGCCTACGATGGCCAGTATCAAAATGCCTTGCATGTGCTGGACGCCGCAGAAAACCAGAACGATCCTCGCATTCTGAATTATCGCGGTTTTACCAATCGCAAGCTGGGCAACCATGCGCTCGCGATGGAGTATTATGAGGCCGCGCTCAGCATTGATCCCGACTATATCCTTGCGCGCTCTTACATGGGTCAGGGCCTGCTTGCTTATGGCGACACAGATGGTGCCAAAGCCCAGCTTGCCGAGATCCGCCAACGCGGCGGGCGCAACACGTGGTCCTACACCGCGCTCGCCATGGCACTACGCGGCGTACCGTCCAACTATTGATAATTTTTGCCTGCCGCCAGCTTGACCTAGGCGGTGGGCACCAACGGCTCTTGCATCAGATCGTCGATAAACAGACTAAGAAGCTGACTGCGCCCACTCACCCCTGCCTTACGATAGATAGCGTTTGTCTGGGCCTTGATCGTCCCTTCGGACGTTTTGCGAAGCCCGCCGATCTCTGCTGTGCTCATACCCTTTATCAAAAACAACGCCACGTCCTTTTCGGCGGGCGTAAGCCCCCAAGCCTCAAAGCGTTCCTGTAGCACTTGTGCGAAAGCGCCCGCCGCGATTTTCAACTGTTCTTCAACCTGAACAGTGCGTGCGCGGAATTTGAGCAGGACAGCGATGCCAAGAACCACCCCCAGCACCAATCCCAGCGCAGCACCGATTTCTAGAAGTTCACGGGTTTGCCAGCTAATTGGCGCAGCGCGCAGGCCAATCAAAGTGAACAAGATATCCGATACAAAGAATATGGCGCAAACGATTTGCAGGGCCGCGATCAGAACAAGCGCAACACGCATCATTTAGAGGGTCCCCCCCCGGGGCTCGCACCTGGACCTGAACCCGGACCAGGCCCCGAAGCCGGACCGCTACCCGCAGGTGCACCGGACGGAGCGGCACCGCTCGGTGCACGTTCACTTGGCGCACGATCCAGTATTTGCGGCCCTGTGACCTCTGCGCCATCGGCACCCGAAAGAAAGTCGCGCAGGATTTCTCCGGTTCTCGGGTTTACGATAATTTCACGGCGTTGCGCGCCATTGGCAGCATTCAATCGCAAGCGACCAAGCCATGTTTTTGTAATCTCGACGCTTTTATATCCCTGCGCACGTAGTTGGTCAGCAATCTGGGAACCGATGTCTTGTGCCGCCAATGGCACCGCAAACATGGAGATCGTCAGGGCAAGGGCAAAACGCTGTTTCATTTGGCATCCTTCACATTTGGAATGCATGTGCCCTTGGGCACATGCCTAGTGTATGAGGCGCAGCTAGCGGCAGGTAGAACAAAATGCCAGCTACATTCGCGTCGGGGTTTAGCCGCGACCACCGCCATGGCCGCCTTCGCCATGGTCAGGTCGGTCCGCTTGTCCACGATCCGGACCTTGTGCTTCACCCTTTGGGCCTCGCTCTGGCATGGCAATGCCTGCCTCGGTGGCTGCCGTTTCAACATAGCTATGAAAATCACCATCCGTCGAGGCGTCATAGCTTTCCCGCAAACCTTCTACGAAGGCCCGAAAACCGGACCGCTGTTCCGTCGCGCTTTGGGCGAATGCAGCTGTTGAAAGGGAAGCCGCTGTGAGGGCAATCAAGATAATTCGTGTCATTTCAGTTTTCCATTTACTTGGTTTCAGTCCCCCGAACCTGCGCTTAAAAGTTTTGCCACGATATTGACCAAAGGGTTATTTTGGCCCGTTTAGACAGACGGTTTAACTAAGTATGCTGTAAGTTTATGTGCCAAATCCGGGGCGTTTTCACAAAACTGCGAATGCGGTGCGGCAGCTACGCGAAACAGGATTCGGCGCGGGCCGCGCTGCCCTCTTGCCCTACCTGCACAGCCCTTTTCACCGCTGCGCTAATCGCCGTTGTTTCAACAGGCCTTGATCGAGCGCACTTACACACACCCAAACAAAGCAGCCACATCTATTAGAACGGCAACAAACGGTAAGAAACACGCACAGCTTTGCATAACAAAACGCCCGCGCTGTAAAGGGCGCGGGCGTTCAAACGAGATCGGGCGCATGACAAACCTGCCAGCGCCCGCACCGATGTTTCAGACGTTAGCGCCTAACCGTTTGAATTGCGTTTTGGCAAAGATATCCCCGCTTCACCGGCTGCGGTTACAACGAAGTCGTGAAACCCGCCGTCCAGACTGGCGACATAGGTTTCGCGCAAACCTTCGACAAAGTGAAACAGGTCATCGCGGTATTCGCCCTGCGCATCAGCTTTCAGCGCTTTTCCAGTGCGTCTATCGAAGGCGAATTCGACCGCTTCGCCTTCGCGCGATCCTGTGGCAAGAAACACATCGCAGCCGCTGAAGACTACGATGTCTTCTATGC
>NZ_JBAUHO010000215.1:0-43342 GCF_049680325.1 Planktotalea sp.
TCGCTGATGTGGCAGAGTATTGCTACACGAACATCCCGAAATGGAACCCGATGAACGTGTGTTCCTACCACCTGCAAGAGGCCGGCGCGACGCCTGAGCAGGAATTGGCCTTTGCTTTGGCGACAGCGACTGCGGTTCTGGACGAACTGCGCCCGCGCGTTCCAGCGAGCGATTTTCCAACGCTGGTTGGTCGCATTTCTTTCTTCGTGAACGCGGGCATTCGTTTCGTGACCGAGATGTGCAAAATGCGCGCTTTTGTGGACCTGTGGGATGAAATTTGCCGCGACCGCTACGGCGTTGAAGACCCCAAGATGCGCCGTTTCCGCTATGGCGTTCAGGTGAACTCCCTTGGTCTGACCGAGCAGCAACCAGAGAATAACGTATACCGTATCCTAATCGAAATGCTCGCAGTGACACTTTCCAAGAACGCGCGCGCGCGCGCTGTTCAGCTGCCCGCGTGGAATGAAGCGCTTGGACTGCCGCGCCCATGGGATCAGCAATGGTCGATGCGCATGCAGCAGATTTTGGCCTATGAAACCGACCTTTTGGAATTTGACGATCTGTTCGATCAAAACCCGGCCGTTGATCGCAAAGTTGAAGAGCTGAAAACAGGCGCGCGCGCAGAACTTGCGAACCTCGATTCAATGGGCGGCGCGATCAGCGCGATCGAATATATGAAATCCCGACTGGTGGATAGCAATGCGGATCGTCTCAACAAGATCGAGCGCAATGAAACTATCGTGGTCGGCGTCAACAAATGGCAACAGGGCGAACAATCGCCGCTGCAAACCGAAGATGGTGGTATCATGGTTGTTGATCCCGCGGTCGAAGGCGAGCAGATCGAGCGCCTGAACGCATGGCGCGCCTCGCGCGATCAGGATGCGGTAAATACAGCGTTGGCCGCGCTGCGCGAAGCCTCTTCTAAAGGCGAGAACGTCATGCCCGCCTCTATCGCAGCTGCGAAAGCAGGTGTCACTACGGGCGAATGGGCAGCGCAAATGCGCGCGATCCATGGCGAGTATCGCGGTCCGACGGGCGTGTCTGCTTCTGTGTCCAACAAGACCGAAGGTCTGGACGACATTCGCGATGCCGTGAATACAGTCAGCGACAAGCTGGGCCGTCGCCTCAAGTTCCTTGTGGGTAAGCCGGGTCTGGACGGGCATTCCAACGGCTCCGAGCAGATCGCCTTTCGCGCACGCGATTGCGGCATGGATATCTCCTACGATGGCATCCGCATGACACCGGAAGAGTTGGTAACGTCTGCCCTTGAAACGCAGGCGCATGTGGTTGGTTTGTCGATCCTGTCCGGCAGTCATATACCTCTTGTGGAAGACATGATGCAGCGGATGCGCGATGCTGGCCTAGGCAATGTGCCCGTCATCGTTGGCGGCATTATCCCTGATGAGGATGCAAAGCGCTTGCTTGCCATGGGCGTAACCCGCGTCTACACGCCCAAAGATTTCGAGCTGAATGCGATCATGCAGGATATTGTCACACTTGCCGACCCTGCGGCTGTCGCAGCGGAGTGATTGACCCTGTGGCGCGGCGGCTTTAGCGTCGCGCCTATGACAAACGATCTAGAAATTCGCGCGCTTCGCGCTGAGGATGAGGCAGACTGGCGCAAGCTTTGGACTGCCTATCTGGAGTTCTATGAAAGCTCCGTTCCCGAGGACGTCTATAAAAGCACATTTGCCCGGTTAATCGACCCGGCGCGCACCAATCAATGCGCAGCAATTGCCTTGCTCGATAGCAAGGCGATTGGACTCGTTCATTGGATCTATCATCCGCATAATTGGAAGATCGAAGATGTGATCTATCTTCAAGACCTTTATGCAGACCCCTCTGCACGGGGCACCGGGGTCGGGCGCGCATTGATTGAACACGTGTATAACGTCGCCGATCACGGCGACACACCAACGGTCTATTGGATGACGCAGGAATTCAACACAACTGCGCGCCTGCTTTATGATCGCATCGCAAGCAAAACAGTTTTCGTGCAATACAAGCGTTGACTCGTTATCCGCTCGGAGTGAAGGAGGCTACAAAATAGCCGCTGCTATGCTCGAATTTCGACAATAACATCGACACCTTTGGCGTACGCAGTTGAAATGGTCCAGTATTGAGGATCGAGCTCGTTGTCCCATTGAAAAAGTTCAACTTAACTCCAACTTGCCCCCGCATAAGATTAGCGGTTGCGTAGACGCCCCCTTGGTAACAGAAGATCGCGCCGTCATAAACTTTTACAGCGACCTGAGGCACGTTTTCCAAGTCAAAACACTCTCCATCTCTGGCTTCTGTAATTTTGGCACGCCCATTAGATTGATTGCTGTCTGAAACACCAGAATTCAACGTATTTTGGGCTGGCGAGGTTGTTGCGGGTGCGCCTCTTTCACCCTTAGGCCCTTCAGGGCCGGGATCGCCAGCCGCACCTTTTTCACCCGGATCACCGCGCTCACCCTTCGGCCCCCTTGGTCCTGTCGGGCCGCGCAGTTCATCTACGTAATCTCGCATCAAGACCTCAGCGACCGCTTCCGCCGAAACCGTAGCGGAGGGGGGCACCACTGCACCAAGCCCTTGGAATTCTCTAAACTCATTGCGCAAAGTCTGGATATCAGCATCGATCTGCGCAACAGTTGCGCCATCGGCTCCCGCTCTGACAGCATCTTGAAGACCTTTCTCCAGCTTTTTGAGATCATCAAGAAAACCAGTGCTCTGCGCAATTAAGGTCTCTTGTTTAAGCTCTAATTTAGCAAGTTTTTCCGAGATATCGAAAATAATGGGCGCCTCGCTAACTTGTCGCGTAACTAAAGAATTCGACCCTAGACTGAATTAGCCGATCACCGCGGCCAAGACTGTGCCAGTTGCTCCAATCACGGCCGCGCCCCTACCCGTCACCCCCATAAAGAAATCCACTTTCCCGCAATTAATACACTGGGATTGACACTAAAGCATGCTGACGTTGATTAACGAGCACTAAATTCACGTGAGGTGATCTATGCAGCCTGTGAAAAAGCAAATACCATTAACCAACCCCGCACTAGGAGAGCGACATGACCATCCACATTGGAGCAAAGCCAGACCAGATTGCCGAAACGGTGTTGATGCCGGGCGATCCTTACCGTGCAAAATGGGCGGCTGAGACATTTCTTGAAAACGCAGAACTTGTGAACGAAGTGCGTGGGATGCTGGGTTTCACAGGAACATGGCGCGGTAATCGCGTGACGATCCAAGGCAGCGGGATGGGCATGCCGTCGCTTTCGATCTACGCCAACGAATTGCTGAAGGACTACGGTGCCAAGACTTTGATCCGCATCGGATCATGCGGCGGGATGCAGCCTCATGTGGGCATTCGCGATGTGATTATTGCAATGACGGCCTCAACCCTTTCCACGCCCTCGCTCGGGTTCTTCAAGGAACTGAACTTCGCACCCTGCGCCGATTGGTCCTTGCTGCGGGCCGCCGTTCACGCTGCCGAAGCGAAAGGGACCAAGACCCATGTCGGCGGAATTTATTCCTCTGATGTATTCTATGACGAGCGTCCTGATCTTAACGAACAAATGGTGCGCCACGGCATTCTAGGTGTCGAAATGGAGGCGGCCGAACTCTACACGCTTGCAGCGCGGTATGACGCGCGGGCGCTGGCGGTTTTGACGGTGTCCGATCACTTGCAAACGGGCGAAGCCTTACCCGCAGCAGAGCGCGAAAGCAGCTTTGGAGAAATGGTAGAGATTGCGCTGGAAGCGGCGTTCGCCTGATCTGTTGTTTGCGAGTGTGTGATGCTCTGGACTGGGGCGCTGCCCCAGACCCCGAGGTATTTAAGACCAGAGAAGCGAGGGCGTGACTAACGCCCGTGGCTTTGTGAATATCCGTTTTTCTGAGGCGAAGACCATTCAGCCAATGCACCTTGCGCAGGGGCAAACACTTCGATCAGCAGTGGGTGGCATTGAGCCGTGTCGCTGGAATGCTGCGAAGAGCAATCGCCGCCCGGGCAGGCGCTAAGCGCTGCAATCAGGTTAATCTCCGCAAAGAGCTCCAGGTAGTCACCCTGGCGCACAGGGCTTGCCTTCATGAAATACTGCCCTGTATCGCGGGTGAACCCTGTACACATGAAGACGTTGAGCACATCATGCACATGAGGTTCAGCCTCGCTCAACGAAATATCCAAGAGATCGGCAAGAGCACGCGTCAGGTTCGAATGGCAGCAATGGTGATACTGGCTGCCTTGCAAAAGATTGCCAGTATAGGGATCGCACCGCGTGCCAATTACATCATGGACCGAGCCGCCAAAGCGATCCATTCCGTACCACCCGAGCGTGTCTTCGGTGATCGTCGCAATAGGACGTAAGTGCGGAAAACTGCTCCACATCTGCTCGCCCGTAGTAAGGTGCGTTCCGTGAAGTGCGCGGGTCTTACCAGAATAGAAACGCTCGCTTAGATCATCGGCATTCCACAGATTGAGATCGCCGACTTGTGGCCCCGTAGGGCAGGAAATGCGGAAGAAATGCCCTGCGGGAATGGCAATACATGCCGCCTCACGCGGAGCGGCGATCACTTCATCAACCTTTTGTGCGTTTTTGCGTGCTCTTGCGTAAAGTTCAAGTTCGGGGATGGGAAGCGTCTCTGTGGGATAGCAAATGACCGGCTCAACAGCGCGGCGCGCTTCGGCATCTGCGGGTGCATTGTAAGGCATCAGGCGGTTTCCATTACTGTCGCGCCCAACACTTTGGGCAAGTGATATCCAAACTCTAACCTGTTATCGCCTTCGTCAATTCAAGCGAAGACAGAACCAGCGTTCGTTGCAGAATTGATACCCGAAGCATGGTGCCTATCGGCTGCTATAGCCCGCGTTTTCAAACCGACCGACCACAGGCACGGCCAGAGAAAATGCAGCCCCCGAGAAATGTCCCTTCCAGTGCGTTGTATCCGTGATACCCGCCGCCGCCGAACCCGGCGACCTCACCTGCCGCGAAGAGCCCGTCAAATGTGGAACCATCTTCGCGAAGCACTTGGCCTGCGAGGTTCGTGTGCAGGCCGCCAAGAGACTTGCGCGTGAGGATATTCAAGCGCACAGCGATGAGCGGGCCAGCCGTTGGGTCAAGCAAACGATGTGGTTTTGCGGTTCGAATTAGGCGATCGCCGCGATATGCACGCGCACCCCGTATCGCAGTGATTTGTGCGTCCTTTGCGAAAGGGTTGCCGATCTGCGCATCGCGCGCTTCGATCTGGCTGCGCAGGTGCGCTGGATCGAGTGGCACATCAGGGGTCAACGCGTTCATCCCGCTGACCAGCTGTTCCAACGTCTCTGCGACGACGAAATCCTCGCCCTTTTGCATGAATGCTTCAACGGGTGCTGGTGCCCCCTTACCCAAGAGCCGCGCCTTTAGCACTTCGAGCCATTTGCCCGACGTGATATCCGGGTTCTGCTCCGATCCAGACAGTGCAAACTCCTTTTCGATGATCTTCTGGGTAAGGATAAACCAGCTGTGACCGTGACCCGTGCTAAGAATGCGTTTTAGCGTGCCAAGGGTGTCAAACCCGGGAAGAAAGGGCGCTTCCATCCGCTCGCCCAATGCATCGAACCACATAGAGGACGGGCCAGGCAGGATGCGAATTCCATGATTGGGCCAGATCGGATCCCAGTTTTTTAGCCCTTCGGTATAGTGCCACATACGGTCCGCGTTGATGATACCTGCACCTGCGGCATTTGCCGCGCGCTGCATTTGACCATCGACATAGTCAGGAACGCCGGCAACCATGGTTTGCGGGGCATTGCCCAGCCTTTCTGTAGGCCATTGCTTGCGCACCATTGTATGATCGCCGCCAATGCCACCCGTCGTTAGAATGACAGAGTCTGCAAGAAATTCGAAAGCTCCGCTGACCGTGCGATTGGTGCTATGCCCGCGCTCGGCCGGATCGTCCTGCAAAACATCGCCGCGCACACCGCAGGCACGTCCATTCGTGACTATCAACTCGCTTACTCGATGGCGAAAGGCAAAGGTCAATTTTCCTGCGGCCTGCGCCGCCCGCACCAACCGTTCGAACGGGGCGACTGTTCCCGGCCCTGTGCCCCACGTCATATGGAACCGAGGGACCGAGTTGCCATGCCCATGCGCCATCGCACCGCCGCGTTCAGCCCAACCGACAATCGGAAACCAGCGGTAGCCTATACCATGAAGCCATTCGCGCATTTCACCAGCGGCAAAGTCCAGGTAGGCCTCAGCAACGGCCTTTGGGTTGGCATCCTCGGCGCGGTCGAACTGCGCGCTGCCCATCCAATCGCTTTGCGCAAGTGCATGGCTATCTCGAATGCCCATGCGACGCTGTTCCGGCGTATCGATCATGAACAAGCCACCAAGTGACCAAAACGCTTGCCCGCCGAGCGATTGCTCGCCCTCCTGATCTAGCAGAATAACCGAGCGCCCGCGCGCCACAGCTTCGCTCGCTGCGACCAACCCGGCCAGCCCTGCACCGACGATGATGACGTCTGCCTGTGCTTTCCCGCTCATGTCATTCTCCCTTTGTTGGGCTTACTTTAGCAGTTGGCACCCATCACGCCAGTGGCCTTTCGTAAACAAAAAAGCCCCGCGACCTTTCGGTGCGGGGCGTTTTCAATTCGATGCGAACCGCGCCGTTTATACTGTACGCTCGACCATCATCTTTTTGATCTCGGCAATTGCTTTCGCCGGGTTCAGACCTTTGGGGCAGGTCTTTGCGCAGTTCATGATCGTGTGGCAACGATAGAGTTTGAAGGGGTCTTCAAGCTCGTCCAAACGCTCGCCCGTTGCCTCATCGCGGCTGTCGATGATCCAGCGGTAGGCGTGAAGAAGCGCCGCTGGTCCAAGGTAGCGATCGCCATTCCACCAATACGAGGGGCACGACGTTGAGCAGCACGCGCACATAACGCATTCATAAAGGCCATCAAGTTTTTTGCGATCGCCGATAGACTGCTTCCACTCTTTCGCAGGGCGGTTTGTCTTTGTTTCAAGCCACGGCATGATCGACGCGTGCTGTGCATAGAAATGCGTCAGATCGGGGATCAAATCCTTAACCACAGGCATGTGTGGCAGCGGGTAGATTTTCACGTCGCCTTTTATCTCATCCATACCGTAGATGCAGGCAAGTGTGTTGATGCCGTCGATGTTCATCGCGCAAGAGCCACAAATGCCTTCGCGGCACGAACGGCGGAACGTTAGCGTTGGATCGATTTCGTTCTTGATCTTGATAAGCGCATCCAAAATCATCGGGCCGCACTCGTCCATATCAACCCAATAGGTATCAAGGCTCGGGTTTTTCCCGTCATCAGGGTTCCAGCGATATATCTGGAATTTACGCAAATTGGTCCCGCTGGACGGTTTTGGCCAAGTTTTGCCAGTTGTCATACGCGAGTTCTTGGGGAGGGTCAGTTCTACCATCGTCTCACTCCTTTAAAGAAACAGGCCTAAGCCGTTTTTTGAAATGCACTGCACCGTGTCGGGACGCGATGCGATTGTCGTTACCGTTTCCACCGTTGACGGGGTCACCCCTGTCGCTGCGGCCTTGGCAATGTCGAAAATTTCGAAGCGTGTCGCATTATCGATTACACAATCGGTGATCGGTGATGCGTTCACGCCCGGAAACTTCTGCGCCACGACGCCGTTCACCACGCCCTTTGCACTTTCGCGCGCGACAGTGTCAGCAGTTTCGTTTGCAGCCTGACAGCCACCAAGCGCAATCGCCGCACCAATGAGCAGAGCAAGGCGCATTAGAATGTCCGCTCTTTCGGTGCGATCTTCTTAAGGCTGATGCCGCCTTCGGCTTCGGTCGTCAGAGGATCGGTCACCACGGGGCGATGGGTCAGCTTAACCTTGCTACCATCAACACGGGAAATCGTGTGAACGCGCCAGTTCTTGTCGTCACGTGTCGCGTAATCCTCGTGCGCATGGGCACCGCGGGATTCCTTGCGCGCCTCTGCGCCGACAATCGTCGCCAATGCGTTTGGCATCAGGTTCGTCAGCTCCAGCGTTTCCATCAGGTCGGAATTCCAGACAAGGCTGCGATCCGTCACCTTCAGGTCGCCGACTTTCGCAGCAACTGCGGTCATCTTCTCAACGCCCTCTTTGAGGGTTTTGTCGGTACGGAAAACAGCTGCGTCGGCCTGCATGGTCTTTTGCATTTCAAGGCGAAGTTCAGCTGTTGGTGTACCGCCGCTTGCATTGCGCAGGCCGTCGAAACGATCAAAGGCAAAATCAACAGACGCTTGGTTCAACGCACTATTGCCAGACTCTGCGTCCACAACCTTGCCTGCGCGGATCGCAGCGGCGCGGCCAAAGACCACGAGGTCGATCAGCGAGTTGGAGCCAAGACGGTTCGCACCATGCACAGAAGCGCAGCCCGCCTCGCCAACTGCCATGAGGCCCGGAACAACGGCGTTCGGGTCTTTTGCGGTCGGGTTCAGCACTTCGCCGAAGTAGTTCGTCGGGATACCGCCCATGTTGTAGTGAACTGTTGGCAGAACCGGAATTGGCTCTTTGTTCACATCAACACCTGCGAAAATCTTCGCGCTTTCGGAGATGCCCGGCAAGCGCTCTGCAAGTGCCTCGGCAGGCAGGTGGCTGAGGTTCAGGTGGATGTGATCGCCCTCTGCGCCCACACCCCGCCCTTCGCGGATTTCCATCGTCATACAGCGCGAGACATAATCGCGCGGCGCAAGGTCTTTATAGTTCGGCGCATAACGCTCCATAAAGCGCTCGCCTTCGGAGTTGGTGAGATAGCCACCCTCCCCGCGTGCGCCTTCGGTGATAAGACAGCCGGAACCGTAGATGCCAGTCGGGTGGAACTGAACGAACTCCATATCCTGAAGTGCCAGACCCTGACGCGCGACCATGCCGCCACCATCGCCCGTGCAGGTATGCGCGGAGGTGGCAGAGAAATAGGCACGGCCATAACCACCCGTCGCCAGCACGACCATCTTTGCGTTAAAGACGTGCATTGTACCATCATCAAGCTTCCAGCAAACCACGCCTTGGCAGACGCCATCGTCGGACATAATCAGGTCAATCGCGAAATATTCGATGTAGAATTCCGCGTTGTTCTTAAGCGACTGGCCGTAAAGCGTGTGCAAGATCGCGTGACCTGTGCGGTCCGCCGCGGCGCATGTGCGCTGCACGGGCGGGCCTTCGCCGAATTCTGTTGTGTGACCGCCGAAGGGGCGCTGATAAATCTTGCCCTCTTCGGTACGCGAGAATGGCACACCGTAATGCTCCAGCTCGTAAACCGCTTTGGGCGCTTCGCGGGCGAGGTATTCCATCGCATCCGTGTCGCCAAGCCAGTCAGAGCCTTTGACCGTGTCATACATATGCCACTGCCAGTTATCAGGGCCCATGTTGGACAAGGACGCTGCAATGCCACCCTGCGCCGCTACCGTATGCGAGCGGGTCGGGAATACTTTGGTTATGCAGGCTGTTCGCAGGCCTTGTTCGGCCATGCCAAGCGTTGCACGCAGACCCGCGCCACCAGCGCCGACCACCACAACATCATAATCGTGGGTTTCATATTCATAAGCTGCCATTGGGACGCTCCGAAACTTAAAGTGCAATGCGGGCGAGGGCAAACAAGCCTGTCGCCGCGAACGCGTAAGCGATGCATGTGAATAGGATGATCAGGAATTTTTTGGTCAACCCGCGTGTGTAGTCTTCAATCACGACCTGCATGCCATGGCGGAAGTGTACCATCGCCACAGTGATTGTCATCGCTGCAATGATAGCGGGAAAAGGTCGTCCGTAATAGGCGAGCACATCCGCATGCGACGATCCCAGTATGCTCCCAAATTGCAAAACGAAAATCGGGATCAAAACGGCAAGGCCAACGGCGCTAATCGTTTGGCGCCAAAAATGGGTTGTGCCAGTGCGAGAAGATCCGCGGTAGGTCGCGCGTTTGCGGTCTGTAAGATAGGCCATCTGCGGTCCCCTTATACAACAATCGCGACGAAGATCGCGAGGATGACCGAACCAGCCACGACGGCTTTGCCCAGCATTTCAGCTTTTTCAATCTCAAAGCCACGGCCCGTGTCCCAATAAAGGTGACGCAAGCCGGACAAGAAGTGATAGCAGACCGCCCAAAGCGCCAGGAACATCACGATGTCCCCGACAAACGAGGTCAAAAGCCAGTTCACGAATTCAAAATACTCTGCACCAGATGCGGCAGCCAACAGCCACCAGATCACGAGCAGCGCCGCGCCAAGCAACGCGATACCTGTGATACGGGCAAAGATGGATGTCACAGACCCCCATTGCGGGCGATAGACTTGCAGATGCGGAGACAGTGGGCGATTGCCACGGTTCACGTCAGCCATTTGCGTTTCCTTTCGGTTCTGTTGCCACTGTTTTATAGCAATTTTTGCGACTGTCACCTGACCTAGACAAATCAAGGCGCGGTTTTTTGGCGCAATTTGCTAGATTTCTTGTTTTTTGTGATCACGCTAGTTTGCCGTGTGATCACAAAATTATCATTCTGTATTCTCGCGATAGAATCGCGGATGGGCCTAGTCACCAAAGGACAATCCAGCCCCGATTTGCTTCGCAGCAAGCCAAACGCTTTGGGGAAGTCAATAGCGGCACCCCTTGTGATCACAAATTTCACGCCCTTTTGAAGGGTGTAATATCACTTCGGAATCAACGCCCAATAGTCGAGATCCAGAAGGACTTGCGGCATGTATTTGCCATTCTCGCCCTTAAGCTCGAACGCAGCGTCGCCCTTGTACGCAACCAATCGCAAGCGGATCGCACCTACGCCTGGAGCATCGGTTTCGGCCTTGTCCAAGACTTCGGACCATGCGCGCACCGTATCGCCACTAAAGCAGGGGTTCGCATGGGCACCGCCATTTAATCCGACGATCATCTGTGCATTCGCAAGTCCGTTGAAGGAAAGCGCCCGCGCCATAGAAATCACGTGACCGCCATAGATCAAACGCTGACCATCATCGCGATTGGTCGCGTCAAAATGGACCTTTGCGGTGTTCTGCCAAAGGCGCGTGGCGATCATGTGCTCGGCTTCTTCAATCGTGACACCATCCACATGGTCAATCGTTTCGCCAATCGCGTAATCGCCCCAGCGATGGGCCTCGCCAGCGAGCGTTGTGTCGTAATTGGTGAAATCAAGGCCCGCGGGAATGCTAAGATCACTTGCACTCAAAGCGCCTTTCAGCTCTGGCACGACTGTTTCAGGCGCAGGCGCATTTACATCGCGCTTGCGCACCATGACCCAACGCACAAATTCCATCACGACCTCGTCGCGCTGGTTACGGCCCGAGGTGCGTACATCGACGACGCCCGTTTTTCCGTTGGAGTTCTGTTTGAGACCAATCACTTCAGAGCTGGAGCGCAGTGTGTCCCCCTCATACACGGGCAACAGCCAGCGACCCTCGGCATAGCCAAGGTTTGCGACCGCGTTCAGTGAAATATCAGGGACGGATTTGCCGAAAACAACGTGGAACGCGGCCAGATCATCGATTGGCGAGGCTGGCAGGCCAGAGGCGCGGGCGAATTCATCTGACGAATAAAGCGCATGGCGCGCAGGATAGAGCGCGTGATAGAGCGCCCGCTCCCCCCCCGAGACAGTCCGCGGCACTGCATGATGGATGACGTCGCCTATGGAATAGTCCTCGAAAAATCGGCCTGCGTTTGTTTTGAGCATTACTGCGCTCCTAATTTCATGTCTGGTGTGTACTCGGCATCGACATCTTTCGTGACGGATTGCCCACACCGCATAATGCCTTTGACGGGGTCAAAAGTCTGCGTGGGCGAGCCGTAAAGCTCCCACCCTTTTGCCAATGCGTCAGAAACCTTGTGGCAAAAGGCCGATGTGTCGTCTTCACTGAGAAAGCGGTAGATTTTGCTCATGGGGTCAGCCTCCAAAGGGCGAAACGCCCAGTGCTAGGTGGATAAGTGCCGTGATCGTAAAAGTCACAAGCGTGATGATAACGAGCAGCTTGTCTTTCTTTGCATCCCCGGGTTCTGGGCGATCCCAAGGCCCGGCGCGGTTAATCAGGATCACCGACCCGACAGCCCAAGCCAGCATGCCGCCGAAGAGGATGAGCGACGCGAGATCACCGTTCACCAGCAGGTGCGCCAAGGCCCAGACCTTTACTGCTGCCAATTGCGGATGGCGCATTTTGCCGCGAAGCCGCCCCGTTGTTGCGCTCATCCCGAAAAGGAAAAACGCACCAAGCATCAGCAAGTTATTGATATGTGTGAAAAACGAAGGCGGCGACCAAACTGGGATAAACTCTGCCCAGCGATAGCCGAATATCATCAACAAGAGGCTTAGAGCGATCGCTGCGGCAACCAGGCCTTTCCCCTTATCACCCATCGCCGCACGCTGCGCCGGCATTAAGCGTTTGAAATAATGGGCAAGGGTCCAAAGAACGAGACCGAGAATCAAAAGGGTCATATTAGGTTACTCCGCTGCAAGGGCTTCAATTGCCTTTGCTTTTGCCAGAGTTTCGAGTGCGGTGGCAACGTGTAGGTTTTCAACGATGCGCCCGTCGACTACTGCAACGCCCTGCCCGCTTGCCTCGACTTCTTCAAAGGCCGCGATCTGACGTTTGGCCAGTTCGATCTCGGCTTCGCTTGGGGCAAAGGCGGCGTTGGTCACATCGACCTGCGCGGGGTGGATCAGCGTTTTTCCGTCAAAGCCCATGTCGCGGCCTTGTTCACACTCGACCTTCAGGCCTTCGTCATCCTTGAACGCATTATAAACGCCGTCCACAATAATCAATCCTTCAGCCTTTGCCGCCAACAGACAAAGCCCGAGCGAGGTCAGCATCGGCAAACGATCCGCCCGGTTGCGACTTTGAAGCTCTTTGGCGAGATCATTGGTGCCCATAACCATGCCCGCCAGTTTTGGGTGCGCAGCGATTGCCGCCGCATTCAGCATGCCGCGTGGGCTTTCCATCATGGCCCAGATCGGCAGATCGCCAGTGATTTTTGCGAGCGCGTCCAGATCGGCAGGGCTGGCGACCTTGGGCAGCAAGATCGCGTCAGCATCCATTTCGGTAACCGCTTTCGCATCATCTTTGCCCCATTCTGTATCTAATCCGTTGATACGCACAATTTTGAAACGCGCGCCATATCCGCCCGCCGCAAGGGCTTCTTTCAGAATGTCACGTGCTGCGTTCTTTTCTTCCACAGGCACAGCGTCTTCCAGATCGAAGATGATCGCATCCACAGGCAAATTACGTGCTTTATCCAAAGCGCGTGGCTTGGAACCTGGAATATAAAGAACCGAGCGATAGGGGCGTTGACGCATGTCCATGGGAATCTTCCTCGCAATAAAGTTGCGCGTAAGTGGCCCTTTATTTGCATTTCATTCAAGCCCTAAATGCCGCGATGCAGCAAATATCGCTAAAATGCGACGCAACGCGCGGTGGATTAACCTTATCTACACCCCGCGCCTTGCATGTTTCATCCCATCGGACACCACGGGAGGGCTGACCAGTTGGCTACTGGAACAAAGCAGCGAAGCACCGTCCGAACAAATGAACCTTGGGTGCATCAACCGGCAAAGCCGGAACAGCCTGACGATGCGACACATTTCGAAGGAATGACGCTATGAACAAGCGGATGATAATTGGTGCACTGGGATTTGGAATTCTCGCTCTCGCTGCGACCACAGGATTTGCCCAGAACGCCCGAAACTGCGCCCCTCGCGAGGTGGTGGTTGAACGGCTGGCCGACAAATATGGGGAAGCACGCCAATCTGTCGGGCTCGGGGCCAATAACTCGTTGGTAGAGGTGTTTGCCGCAAATGAAACAGGCACATGGACGATCACGGTCACGATGGCCAATGGTCTTACCTGCCTTGTTGCATCTGGTCAGAATTTTGAAACCTTGGCCGAAGCACTGCCAGCCAAGGGCAATGACGCCTAGGTTAGCGCATCTAAAATCAATTTGGTTCCCGTCACGGCGAGCAACACATAGGTGATGCCAAAGAAGACCCGCTCGGGAACCAGATAATGCGCTTTGACACCGATCCATGCGCCGAGCAGGGCGAAAGGGGCCAAAGCAAGATCAAGTACAAGCAGTTCGAGCGTGAAGATGCCAAGCACGCCGTAGGCCGCGGCCTTAAGGCTGTTGACGATCCAAAAGACCAGAACGGTGTTGGCTTGATACTCTGTTTTCGTAAGCTTCAAAGACAGCATGTAAATTGCAGCGGGTGGACCGCCTGCATGGCTTACAAAACTGGTAAATCCTGCCCCTACTCCTGCCAATATCCCTGCGCCATTCCCGAGGGGTCGCTCTGAAATAGCGATCCAACCGCGCGATCGCGCAATTTGCCAGATAACAAACAACAACGACATGGCGCCGATCATGAAACGGATCACGTCATCATTGGCAGCGCGGTAGACCAGCGCGCCGATGATTACACCCGGTACACCTCCGATAATCAACAATCGTGCAGAGGGCCAATCCCACTTGCGCCAATAGGGGCGAAGTGTTGCGATGTCGATCAGCATGAGCAACGGCAGCATCAAGCCAAGCGCCTGGCCGGGTGTGAGGACCAGCGCCAGAATCGACGCCGACGCAAAGGCTGCGCCAGACCCAAAGCCCCCTTTTGACACCCCCGCAAAGACGACTGCGGGGGCCGCAATTGCAAAAAAGGAAAAATCCCAAAGCACTGGCTACCCTTTCAATTTCCCTGATCTATTACGGCTTTAGCCTGCTCCATCGCTCATTTCCACCCACCCGCGCCTCTGCGCCGCAGCGCAGCACACTTGCGCCAAAGCGCAAACCGCACTAGCCATGCGCCAAATTCAACGGACCGGAGAGAGTTCCATGGCCAGACCCAAGATAGCACTTATTGGTGCAGGACAAATTGGCGGCACACTTGCCCACCTCGCAGCTTTGAAAGAATTGGGCGATGTTGTCCTGTTCGATATTGCCGAAGGCACGCCAGAAGGCAAAGCCCTCGACATCGCAGAATCCGGCCCTTCCGAGGGTTTCGATGCGACAATGTCTGGCACGCAATCCTACGAGGACATCGCTGGCGCAGACGTTTGCATCGTAACTGCTGGCGTTCCTCGCAAGCCCGGCATGAGCCGCGATGACCTTCTGGGCATCAACCTCAAGGTTATGAAATCCGTCGGCGAAGGCATCCGCGATCACGCGCCAGACGCTTTTGTCATCTGCATCACCAACCCGCTTGATGCGATGGTTTGGGCGCTGCGCGAATTCTCGGGCCTTCCGCACGAAAAAGTTTGTGGCATGGCGGGTGTCCTTGACTCAGCGCGTTTCCGTCACTTCCTTTCGGTCGAATTCAATGTGTCCATGAAGGACGTTACAGCCTTCGTTCTGGGCGGCCACGGCGACACGATGGTTCCACTTGAGCGTTATTCGACAGTTGCGGGTATTCCTTTGCCTGATCTGGTCGACATGGGCTGGACCACGCAAGACAAGCTTGACGCAATCATCCAGCGCACACGTGATGGCGGAGCAGAAATCGTTGGCCTGCTGAAAACCGGCTCTGCCTTCTACGCGCCTGCGACATCCGCGATTGAAATGGCCGAAGCCTATCTCAAAGACCAGAAACGCGTTCTGCCTTGCGCAGCTTACGTTGATGGCGCTTACGGTTTGGACGGCTTCTATGTGGGCGTTCCAACAGTGATCGGCGCTGGCGGCGTCGAGCGCGTTGTCGCAATCAACATGAACAAAGACGAGCAAGCGATGTTCGACAAATCAGTCGACGCTGTCAAAGGCCTCGTTGCTGCGTGTAAAGAGATCGACAACTCACTCGCTTGATAGCGACCTAAAAGTGTGATTCCAATTAGCGCGCAAGCAAGTCAGCTTGCGCGCTTTTTGTTGGATTATTCATGCTTTTTCGATCCGTCTTCACGCTTTTTCTTTCCGCCGCCGTTTGCTTTGCCGAACAACCCATATAAACGCTTGCAAAAGACGGCCTTGCAAAGCGGATCGCGAGCATAAAGCCTGACAAGCCCGAGCTGCAAATGGAGCTGGCCTTTCTAACGTCGCTTCGAGCGCTTGAAAAATCAGCGCAAAATCAAAACCGGTCTGGCATCGGGAACAGCCTGGCAATGCTTCCATTCTTCGGACTGAACCGGATCGCACAACGCCAAAGCGATGAGCAATCCACGCCCGAGGCTCTCAAAGCACTGCTACAGGGTTTTCTTCAGGATTTGGACAAGGCGCGCATCGCAATTGATGCCATCGAAGATCGTGACAGCGCGACTTTCGTGCTTAACGTGGATGACCTTTGGTTCGATCTTAATGAAAACGGGCTGCGCGAGCGTCATGAGGATGCCGCAAGCGTCATGGCCCCTTTCTTGGGCCGCGCAGCGATCCGCCGTGCGCAGGCCAATGCCAAGGCTAAAGGAAACCCCACCGTCATACGTTTTGACACAGCAGATATCGCCTGGCTCATGGCCTACACCCACGCGATGTCCGCTACAGCGCAGATGGCATTGGCCTTTGATCCGACAGAGATCATCCGCAACCTGAATGCAGATCGGGCGACGTTAGACGACATCCCAACCCTTAAGCCGTTCTATGACATCGCGCTTGTGAAAGCAGATCTCCTGCGGCTCGAGGCGATGCTAACGAACCTCAATGACAAGCTTAGACCCCTGGATGAGCAGATCAAATCACTTCGAGCGCGCCGCATTGCATTGCGCAAGGAAGACAAGTCGAATGAACGGGATGCAAAGAATGCCGAACTTAATGACCAGTTCGAAAAACTGGGCAACGACCGAAGGGAACTGTCACAAAGCCGTCGCTGGATTACAGCAGAGATCCAAAGTCTCAAAGCAAAGCTTCCTACCAGCAAGGCCTCGGATTTCGACAGGACCAGCCAAAGTTTCGCCCCCATCATCGATGGCATTTACGTTTTGTTGAAAGCGCTCGATCAGCAACCTGATCCTGTTCATCTTGAAGCAGCCCGTGGTCATTGGGCGCAGATGATTGCAAGCAACCGGGAATTCTGGACGCTTGTCGAAGGTGAAAGCGACAATGATCGAGAATGGGTCCCTAACCCGAACCAGACATCCGCACTTGGATTTGAAATCACGCAAGAGACTGCAGAAACATGGCAACACATTCTGGAAGAAGCCGACGCACTGGTGCAGGGCAATTTGCTGATACCGCATCCGCTCTTGCCACAAGGGACGGGCATCAGCCTCAAAGCCTATTTCGACGACCCCTCGCCGCTTGACCTATTGGCATGGGTTCAAGGCCATGCAGCTTATCGCTATACACAACGTGGTCAACGATTGAGCAATCAGAGTTGGCAACGGTTACAACGACTCTCTAGTGGCAATGCTGCATTGTTTGCGATTTTCCTCAACTAAGGCTCGAATCGCAACATTCGCACCGAGGATTTCACATTTTGTGATCACACGATTTAAAAGTGTGATCACAAATGTCGGAATTATCCCACCTGCGTCACTTTTTCGTTTAATTCGCTCTTAATACTCACACTATAGAGGCAAGCAATCGAAGCAAGACGGGACCGTTTCTTATGAACATCCACGAATACCAAGCCAAAGCGCTGCTAAAGAGCTACGGCGCGCCAGTTTCAGACGGCCGCGCCGTGCTGAAGGCGGAAGATGCCAAAACAGCCGCAGGCGAGATGGACGGCCCGCTTTGGGTTGTTAAGGCGCAGATCCACGCAGGTGGTCGCGGCAAAGGCACCTTCAAGGAAGCCGACGCAGGCGAAAAGGGCGGCGTTCGCCTTGCCTTCTCTGCGTCCGAGGCTGCTGAAGAAGCCAAGAAAATGTTGGGGCGCACGCTCGTTACGCACCAGACCGGCCCAGCGGGCAAGCAAGTCAACCGCATCTACATCGAAGATGGCTCTGACATCGAAGCCGAACTTTACCTCGCGTTGCTGGTAGACCGTCAAACGTCGCGCATCTCTTTTGTTTGCTCCACTGAAGGTGGCATGGACATCGAAGAAGTTGCAGCGGCAACACCAGAGAAAATTCTCAGCTTCTCTGTTGATCCAGCGACTGGCTACCAGGCCTTCCACGGCCGCCGCATCGCTTTCTCGCTTGGTCTGAAAGGCCAGCAGGTCAAGCAGTGTGTTGCATTGATGGGCAATCTTTACCGTGCTTTCGTTGAGAAAGACATGGAGATGCTGGAAATCAACCCGCTGATCGTTCTGGAAGGATCTGGCGATCTGAAAGTGCTCGACGCGAAAGTCAGCTTTGACGGCAACGCGCTATACCGCCACGCAGACATCATGTCCCTGCGCGACGAAACTGAAGAAGACAGCAAAGAGCTTGAGGCGTCCAAGTACGACCTCAACTACATCGCGCTCGACGGCGAAATTGGCTGCATGGTCAACGGCGCCGGCCTCGCGATGGCGACAATGGACATCATCAAACTCTACGGTGCAGAGCCTGCTAACTTCCTCGACGTAGGCGGCGGCGCGACCAAAGAGAAGGTGACAGAAGCGTTCAAAATCATCACCTCCGATCCTCAGGTCAAAGGCATCCTTGTGAACATCTTCGGCGGCATCATGCGCTGCGATGTCATCGCCGAGGGCGTTGTTGCTGCGGTTAAGGAAGTCGGCTTGCAAGTTCCACTGGTTGTGCGTTTAGAGGGCACAAACGTGGAAGAAGGCAAAGCGATCATCAACAATTCCGGTTTGGATGTGATTGCAGCGGACGACCTGAAAGACGGTGCACAGAAAATCGTCAAAGCGGTGAAAGGATAATCCCATGGCTGTTCTTGTAGACGAAAACACAAAAGTAATTTGCCAAGGCCTCACAGGCTCGCAAGGTACATTCCACTCCGAGCAAGCGATTGCATACGGCACGAAAATGGTTGGCGGCGTCACACCCGGCAAAGGCGGCACAACGCATCTCAATTTGCCCGTGTTCAACTCTGTGCATGAAGCAAAGCATGTCACCGAAGCGAATGCTTCCGTGATCTACGTGCCTCCCCCCTTCGCGGCGGATTCCATCCTAGAGGCCATCGACGCCGAGATGGAATTGATCGTGTGCATCACAGAGGGCATTCCAGTTCTCGACATGATGCGTGTTCAGCGTGCGCTTGAGGGCAGCAAAAGCCGCCTGATCGGCCCCAACTGCCCCGGCGTAATCACGCCAGATGCGTGCAAAATCGGCATTATGCCGGGTCACATTCACAAGCGCGGTTCATGCGGTGTTGTCTCCCGTTCGGGCACACTGACGTATGAAGCGGTGAAGCAGACCACGGACCTTGGCCTTGGCCAGTCTTCTGCGGTTGGCATCGGCGGCGATCCCATCAAAGGCACCGAGCATATCGACGTGCTGGAAATGTTCCTCGCGGATCCAGAGACACAGTCGATCATTATGATCGGTGAAATCGGTGGTTCTGCTGAAGAAGAAGCAGCGCAGTTCCTTGCAGATGAAAAGAAAAAGGGCCGTTGGAAGCCAACAGCCGGTTTCATCGCAGGTCGCACGGCCCCTCCCGGCCGCCGTATGGGTCATGCTGGCGCGATTGTCGCTGGCGGCAAAGGCGGCGCAGAGGACAAGATCGAAGCGATGCGCTCCGCTGGTATTGTGGTGGCAGACAGCCCCGCAACACTTGGCGAAGCCGTGATCGAAGCGATCGGTTGATCTAACAGAACCAAACGCTTGGGCTTACGGGCCCAAGCCTACCAATACTTTGGCCCCAATCGGGGCCGCATTCACAAAACGGCCCCTTTCGGGAGAGCAAGAATGACCGACCAAAGCCCTAATGACGTTTTTCACGCATCTAGCTTTATGCAAGGCCATAACGCCGAGTATCTAGAGCAGCTTTATGCGCAATACGCCAATGACCCCAATGCGGTCGATGCGGCGTGGCAGGACTTCTTTTCCCAGTTGGGCGATGCTGAGCTGGACGTAAAGGCAGAGGCAGCAGGTCCGTCATGGGCGCGCGCCGATTGGCCCCCGATGCCGAATGATGATCTGACCGCTGCGCTTGACGGGCAATGGCCTGCACAGGCCGAGACCCAAGCCGCGGGCGACAAGATCAAAGCGAAGGCTGCGGCGGCAGGTGTCGAAGTCAGCGACGAGGCGATCAAACGCGCCGTGCTGGATTCCATCCGCGCGCTGATGATTATCCGCGCCTACCGTATCCGTGGTCACCTTGCAGCCAATCTGGACCCGCTTGGTATGCGCGAAGCGAGCAGACATCCGGAACTGGACGCCAAATCCTATGGCTTCACCGAAGCCGACATGGACCGCCCGATTTTCATCGACAATGTTCTGGGCCTGCAAATCGCGTCTATGCGCCAGATTCTCGACATCGTGAAGCGTACCTATTGCGGCACCTTTGCGCTGCAATACATGCATATCTCCGATCCCGAAGAGGCCAGCTGGCTGAAAGAGCGGATTGAAGGCCTTGGCAAGGAAATCCAGTTTACCCGTGAGGGCCGCAAAGCGATCCTGAACAAGATGGTCGAAGCCGAGGGTTTCGAGAAGTTCCTGCACGTCAAGTATATGGGCACCAAGCGTTTCGGCCTTGATGGCGGCGAAAGCCTGATCCCGGCGATGGAGCAGATCATCAAGCGCGGCGGCGCGCTAGGCGTGCGCGATATCGTGATCGGCATGCCCCACCGTGGACGCCTGTCTGTCCTCGCTAACGTGATGAGCAAACCCTACCGCGCGATCTTCAATGAATTCCAGGGCGGCAGCTTTAAGCCTGAGGATGTCGATGGATCTGGCGATGTGAAATATCACCTCGGCGCAAGCTCCGATCGTGAATTCGACGGCAATTCCGTGCACTTGTCACTGACTGCCAACCCTTCCCACCTAGAAGCGGTGAATCCCGTTGTCATCGGCAAGGTGCGCGCGAAACAGGACCAATTGAACGACACGGATCGCACAAAAGTTATGCCGATCCTGCTGCACGGTGATGCGGCCTTTGCGGGTCAAGGCGTTGTAGCAGAATGTTTCGCACTGTCTGGTTTGCGCGGCCACAAAACCGGCGGCACGATGCATATCGTTGTGAACAACCAGATCGGTTTTACAACAGCTCCGCATTTCTCACGCTCATCCCCCTACCCCACAGACAACGCTCTGGTGGTAGAGGCACCGATCTTCCACGTGAATGGCGATGATCCCGAAGCCGTGGTTCATGCGGCAAAGGTTGCGACCGAATTTCGTCAGAAGTTCCACAAAGACGTGGTCATCGATATCTTTTGCTACCGCCGCTTTGGTCACAACGAGGGCGACGAGCCCATGTTCACCAACCCGGTGATGTACAAGAAGATCAAAACGCACAAAACCACACTCAGCCTCTATACAGAGCGTCTTGTAAAAGACGGCCTGATCCCAGAAGGCGAGATCGAGGACATGAAGACCGCGTTCCAGGCACATCTGAATGATGAGTTTGAAGCAGGCAAAGATTACAAGCCGAACAAAGCCGACTGGCTGGACGGCAAGTGGTCGCATCTCGATCGGATGAAAGAGAAGAAATACCAACGCGGCAAAACAGCGATCAAGCCTGAAACGCTTGCAGAGCTTGGCACCGCCCTGACGCGCGCGCCGGATGGCTTCCCGCTGCATAAAACGGTTGGTCGCCTTCTCGAAGCGAAACAACAGATGTTCGAAACCGGTGAAGGGTTTGACTGGGCCACAGGCGAAGCATTGGCGTTTGGCTCATTGCTAACTGAAGGCATGGGAGTGCGTCTTTCTGGTCAGGACTCCACGCGCGGTACGTTCTCCCAGCGCCATTCCGGTCTGATTAATCAGGACACGGAAGAACGTTATTATCCGCTAAATAACATTCGCGAAGGCCAAGCGCGCTATGAGGTCATCGACTCGATGCTGTCGGAATATGCGGTGCTCGGGTTCGAGTATGGCTACTCCATGGCTGAACCCAATGCTTTGACGCTTTGGGAAGCCCAATTCGGCGACTTCGCCAATGGTGCGCAGATCATGTTTGACCAGTTCATTAGTTCCGGCGAAAGCAAATGGCTGCGCATGTCTGGCCTCGTTGTCCTGCTGCCGCACGGCTATGAGGGTCAAGGACCAGAGCACTCCTCTGCCCGCCTTGAGCGCTTTTTGCAGATGTGTGGCCAGGATAACTGGATCGTCGCGAATTGCACGACGCCTGCCAACTACTTCCACATTCTGCGCCGCCAGTTGCACCGCAGCTTCCGCAAACCGCTGATCCTGATGACCCCGAAATCCTTGCTGCGCCACAAGCTGGCAGTCAGCAAGGTCGAGGAATTCACGACTGGCTCCAGCTTTCACCGCGTTTTGTGGGACGATGCGCAATATGGCAATTCTGACACCAAACTGGTTGCAGATGACAAGATCAAACGCGTCGTGATGTGTTCGGGCAAGGTCTACTATGACCTGCTGGAAGAGCGCGATGCACGTGGCATTGACGACGTTTACATTATGCGTTTCGAGCAGTTCTATCCTTTCCCGGCAAACTCGGCGGTGCGCGAACTTGAGCGCTTCAAAAATGCCGAAATGGTCTGGTGTCAGGAAGAGCCAAAGAACCAGGGCGCATGGACCTTTATGGAGCCCAACCTTGAATGGGTTCTGGGACGCGTAAAAGCAAAACACCTACGCCCCGTTTACGCGGGCCGCTCGGCTTCGGCGTCGCCTGCAACGGGCCTCGCCAGCATGCACAAAGCACAACAAACAGCGCTGATTGACGAAGCGCTGACATTGGAAGGGAAATAACCCATGAGCACTGAAATTCGCGTCCCAACACTGGGCGAGTCTGTCACAGAGGCCACCGTTGCCACATGGTTCAAAAAGCCCGGCGATGCCGTTGCTGTTGATGAAATGCTGTGCGAGCTGGAAACCGATAAGGTAACCGTCGAAGTGCCTGCCACAGTGGCCGGTCAAATGGGCGAAATCATTGCCGCCGAAGGTGAAACCGTAGGCGTTGATGCCCTGTTGGCAACCATCGTTGAAGGCTCTGGCAAAGCGGCCAGCCCAAAGGCAAAAGCCGCCCCTGCTGCGGATACGCCCAGCGAGGCCAGCGTTGATGTTATGGTTCCAACCCTTGGCGAGTCGGTAACCGAAGCAACCGTGAGCACATGGTTCAAGAAAGTTGGCGACACTGTCGCGCAGGATGAAATGCTATGCGAGCTGGAAACTGACAAGGTTTCAGTTGAAGTTCCTGCCCCCGCTGCTGGCGTTCTTTCCGAAATCACAGCGCCCGAAGGCACGACTGTTGATGCCTCCGCCAAGCTGGCTGTTATCGGCGGTGCCGCTGCCTCTGCCAGCCCGGCCGACGCACCCGCAACAGCGCCCGCAGCCTCCGCTGGTGGCAAAGACGTTGAAGATGCACCCTCCGCCAAAAAAGCAATGGCCGAGGCTGGCATCAGCCGCGACGCCGTTGCAGGCTCTGGCCGCGACGGCCGCATTATGAAGGACGACGTTGCCAAAGCGCTAAGTGCTGCGCCCACAGCGGCCCCGGTTGCCGCAGCGCCCCGCGCACCTGTGCCTGCCGATGATGCCGCCCGCGAAGAGCGTGTTAAGATGACCCGCCTGCGCCAAACCATCGCAAAGCGCCTGAAGGACAGCCAGAACACCGCAGCGATGCTGACCACCTATAACGAGGTGGACATGACCGAAGTAATGGCGCTGCGCAAAGAGTACAAAGATCTCTTTGAGAAAAAGCACGGTGTGAAGCTTGGCTTTATGTCCTTCTTCACCAAGGCTTGCTGCCATGCTTTGCAGGAAGTCCCTGAAGTGAATGCAGAGATTGATGGCACCGACATCGTCTACAAAAAATTCGTGCACATGGGCATCGCCGCTGGCACGCCCACGGGTCTGGTTGTTCCCGTTATCCGCGACGCGGATGCAATGTCCTTCGCGGATATCGAAAAAGCGATTGCCGAAAAGGGCAAGCGCGCCCGCGATGGCAAGCTTTCCATGGCGGAAATGCAAGGCGGCACATTTACCATCTCCAATGGCGGTGTTTACGGCTCGCTCATGTCCTCGCCCATCCTGAACCCACCGCAGTCCGGCATTCTCGGCATGCACAAGATTCAGGATCGTCCGATGGCCATCAATGGGCAGGTTGTGATCCGTCCGATGATGTATCTGGCGCTGTCCTACGATCACCGTATCGTTGACGGCAAAGGTGCTGTGACCTTCCTTGTGCGCGTAAAAGAGGCACTGGAAGATCCCCGTCGCCTGTTGATGGATCTCTAAACAAGCAAAATGGCCTATCTCCAACCCGCAACGCTTACGTGTTCTCAGTGTGGTTTCCGCTCTGAGATCACGTGGGTGATCGGGGTTGGGCCAAACAGCGTCCCGGGCAAAAAGCCTTACCGCAAATTGCACAAACCGGGTGAGTTCCTTCGCGATCCAGAAAGCCGTAACAGGTTACTGTGCCCGGACTGCGGCGAGGTCGTTTCATGAGCGTATCATCCAAAACCGCGCTCGTTGCCTGCATGCGCAACGAAGGACCTTTCATTGTTGAATGGGTCGCCTATCACCGCGTGATCGGTTTCGATCGCATTGTAATTTGTTCAAACGATTGCACCGATGGCTCCGACGCGTTGCTTGATGCGCTTGATCGGGCAAATGTCATCACCCATTTGCCCCATGACATTCCTGACGGCGATACACCACAAGACAGCGGCATTCGCACCGCATTTGCAACGCTAGAGCAAAGCGACATCGAATGGATTGCCCATATTGACGCCGATGAGTTCCTGAACATTGGCCATGGCGCTGGCAAGGTCACTGATCTGTTGGCCGTTGCGGGGATGGGCGATGTGATTGCGCTACCTTGGTGGGGCTTTGGCGATAGCGGGCATATTCATTGGCCTGGTGATATTCTGAGCAAATTCACAATGGCAGAGCCCGCACCAAGCGAGGCGCGCGCCAAGTTCAAATCCATGTTCCGCTTTCGCAAATTCACCCATGCGAACGATCACATGCCGACAGGCCCCAAGGTATCGGTTCCGGATGTGCGATCAGCCAATGGCGAGCAACTGAGCGATGAAGGGCTATATGATAAAAAGCGCGCGAAGTATCGACCGCTCGAACTTGCCCTGTGTCCCGAAGCGAGCTGCATCAATCATTATGCAGTGCCGTCACGCGATGCTTTCCTGATGAAGAATGATCGCGGCGATGGTCAAGGAAAGGTGACAGATAAATACTACCTCGGGTCGCGCTGGCACGAGATCGCCAATCAAAATGGCGCACCGAATTTGAGCATCCAGCGGCATCTTTCAGCAACACAATCTGAAATCGCGCGGCTTCGTGCGATCCCGGAAATCGCAGACGCTGAAGCTGCGTGCCAAGTCTGGTTTGCCGAGCGCTGCAAAACCCTGCTTACCGACGCGCAGATCGCAAAATGGTCCAAACCCCACATAAGGAGTGCACGCGCATGACCCCTGAACTCATGGCACTCACCTTGGCCGCGCTCCTGCAAGTGCTTCAATTCTGCGCCTACTCTTTAACTTCGATCATGCAGGTCGGCATGCGAAAAGCCGCAGGCCCGCGCGATCAGAAAATCGAACTCACCGGCACCGCGGGACGACTGCAAAGGGCAATGAACAACCACTTCGAGGGGTTGATCCTTTTCACCATTTCTGTCGTCGTGGTGACATACACCGATCAATCCAGTGCGCTTACGATGCTTTGCGCTTTCACCTATCTTGGTGCGCGCATTCTCTACATTCCTGCCTATGTATTCGGGCTTGCGCCTTGGCGTTCGCTTATCTGGTTCATCGGCCTGATTGCGATTGTCGTTATGCTACTGGCGGCACTCTTTTGACTTCATCCTTCCTAATAAACTTCGGGTGCCTTAGTTTTACTAAGGCGGGGCAACCCCCCTTCCCCGCTTACTGAAAAGGACACATCATGTCTGACTATGACGTTATCATCATCGGCGGCGGCCCTGGCGGCTATGTCTGCGCAATTCGCTGCGCACAACTTGGCCTCAAGACCGCCTGTGTTGAAGGGCGCGATGCGCTTGGCGGCACCTGCCTGAACGTCGGGTGCATCCCATCCAAAGCCCTTCTACACGCAAGCCACCAGCTTCACGAAGCCGAACACAACTTTGCAAAGATGGGCCTCAAGGGCAAAAGCCCCTCCGTCGACTGGACACAAATGCTCGCCTATAAGGACGAGGTGATCGAGGGCAACACCAAGGGCATCGAGTTCCTGTTCAAAAAGAACAAGGTCGATTGGCTCAAGGGTTGGGGCTCTATTCCCGAGGCAGGTAAAGTCAAAGTCGGCGAAGACGTTCATACCGCCAAGAATATCATCATCGCCACTGGCTCTGAGGCATCGTCTTTGCCCGGGGTCGAGGTTGACGAGAAGATGGTCGTCACTTCGACGGGGGCGTTGGCGCTGGGTAAAATCCCCAAAAAGCTGGTTGTGATCGGCGCAGGCGTTATTGGCCTGGAGCTGGGGTCCGTTTATGCGCGCCTTGGTGCTGAGGTGACTGTTGTTGAATTCCTTGACGCGATCACACCGGGAATGGACGCCGAGGTTCAGAAAACCTTCCAGCGCATCCTGACAAAGCAAGGTCTCAACTTCGTCATGGGCGCGGCGGTGCAGGGCGTTGAAACGTCCAAGACCAAGGCAAAAGTCACCTACAAGTTGCGTAAGGATGACAGCGAACATGTGATCGACGCGGACACGGTTCTTGTCGCGACAGGCCGCCGTCCCTTTACGGTTGGGCTTGGCCTTGAGGCGCTTGGCGTCGAAATGTCAGAGCGCGGCCAGATCAAGACTGGCAAGGATTGGCAGACCAACGTCAAAGGCATCTATGCAATTGGCGATGCCATTGCTGGCCCAATGCTGGCCCACAAGGCAGAAGACGAAGGCATGGCCGCAGCAGAGCAGGTCGCGGGCAAACATGGCCATGTGAACTACGGCATCATCCCGGGCGTTATTTATACGCACCCGGAAGTCTCCAACGTCGGCGCAACCGAGCAAGAGCTGAAAGAGGCGGGCCGCAACTACAAGGTTGGCAAGTTCTCCTTCATGGGCAATGGCCGCGCGAAAGCGAATTTTGCGGGCGATGGATTTGTGAAAATTCTGGCGGACAAGGATACAGACCGTATTCTGGGCGCGCATATCATTGGACCCGCTGCAGGCGAGTTGATCCACGAGATCTGCGTTGCCATGGAATTCGGTGCCTCTGCCGAAGACCTTGCGATGACATGCCATGCACATCCGACCTATTCCGAAGCCGTGCGCGAAGCTGCGCTTGCCTGCGGTGATGGTGCCATCCACGCGTAACGCCGCTCAATTTTTCAAAAATTGAGACTGCAAAATCTTTGAAAGATTTTGGGCGCTAGATATCGAAACCCGCTTCACGCATCAGTTCGTTGGAGCGGGCTTCAACCCGTTCTTCCAAAATCGCCATAAACTCATCGCGCGGCAAGCCGGGTTCAATGGGATCAAGAAACTCAACAACTGCCAAACCGGGTTTGCGATAGATACCTGTGCGCGGCCAGAAAACACCGACATTTGTGGCAACAGGATAACATGTCTGTGCCATCTGTTCATACAACACGCCCGTTCCTACTTTGTAGGGTTTCTGAGCGCCCGGCGCGACGCGCGTGCCTTGACTGTAGATGATGAGCTGACCCGGCTCGACAAGGCCCTCTTTCACGTCCGCGACCATCTTTTCAATTGCTGCACCGCGCTTGCCACGATCAACGGCAATGCAGTTCAGCAATTTGGCATACTGGCCAACGACCGGCGTCCACAAAATCTGTTTCTTCATGATGAATTTTCCGGCAGGGATGGCCGTGAAAATCATCATGATGTCCAGAAAACTCTGATGCTTGGCCGCGACCAAGCCAGCCTCGCTTGGCGGAGTGCCGCGCACCTCGACCCTGAGGCCCACCATCCAGCGAGCGGTCCAGAAAACCCAGCGGCTATAGGTCTTGCAACACGCATAGGCCCCACGCCGCGAAAACATCGCCCAAGGGGCAAACGCCAGCCCGATTATTGGCATCATCAGGTAGATTTGCCCGACATATAGCAATGATCGTAGCCATTGGATCGGATTTTTCTTTTCGCTCATGTCAAGCTCCGTAGGGTATTTGTCGCGGCAAGGCGCGTGGCCAGAAAGGCTACAACGCCAGCCAGAACCGGAATGAAAAGCAGCAAGAGCCACTGCCCCCCTTGCGGACCAAGGCCCGTTAGAAACCCGCCCTCTTCAGAGGCACTTGGCAAAAATAGCAGGGCCAACGCGCCAAGCACCGTGCCAACAGCCGAGCCTGTCAAAGCCCGCAAGGTAAAGCGGCGCACAAAGGCCTGCGCAATATAAGCATCACGCGCACCAACAAGGCGCATAACCGCGATCACTTGCGCATTCGCCGCCAATGCTGCGTTTGCCGCCAACGTAATCATCGCGCCCGTCGCTACCGCGATCAGCAAGATCGACAGCCAGCCAAGGGTACGCAGCGAGCCCGCCGCAGCCACCAAGGGCGCGCGCCAACGCGCGTGATTGTCCAAGACTGCGCCCGGAACTTCACCAGACAGGCGCAAGCGCAGCCCGTCCCCGTCAAACCCTTGTGCCGTCTCGATGACTTCAATCATTTGCGGTAGGGGCAACGCATCCAACGGCAACTCCGGACCAAACCATGGTGCAAGCAAATCGCGTTGCTCCTCCAAGGTCAGCGCGCGTGCGGATTCAACACCTTCAGTCGTGCGCAATACATTGAGCGCGGCTTCCGTCTGGGCTGCCATTTGCTCAATTGGGGCCGAAATGCGCACTGTCGCGCTGCGCGCCAGTTCTTCGCTCCAACGATTGGCCAAGCGCCCTGACGCTAACGACAGCGCCAGCGCGAAGACCACAAGAAAGGCCATTGCCGCGGCGCTGAAAACAGTAAGGCGCACGGTAAAGCCTGTTGGCGGGACCGCGCGTTCCGCTTGCGCATCGCCAATTGCGAAATCAAGGACTGAACGAAGCGCACTCACAGGTCCGCTCCTGCCAGTTGCAGTCTACGCCCCGAAATGCGCAGCACGCGCGCTTGCACCTGGTTCTTTGCAGCGCGGATCAGACCCAAATCATGGGTCGCGATCATGATCGTCTTTCCCATTTTGTTCAGCTCGATCAGCAATGACAAAAGGCGTTGGGACATTTCCCAATCCACGTTTCCAGTTGGTTCATCCGCCAATATGACATCAGGCGACATGATGATTGCGCGGGCCAGCGCGGCGCGTTGACGCTCACCACCCGAAAGCTCGGGCGGCATCGCATCCGCGCGCGAGGTCAATCCGACCCAGCCCATCAACTCTTTCAGATTCGCATCATCATCAAGCGCCTCATGGTTGCTCACCGTAAGCGGCAGCGCGAGGTTCTCTTTGAGTGTGAGGTGATCCAAAAACTGGCAATCCTGATGCACCACACCGACGCGGCGGCGTGCAAAGGCAATGTCATCGCGGCTCATGCTTCTGACGTCTTCGCCGAAAATCCGAACTGACCCGGACGTAGGCACCAAAGCACCGTAGCAGAGTTTCAAAAACGTTGTTTTGCCAGAGCCAGAAGGCCCCGTTAGGAAATGGAACGATCCCGGTGCCAGCCGCAATGACACGTCATTGAAAAGCTCTCCGCCGCTATAGCTATGGGCAACTGTCTCAAACTCGATCAATCGGTGACCTTTCCTTAGCAACGCCCCAGTGGCGTGCGTTTCCCTGTTGTGCCTGAGCCTGTCGCCGGATTCAATCTCTCCGAGACGGATAGAGCGAATGGGATTTACCATAGCTGCATGTCGTCATATGGTGCGCAGGACAACAACCGGCAGCGGTTTGGGAATTTGCCAAAAAAGGCAGGGTGATACTATGCGTTTGATTTGCCCGAATTGTGGGGCTCAATACGAGGTTCCGACAGAGGTCATTCCGACCGAGGGTCGCGATGTCCAGTGTTCTGCCTGTTCCAACACATGGTTTCAGGCACATCCCGATCACGACAACGCATTGGCGGACGAGGTTGATACACCAAGCGTCGAGGCCGTTTCGCCTCCTCCCGCGCCTCCTTCTGCGCCCGCGAAAGAGCCGCAGGAAATACCGCAAGTCGCGCGCCGCGAGCTTGATCCGCAAGTTTCCGATGTCTTGCGCCAAGAAGCCAAGCTTGAGGCAGCGGCACGCGCTGCCGATCATGGCACCCCACTGGAAAGCCAGCCGGAATTGGGGCTGGAAGCCGCGACCGAGGATGAAGGCACCCGCCGCGCACGCGAAGCACGCGAACGCATGGCACGCATGCGCGGTGAACCTGTGCCGGATGAGGTCGCTGTCGCAGCGGTGACCGCCGCCGCAGGATCGCGCCGCGATTTGTTACCAGATATTGAAGAAATCAATTCAACGCTGCGCTCTTCCGGCGAACGGCGGCGTCCTGCAGAAGCGACTGACGCTGACCTGAGCGGTACAACGCCGCGTGTTCGACGCAAACGCAGTGGTTTCAAGCGAAGCTTTATAATGATGATCTTGGTCGCGGCGATCGCGATAGGTGCCTACGTATTCGGACCACGCATTTCAGCTATGGTGCCAGCAGCCGAACCCTATGTTCAGCAATACACAACACGTGTTGAAAGTGCTCGAACCTGGCTTTCTTCGTCGCTCGACAAGGGGTTGGCCTGGCTTGATAAAATGGCCTCCGAAAACCTCTAAATCATTGATTTAAAAACGATCTAACAACCTTTGCAGGTAGTCGCGCTCGCCCTCTGGCCGTGCGCTTTCGCCGCTGCGCTTGCGAATTTCGTCCAGCAGCTCGCGCGCACGTCGATAGACATCCTCGCCCTGCAGCAGGCCTTCATCGGTCCCCGCCTGCCCGCTTCCACCGGGGCTACGCCCTAGTGGATCACGCTGTGTTCCCCCTTGGCGGCCTTCGGCAGTGCCTTGCTGGCCCTGATTTTGCTCAGACTCGGCCAAGGCCTCGCCTAGGTTTCGCATACCATCACGCAACGCATCCATCGCTTCCGCTTGGCGGTCGATCGCCTCGGGAAGGTCGTTTCGAGAAAGCGCATCGCCTGCGCCCCGCATCGCATCTTCTGCACGCTTCAAAGCCTCGCGGGCCGCATCACCCGCTGCGCTACCCTCACCAGGCAGACCACCGCGCTGACGCTCCAACTCACGGCGCAATTCCTCTTGTCGCTGCGCCAGACCCTGCCCGCCATTTTGGGACTGCTGACCGTCTTGGCCTTGCTCGGACTGCCCTTCGCCTTCGCCCTGACCTTCGCCAGACTGGCCGTCGTGCGATTGCCCTCGTCCCTGACCACCATTACGGCCTTCGTTGCCTTGGCTTTCTCCCGCTTGTGCACCGGGGTTGTATTGTTCTTGCAAGTCACGGAACGCCTGATCGGACAGCCCTTGCTGATTGCGTAGGGTGTCCGCCAAATCTTCCATGGCGCGTTCGCCTTCAGATTGCTGACCCTGACCTTGCTGGCCCTCGGCGACCTGCATGTTCTCCATCAACTCCTGGAGTTCCTGCAAGGCCTGCTCTGCTTCGGCCATGCGGCCTTCTTCCATCAGCTCCTGAATACGGTCCATCATCTTTTGCAGATCGTCTTGCGTCATCTGCATTGCGTTTTCCTGAGATCCCTGCGGCTGTTCGGAATTGTCGCCATTGCGCGCGGCTTCGCGCTGCAATTGCTGAATGTAGTTCTCGTTAGCTTGGCGTAACTCATCCATGAGTTCAGCGATTTCGTCGTCGCTGGCACCGTTTTTCATCGCTTCTGACAAACGTTCCTGCGCCCTGCGCATGCGTTCCAGGGCATCTTCGACATCGCCATCCTCAAGCAAAAGCGCCAAATCCCAAAGCGCCTGCGCTGCTTCATCACGGGCTTCGGCGGTAAAACTATCAAAGCCGATTTGCGTTTCCATACGGCGCAAAATCACTCGCATACGAAGGTAGGCTGTTTCGGATCGGAAAATATCATCGGGCCGATACGAAATCGCACGAAGCATCTGTGACACGCGGGTGCCGTTGCTGCGCGACCACAACAGCCATTGGCGCTGCTCGATCAACGCGCTTGCCAGAGGGTCAAAAAATCGCCGCCCCGGCAGGATCATATGGGTGACGTTCTGCTCTGAGACCTGCCCTTTTGCATCTTTCACGGTCATCGTGAGTAAAACCGGAAGATTGGCGAAAGGGTGCCGGGACAGATCGCCCATTAAGGTTTCGGAAAAGTCGCTGCGATCACCCGAAATGGGCAATGGCAAGTCAAGTTCCACGGTTTCGCGCGGTTCCGGGTCAACACCAAGGCCGTAACGACGCGTCACAGATGCCAGATCAAGCGATATCTGCGCTTTGCCTTCCACAACGTCGTAATCGTCAGAGGCCGCGAAAGGCAGGCTCATGACACCATCCGCTGCACGTTCTGGCGCGCCTGTCACCTCGACGCGCGGCGCGGTATCGGGCGTCACCAGAATATCCCATGTACGTCCGTTTGGACCCGCTATTTCCAAGGTTCCGCTTTGCAAAGCGGTAAAGTTTTGCTCGGGATCAGCCACGCTTCCCGTCTCAACGGTTCGTGCAGAAACGGTTTCCGCCACCGTCAGCGCACCAATTTCGCCGTAAAGCCGCAGGCTAATCTGGCTGCCAACCGGCACTTCGATGCTGGCTTCCTGATCGCTCAGATAGAGGCTTGGCTTGCCCGTATAGCTTGGCGGTTCAATCCAACCTTCCCAAACCGGGCCGCTTGCCAATCCCGTATTGCCTTGCGCGAGGTCGGTCACTGTTGCCACGCGCCAAAGCGATCCAAACAGGACGGCAATGCCCAATAGCAGTGCCGCGACATAGCGCAGTGCAAAAGGGTCAAGCGCAGCAAGGCGGATTTTCGGGCGCACGGCACGTGCTTGCATGGCGCGCTCTGCCATTCTGGCCTGATGTACGCGCCAAACAGCAGCCGATGCCTCGTCTTGCGGACCGATTGCCTGATTGTCGATCAGCGCTTGAATCGGGTGCCCTTTCAGGCTGGCATCAAGCCGCGCCAATGCTTCGATGCGGCTAGGAAGGCGGAACTTGATGAAGCCGCGCAACAAAAACACCACCGCGGCGACGCTGGATACCACCGCGACGGCCCAGATGGCCTCGATAGGTAGGGTTTCGTGCCAGCCCAGCATCAACGTAGCAAGCAAGGCTATAGCAAGGCTCCAAAGTGGCCAAAGCGCACGCGCGGCGCGTTCGGTCACCATTCCCAACCACGTCAACGCCAAAGGCACGCGCAACCGCGCGAGCGCCCTGGTTTGCTCAGATGTGGTCTGCGTCATACCCTGCTCCGTGCTCGAACGGGCAGGATGCGCGCTAGAGCCATTCAGGAATGGTATCGCGATTTATCATTTCGTCAAAGGTCGGACGTGGCCGAATGACAGCGAATTGATCGCCTTTCACCAAAACCTCCGGGATCATCGGCCGTGTATTGTATTCAGACGACATCACCGCACCATATGCACCGGCGGAACGGAACGCGACCAAATCACCTGCATTAAGCGGTGATATTTCGCGTCCTTTTGCAAAGGTATCGCCGCTTTCACAGACGGGCCCGACGACATCATAGGGGCGCGGCAAGGTGCCTGCCTCTGGCTCAATGACGGGGATGATATCGTGATAGGCATCATACATTGCCGGGCGGATCAAATCGTTCATTGCCGCGTTTATAATAAGAAATTCGCGATCTTCACCCGATTTAACATAGATCACCTCACTGACCATGAGGCCCGCGTTTCCAGCAATCAAACGACCCGGTTCAATTTCAATCTCGCAGCCAAGATGGCCAACGCATTTCTTAATCAGCGCTCCGTAATCTGTTGGCAGCGGCGGCGCTTCATTCGTGCGTGCGTAGGGAATGCCAAGCCCGCCACCAAGGTCCAGACGCGTGATTTCGTGGCCATCGGCACGAAGTTGCTCAGTCAGATCCGCAACTTTGTTATAGGCCGCTTCAAACGGTGCAAGATCGGTCAATTGGCTACCGATATGTACGTCGATTCCGATGACTTTGAGGCCTGGCAAAGAGGCCGCCAACGCATAGACTTCGCGGGCGCGGCTGATTGGGATGCCAAATTTGTTCTCGGACTTGCCCGTCGCGATTTTCGCGTGGGTCTTCGCGTCTACGTCAGGATTTACGCGAATTGTAATTGGCGCTTCAACGCCCAACTCTGTCGCGATCTCGGAAATGACATGCATTTCTGGCTCGCTTTCCACATTGAACTGGCGAATGCCGCCACTCAGAGCCATGCGCACTTCGTCGCGGGTTTTCCCGATGCCAGAGAAAACAATGCGATCACCAGCAACGCCCGCAGCCTTCGCGCGCGCGTATTCGCCGCCAGATACAACGTCCATTCCTGCGCCAAGCGCGGCAAGTGTCTTGAGAATCGCTTGGTTCGAGGCCGCTTTCATCGCGTAGCAAACCAAATGGTCGATGCCGTCCAATGCCTCGTCAAACAGTTTGAAATGACGTTCAAGCGTCGCCGTTGAATACACATAAAAAGGCGTGCCGACGCTCGCAGCTATTTCGCTGATCGGCACATCTTCGGCGTAAAGCGCGCCGTCGCGATAAAGAAAATGATCCATGCGCGCGTGAGTACTGACAATCACGCGCGCAATCAATCGCTATTGAGTCCACATGGCGTCAACTTTGAAGATAACGCGTTGGGGCCACAGCTGGTGCAACCAGCTTTTTCCAGCCCTTAAACTTGCTGTTCTTTGCGAAGCTTCTTGTAGTGTTCCGTGCGCGTTTTCAAGATGGCTTGCGTGCGCGCTTCAACCCTGTCGAAAACAGGTGAAAAGTCGTCATTGTTGATCCCACGATCATGGGCCAATTGATAAAGTGTATGGAATGGGTTCGCGTTGCACTCAATGATAACGGGACCATCTTCCCCAACTGCAATATCCCATCCGAAAACTCCAAACTCGGGGAATAGGCTGTGACCTTGGCACGCAACCTCTTTCACCTTGTCCCAATGGGGCACTTGGAAGCCGGCAAAACTTTTGCCCGAAACCGGGTGCTGTTCCAGAATTTGACGATCCAGACCAGCGCCTGTGATCGCATGGCTCACTTTACCGTTGTCGGCATCAACTGCACCCAGCATCGAGCCAGACTGCCAGAAGTTATCGGACATCGCTTTGGGTGAAGGAATTTTCCAGACCGCATAAAGCACGCGAGGCGCACCCTCTTCAATCACTGTCACCACACGCATCGTGCCAACTGCTTGTCCAGCCAAAGCTGAAACCGATTTGTGTTGCTGCACAGCGCTTTGAAAGGTGAAGCCTTCTGGGTAATCGTTGATAACTTCATGTGCGAAGGCATCAATATCAAACGATTTTCCATTGCCCATTTCAATGAGCCCTTTGTCCGCATCAATGCCCGTCAGCAAAGCGGAACCAACTGATTTGGAACCTTCTAGCGGCTTGGCAAAAACGGGATAACGGGCCTCGGATTTCAAAAAATTGGACACATCTGCGGGTGTGCGCAACGTGTTGATCGCGCCAAAGCCGCGTTCAGGATGCGCAACCGCCTGTGTTTCTGTCGTGGGCAAATCCATTCCACGCAGCATCGTCGTGTAGAGAACCTTGTCGCGGATGAACGAACGCTTATCGCCCAGCTTGCTGGGAGAAAGGCGCAGGTTCAGCTTGTAGCTACCCTTTTCACCGACGAACTGAAGCTTTTCTTCAGCAGTCAAATCCGTGCGATAATGTTGCGCGGCATAGTATTCCCCGAAAGAAATCCCTGCCTTGCGATCCAGTTTGAACATCTCGCGCATTTGTTTGATCGGACTAACGCCAAACTGGCGCGCGACCTCAACAATCATCTTGGACGCTGGCATGGCCGCTTTTTCAGGTGCGGCCAGTAGCGCCTTTTGCGAGTGGATCTGGGATGCGTCGATGCTGCTCATGGGATTACCCTCTGTGTTCATTGCCTGCTCACAGAAAGAAATGGGCGTCAATTGTGCCGAAACTTGGGCAATTCACGGCCTAAATTGGGAAAATACATCGAATTTGAACGTTCTGTTTCCAAAATCGCACGAATTGAGCTCACACAACCGGCCGCGTGCGCAAAAACAGATAGAGCGGCAGTCCACAGCTTACGCCAATGCAAAAGGTCGCGGGGATCGCAATCAGCGCACTCCAGTTACGCCGCGCGAAAACTTCAGCCAAAATCCAGATTGTCAGCGCAATTGCCGCGATAGTCAGGTCCCAGACAAGTCCTGAACTGGCCGCATTCGTATGCCATGCCGCAAGCATCTTTGCGATATCCCAGCCCTCAAGCTGGAACCATTGAACAAAATAATACATCGGGTGGATTGCGCCCCAAATTGCCAGCGCCAGATAGATCATTCGCAACATCGACATCTCGGATCGCTCTCCTCACGCGGCGGGCGTTGCCGCTTTTTCTGCCTTTGGCTCTGGTTTTGTCGGCATCCCGTCGGCCCCGCATGCCGCGAGAAGCGCGAGCACGCTCAACATGCCAATCAAGCGGATCATCCTACAATTCCCCGCCAACGTGCTACCTGCGCGCGAACTTGACTTGGCGCAGTGCCACCATACGACGTGCGCGACGCAACAGAGGCATCGACAGTTAGCACCGAAAACACATCCTCTGTGATCGCGCTATGAACTGACTGCAACTGCTCCAATGTCAAATCAGGTAGATCGCAGCCTTCTTTTTCGGCCAAGGCCACAAGCGATCCGGTCACATGATGCGCATCGCGGAACGGCATATTGAGTGCGCGCACACACCAATCCGCCAGATCGGTCGCTGTTGAAAACCCAGATCCAGCCGCCGCGGCCAGACTTTCACGGTTCGCGGACATATCGCGCACCATTCCGTCCATGGCCGCCAGCGCAAGCATCCAGTTGTCCGCGGCATCAAAGACCTGCTCTTTGTCTTCCTGCATGTCCTTGGAATAGGCCAGTGGCAGGCCCTTCATCACCATCATCAGCGCGGTATTGGCACCAAAAATGCGACCGATCTTGGCGCGGATCAATTCCGCAGCATCGGGGTTCTTTTTCTGCGGCATGATAGAAGACCCCGTCGAAAAGCGATCCGACAGCGCCACGAAGCGGAACTGCGCAGAGGACCAGATCACCAGCTCTTCCGCGAGGCGGCTCAGATGCATTGCACTGATCGAAGCGGCCCCGAGAAAATCCAGTGCAAAATCGCGATCACTCACCGCATCAAGCGAATTCGCACTGGGACGATCAAAACCAAGCGCTTTCGCGGTCGCATCACGATCAATCGGAAAGGAAGTTCCCGCCAATGCCGCCGCGCCCAGCGGGCTTTCATTCATCCGCACGCGCGCGTCGCGAACACGCGACAGATCACGGCCCAGCATTTCCACATAGGCCATCATATGATGCCCCCATGTGACGGGCTGCGCGGTTTGAAGATGTGTAAATCCGGGCATCACCCAATCTGCGCCCGCTTCGGCCTGATCCAGCAAACCGCCAATCAATGACAGAATCGCGCCCTCGGCCGCATCAAACTGATCGCGCACCCACAGCTTGAAATCCGTCGCCACCTGATCGTTACGCGAACGCGCTGTGTGCAATCGCCCCGCAGGCTCGCCCACAATTTCTTTCAAGCGCGCTTCCACATTCATGTGGATATCTTCCAAAGCTGCGGAATATTCAAACGTACCGCCTTCAATTTCTGACAAGACCGTGAGCAGGCCTTCCCGAATGGCCTTAGCGTCGGTATCTGTGATGATACCTTGCGCAGCCAACATGCTTGCGTGAGCGCGAGAGCCGTCGATGTCCTGACGCGCCATGCGCTTGTCAAACCCGATAGAAGCGTTAATCGCTTCCATAATTGCATCGGGTCCGGCAGCGAAACGGCCGCCCCACATCTGGTTCGAAGAAGAATTGGTCATGAGCCTACCCTTGGAGGGAAAATGAGAAAACGTGTTGCTGCGATGATGTATACCGCTCTGCTGATGGGTGCAAACCTTGCTCATGCCGATATGAGCGAAATTGCCGCGATGCGGAGCGGCGAGATGATGAAACTGAACTTCCATTCAGAGGCAAAGCCGGTTTCAACGCAAAGCTACATCAAAGACGACGGCTCCGAAGCGGTCCTTGCAGATCACACAGGAAAAGTTGTGTTACTGAATTTCTGGGCAACGTGGTGCGCGCCCTGCCGCAAAGAAATGCCCATGCTGTCCGAGCTACAAACAGAACTTGGCGGCGAAACGTTCGAGGTCCTGACACTGGCAACAGGGCGGAACGCGCCGCCAGCAATGAAAAAATTCTTCGCGGATATCGGCGTCGATAACCTTCCCCTCCACCGCGATCCAAAACAAAAGATCGCGCGCGATATGGGGGTGCTCGGCCTGCCAATCACAGTTATCCTTGATAAATCGGGCCAGGAGATCGCCAGACTTCGCGGGGATGCTGACTGGTCGTCGGACAACGCCAAAGAAATCCTGCGCGCACTCATCACACAGGCGCAGAACGACAGCTAATCCAATCTTCTCTGGTCCCTAAATACCTCGGAGTTTGAGGCAGCGCCTCAATCCGTTCACCCCTCTGGGGTGAACTAAAACTGCGCGCCCCTTGGGGCGCACATTAGGATTATGCAGCGTGATGCGTTAGAATTGCCGCTTCGGACTGCGAAAGAATACGCCGCGCATATCCGCCGTAGCTGTTAGGATCAGCTTCCAACCTGTCATTTACAAGTGCCAAACGCGCACGATCCTTGTCTGGTATTGTAGACAAAGCCGTTGAAGCAGGATGGAAACTTTCGGTTTCCACACCATTTGCTATAATAATCTGATGGCTGGGCAGCATCAGGTGAATATAGCAAACCTCTTTCACTTGCGTATCAATTGTCACTGTTGATCCATTTACCAGATCTTTGGCGGCAACCAGCACTTCGGACGTGTTGAACAAATCACGCGCGATTACGCCGCGCACAAGCATTCGGTGGTTTGGCGAGACCAAAAACTCCTGATCCGGCTTTTCGACACCCAAAGCGCCAGCCCGGATGCGGATCGGGCGCAGTTGCGGCATTGCAAACAGGCGTGCACCTGTCATCCGGCGTGCACCAATCCATTGGATATCCTGCGCGCCGCTATCACGGGTTTGCAAACGATCCCCTTCACGCAGGTCTTCAACCAACCGCGCGCCGTCAGGTGTTTCAATCATTGTACCAGGCGTAAAACAGATTACGCCGCCAGACGAGGCCGACACCATGTTGTGACTTTGAACGTCAATCGTGTGATGCACGACCCAAAGATCAACATCTTTGGGCGGCATTTCATCAAGAAACATCAACAAAGGCGCTTTGCTGCCTGCCACATCAATTACAGTGATCGTGTAGCTTTGCGCGCCATCAGTCACAACAAATCTGCTGTCACGGATCGGGTGCTCTACGTCAACACTGTCCAAATTCTTTACGTCTGTGAGCGCTGCACCAACAAGTTTGCGCACCATTTTTGCCGCACGCTTGCGAATACTCGCTTCACCATCTGCCTCATCTAGTCGCAATAGCTCGGAAGGGCCGTCAACGCGCACCGCGTCACCGCTCCAAGCCCAGGCCATACCCACATCAAGAGACTGCAGTGGAACAGCCCCCATACCATCTAACTTTGTTTGCGACCATGAAATGACAAACGTGCCTCGAAAGCCCGTTTTCATACTCTAGTCCTGCCTCGTTCTTCTTTTATTATTACCAAAAGGTTAACAAACGAAGCTAATGCAGGAAAGAATTATAAATCGCGCATCTTGAGATTGTGGCTAGAATGTCTCAGAATTTCAGGGCAAGCCGAATAGAGCCAACAACCTGCGGGTCTTTTTGGCTGATGTGTTCCCGCCCAAGATAGGTCACACCAAAAAAGCCATGACTTTTCTTGCTTTGCCAATGCACCCCTGCGCGCGCGCGATCGCGCGTGTCGGTCAATGTAAAACCGCCGCTGCTTGGAAGATAGGCGCTTTCGGATACCAGTGCCATGTCTGCACCCAGCACGAAAGAAACGCCGCCCGCGCCATTCAGGATCGTGCGGTAGCGTTGCCCGGTGATCCCGTCACGCACCATTAGATCGCTGCTGGTCAATTTGCCTATCTCGAAATCCACGCCCGCGCGTGCAAGTGTTTCCACGCCTGCGCGTGCCTCGATAAAGGGACGGATTTGCGACCGTGTACCGATTTCAAACGGACGACCCATCTCCACCACGACACCGGGATATAGTTTATTTCCAATCTGCGCCGACCGTGTGGCAAGCGACGGTGGCGCGACACCGATCCCGTCATGCAAGGCTGTCTGAAATTGATCGAGGCGCGTCTGCGGGCCCGTGGCGACCAGTTCACCCCCCATAGCGATCTCATAACCAGATTGCTGATAATGGGTATGTAAACCTAAAGAAACCGAGCCTGCGAAAGGGCGATCGCCCGCGGCTGGCGTTACAAGATCATCGGGGGCTTTAATATCCGCTTGCAAGCGAAACTCTAGAAATTCGCCCGCTCGCTCGGGCAATTTTCCGCCCCATGCTTTGCCGAAAATCCGGCTGGAAACGTATGAGCCCGTTTGACCGCGATCTTTCAAATCACCGAGAAAGTCGTTGTTGACCAAACGGCCATAGCCAAGCTGAACCATTCCTTCCGCACTCGCCCCGAGGGGGGCAAACATTGCAGAACCGATACATATGATCCTTAGGGTTCGAAGTATTGCGCGCATTTGTGTCATTCCCATCTCGCCCCCAAGGCTTTTCGCTCATACGTGTTTTGACCGCGTCACGCCAGTATCGATCACAATCAGACCGTGCGTGTCTTGCGTCTGTGTCAATTCAGCCGCGCCAGAACCTCGACATTTCATTTGTCTTGGCCACGTCGCCACATCCGCCTCATACGGGTAAAACATGACATCATTTTGGCAAGCGGTCAGGAAACTGGCAGCGCTGTCGTCTTAAAGACCGTTCGCAAGGCGAAAGAGCTTTGCATCTGAGCGACACCAGGCAGCCGTGCGAGATATTGGCGGTGGATACGGGCAAAGTCTTCTGTATTCTCTGCCACAACCTTGAGCAGGTAATCCGCGCTGCCGGCCATCAGGTGACATTCCAGCACATCTGGAATGCGAGAGACTGACTTTTCGAAGGCATCCAGAACGTCATCGGCCTGTGCGCGCAGCGTGATCTCGACAAAAACGGTTGTTGGCACGCCCATCTTGCGCGCATCCAAAAGCGCTACATAATCACGAATATACCCATCGGCCTCCAAGCGCTGAACCCTTCGGTGGCACGCCGAAGGAGACAGATTTGCCTTTTCGGAAAGCTCCGCATTCGACATGCGGCCCTGCTTCTGCAATGCGATCAGAATACGCTTATCCGTTGCATCTAGACTCATTACGCAGATTCCTTGGCTTAGTTCACATTATGTTTCGAAGAATAGTGCAACAATAGAACAAATTGCGAGTGATATTTCACAGCACTTGCAGTCTGCATTCGGCAATCTCATTTCAAATCGCAAGGGAGGAAATGCGAAATGAAAATTGGATGCCCCACTGAAATCAAGCCACAGGAATTCCGCGTTGGCATGACGCCGAATGCAGCGCGTGAAGCCGTCGCACACGGTCATAGCGTTTTGATTCAAAGCGGCGCTGGCGTTGGCGCAGGCTTTCCCGACGAGGACTATGTAAGCGCAGGTGCCGAAATTGCCGCAACTGCGGCCGACGTTTTCGCCGGTGCCGACATGATCGTGAAAGTGAAAGAGCCGCAAGCAGGCGAGCGCAAGATGCTGCGCGAGGGTCAGATCCTCTTCACTTATCTGCATCTTGCCCCGGATCGCGCACAAACCGAAGATTTGATTGCTTCTGGCTGCACAGCCATCGCCTATGAAACAGTCACGGACCGCAATGGCGGGCTTCCATTGCTTGCCCCCATGTCCGAAGTTGCGGGCAAGCTGGCCCCACAGGTCGGCGCATGGACGTTGCAAAAAGCCAACGGCGGGCGCGGCGTTCTGATGGGCGGCGTTCCTGGCGTTGGACCGGCAAAAGTTGTTGTGATTGGCGGCGGTGTGGTCGGCACCCATGCAGCACGCGTTGCAGCAGGCATGGGCGCGCAAGTGACGGTGCTGGATCGCTCGCTACCCCGCATGCGTTATCTGGATGATATCTACAGCTCGATTTTCAAGACCAGCTATGCCAGCGCCGGCAATACCGCCGAATTGGTCGCCGAAGCCGACATGGTGATCGGCGCGGTTCTGATCCCTGGCGCTGCCGCACCCAAGTTGATTTCACGAGAGCAACTTGGAACCATGAAGCCGGGTGCTGCGATTGTTGATGTCGCGATCGATCAGGGCGGGTGCTTTGAAACGTCCAAAGCGACGACCCACCAAGACCCGATCTACGATGTGGACGGGATCATGCATTACTGCGTCGCCAACATGCCAGGTGCCGTTGCGCGCACATCTACAATCGCGCTTGGCAACGCGACAATGCCTTTCATGCTCGCGCTGGCGGACAAAGGATGGAAGCAAGCCTGCGCTGACGATCCACACCTTTTAGAGGGTCTGAACGTTCACGCAGGGAAGTTGACCTATTTCGCTGTTGGCAAAGCACTGGGCATCGATGTGACTTCGCCGCAGGTCATCATCAAGTAACGCAAAAGGGCGGCCCGTATCTGGGCCGCCCTTTTTTGTAACGATGTAAGTAACGATTACTTCTTCAGCGCGTCACGGATTTCCATCAGAACGTCCATTTCAGTTGGACCTGCTGGCGCTTCTGGCGCTGGCTCTTCCGCTTTCTTTGTTTTGTTCACTGCCTTTACGAGCATGAATACAACAAAGGCGATGATGACGAAGTTAATGATCGCAATAATGAAACGGCCCCAAGCGAAGACAGCGGCACCCGCTTCTTCTGCTTCTGCGATAGAGGCAAACTCGCCTTCACCCAACAATGTGTACTGGCTTGCAAAGTCGATGCCGCCCATGAACAAGCTGATGATCGGATTGATAAGATCGCCAACAAGCGACGTTACGATCGCCGTGAAGGCCGCACCGATGATGATACCGACCGCCATATCCATGACGTTGCCCTTGGCGATGAAGTCTTTGAATTCTTTAATCATGAAAGTCCCCTAAGTTCTCTTTACCTGTAAGATGCGCTTGGTTTTATTTTACATTTGCGCACGCACATTATGGTGATTTCGCACAGCTTTGATACTGTTTTAATGGGAAAATAGGCTTAAGTTCGTCATATCTTCAGAGGAGAAAGTTGTGAGCACCCTTAGCCAATTCGACATCACCAAACGCTGGCCTGCAAAAGATTCAACAAAAATACAGCTTTATTCGTTTCCAACGCCAAACGGCGTCAAAATCTCCATTGCTTTGGAAGAGCTTGGCCTGCCATACGAGCCGCATCTTGTTACGCTTTCGGACGCAGACGTGAAAAGCGCGGAATTCCTTTCTCTTAACCCGAACAACAAGATTCCGGCCATCATAGACACCAACGG
>NZ_JBAUHO010000216.1:0-2354 GCF_049680325.1 Planktotalea sp.
GAGTATGGCAGGCCTGATGATCTTGAGACGGTCGTAGCGGTTGTTCAGTCCCGTTTGCTCGAAGATGGAGCTGCGCACGGATTTTGGCTAAGACAGTTGGCGCATTTGAATATTGAGGCTGCCTGTGAGCAGCTCCTTATCCTGACACAAGATTTGAGCAGCCAAGAGACCCGAGAGCAGGCAAGTAGTCTGTTTGTAACAGTTTTTGGGGATCGGTTGGAAGGGCGTGTTTCACAGTTGAATTCAGTTTTCCCGCAACGCAGGTTGGCATTGCTGCGGCAATTGGTGATCCGGGCTTATCAAGCCGTCAGACGGGAAGACGATGCCGAACGTGAAGGCGGAATGCGCCACCGCAGTGAACGAGAAAACGCGCAGGACACGCGAAGTGCATTATTTGATCATTTGGTGCAGGTTGAATTGCCCGAGACATTGCAGGTCCTTCACGAATTTGCTGCGATGCCGGAATTCTCTCATATGCCTGATCGTTTGCGTGAAATGGCACACGAGCTTGCCGCACGGATGTCAGACAGTGCCGCCATGCCTTTAGTGGCGTTCCAGATGTTGGACAATGATGGGGCCTACGTGCCGTTTGATGATGCTTCTCTGCTAAAGATTATGGGTATCAAGTTAGACGAGTTCGAGCATGACATTATTGAAAGTGAAGACAGCCCTATTGATACTTTACGAAAGGTGGAAGCCGAAACAGAACTTCGGCGATTTATCACAAATTGGTTGCGCAACACAGATCGCGGATTGTTCAGCTTTACGCAGGAAGCCGTCACGATTGTCGAGAACCGCACTGATATCCGCTTGCAGCCAACTTCGATGCCCGCTTACGCCACGATCGAACTCAAGCTGGATGATACAAGACGAAGATGGTCTGGCTCTCAACTCGAGCAGGCGCTGCGCAGACAGTTGGTTGGTCAATATCTCAATCACGAAATGTGCAAGGTTGGTTGCCTGCTGATCGTCATGAGAGAAACCCGTAACTGGCAACACCCAGAGACCGGCGTGCGAATGACGCTAAAGGAAACGGTGCTCTGGCTGCAAGGGATTGCCGACGGAATTTGCATAGAGCGACCTGACCTTCATCTGTTGGTAAAAGGCATTGATTGCGCGATCGTAAGCGTCCGGCCACGCTGCTCTGACGCCTCATAGAGTGTGTTGATAGTGTCCACCAACGATAGTGGACATCTTGAGGAGGGATATGGCGGGCAAGAAGGGTCAGAAGAAGCGGTTCTGGTCGGATGAGGAGAAGGTGTCGATCTGTGCGCAAACATGTGCGCCGGGGGTGTCGGTTGCGCAGGTCGCGCGGCGATATGCGATGAACACTAACTTGTTCCACAAATGGCTACGTGATCCCAAGTTTGCACCTGATCCGGAGATCATCGAAGACGAGGTTGGTGAATCGCCATGTTTTCTGCCTGTGGAGATTGTTGACCGGCCAGATGCTGAAGAAGCGGTTCCCGCGCTTGCGGCCAATGCCACATCCGGCCATAGTGCGATTGAGATCGACATCGCGGGCGGTCATCAGCTGAGGATTGACGAAAGAGTGAAAGCTCCGAGTGACACCGGGAGCTTTATGATCAACCCAACCAGACATCGAGAAATAGCATCACGACCAGACCGATCGCCAGTCCTGCAGTCGCCTGTTTCTGGTGACCACTGCGGTGGGTTTCAGGGATGATCTCATGGCTGATCACATAGAGCATTGCGCCTGCAGCAAAGGCGAGACCCCAAGGTAACAAGGGTTCGGCAACAACGATCACTGCGGCACCAAGAAAGCCGGTGACAGGTTCAATCAAGCCAGTCATAGCCGCGATCCCAAACGCGCGTTTCGCAGAGTAATTTTCACCAAGCAAAGCCACAGCAACTGCCAGCCCTTCTGGCGCGTTCTGCAAACCGATCCCCAAAGCTACAGGAAATCCACCATCAAACCCGTCCGCTCCGAATGCGACCCCGACGGCCAAACCTTCCGGGGCGTTGTGGATGGCAATCGCTATGACGAATAGCCAGACACGACGTAGCGATGCGGCTTCGGGGCCTTCACGGCCTGTGCTAAAGTGCTCATGCGGGATCACCTCGTTCAAGATCGCGACAGCCCCCATGCCAAGAAGGATTGCAGCACAGACGATCAAAGCAGGTATCGCGCTATCCCCGTATCGAATTTCGGCTGCATCAAGCGCTGGAATGATTAACGAAAAGAATGAAGCCGCCAGCATGACCCATGCGGCAAACCCAAGGGAGATATCGCGCCATTTTCGCGAAGGCGTGTTTCCGAAGAGGACCGGAACCGCACCCACGGCTGTCATGAGACCCGCTGCGAGACTTCCGTAAAAGCCCAAGGCGATAGG
>NZ_JBAUHO010000217.1:0-3817 GCF_049680325.1 Planktotalea sp.
GACTAAAAAGATACCCGCGTTCCAGAGGAAATTCCCGGACGCGATCATTTGTTTCGCGCGCGAAACATTTGGCTTTTCGACAAAGGCCGTCAGCGGCTCTGGCGCGCCCTCGGGATGATCCGCGCCCGTCAGTTCCAGATAGCCATAGCCGGTTTCGGGGCGATCCGGTGTAATACCAAAAGTCACGATAGAGCCCGCTTCAGCCGCGCCGCGTGCAGCCTCGACCGCGCGGCGAAAAGCCTCCCCATCGGGAATCGCGTGATCGGCAGGCGCAATCAGCATCAACCCGTCCGGATCAACCTCCTGCAGGAACAACGCCGCCACCAGCACCGCAGGCGCGGTGTCGCGCGGCTCCGGCTCGATAAAGACCGCTTCGGGCAGCACCCCTGCCCCGCCCATCTGTTCGGTCACAATGAAACGGTAATCCTCGGATGTCAGCAAAACAGGTCGGCGAAACCCCGGCCCTGCCAGCCGTTTGACCGTGGCCTGAAATAGCGTATCCGGCTGACCCAGGTCCGCGAATTGTTTGGGATAGCTTTTGCGCGAGAGCGGCCAGAGCCGCGTGCCCGACCCGCCTGCGAGAATAACCGGTGTAATCATAACCAACGCCCTTACTTGTCTTGCTTGCTTCATAGCGTCAGGTTTGGGCGAAAGTTTGGCAAGCCCCGCAGGCGACAAATGTTTCGCGCGCGAAACAATTCCCCGCGTCATTGCGTTGCTAAGCGATTGAACCGCGCCCGTTTGAAATGCTAACGAGGACCCAACGAAGAGGCAGGCCAGCTTGCCAAATCATGGGATTACCAAGATGCGTGTTTTTGTAACCGGCGGCGCGGGGTTTATCGGCTCGCACACACTTGTGCAGCTTATGCGCAAGGGCGCGGATGTTTTGTCCTATGACAATTATTGCAACAGCTCGCCCGAAGCGTTGAGCCGCGTCAAACGTCTGGCCCAATCCGATCTGGCCATTGTCGAGGGTGATATTTGCGATCCCGGCGCGCTGGAACGCGCGATGGGCGATTTCAAACCTGATGCGGTCATTCACTTTGCCGGTCTTAAAGCGGTTGGCGAATCCGCCGAAAAGCCGCTGACCTACTATAAGAACAACATCGCAGGCTCCATTGCCCTGCTTGAGGTGATGAACAAGATCGGCTGTAGCAAGATCGTCTTTTCGTCCTCCGCCACGGTCTATGATCCGGACAAGCCTTTTCCCTTTACCGAGGACACCCCGCTCAAGGCTGCCAGCACCTATGGGCGCACCAAACATTTTATCGAGGACATTATCCGCGATTGGTCTGCTGCGACGCCGGGCAGTTCTGCCGCCGTTTTGCGGTATTTCAATCCGGTTGGCGCCCATGCGTCGGGCGATATTGGCGAGGATCCTGTTGGCATCCCGAACAATCTGCTGCCCTATATCTCCCGCGTGGCCCAAGGCAGTCTGAAAGAGTTGCAGGTGTTTGGCGATTGCTACGACACGGCCGACGGCACAGGCGCGCGCGATTATATTCATGTGGAAGATCTGGCTGGCGCGCATTTGGCCGCGTTGGAGTATATCGCAGGTGCCAAAGGCTGCGAGACATTCAACATTGGCACCGGCACCGCAACGACAGTGCTGGCGATGATCCGCGCGTTCGAGGCGGCGACGGAGCAATCGGTTCCCTATCGTATCACCGGTCCGCGCGCGGGCGATGTTTCAACAACCGTTGCCAACCCGTCCAAGGCTGAGCAGGTGCTGGGCTGGAAAGCCGAGCATGACATCGAAGCCATGTGTCGATCGGTCTGGAACTGGCAGGTTAGAAATCCGAACGGTTATCGAACGCCTGAATAAGACTCTAAACGGGCCGAACTCTACGCGCCGCCATTTTCCAAATGTTTCGCGCGCGAAACAAATGGGCAGCACTTACCGCCCTGACATGCGCCAGATCTCGCGCAGCGTCGCCAGCAAAATCCCCATATCGGTCCGAAAGGACACCTGCGCGCCATAGCGCAGATCCAGCGCAACGCGTGCGCTATAGGGCAGGGCATTGCGCCCTGAGACCTGCCAAAGACCGGTAAGACCCGGGCGCAATGCCAGATAGCGCATCTGATGCGCGCCATAGCGGGAAAGCTCGGGCAGGGGAACGGGGCGGGGGCCAACCAGGCTCATCTCGCCCTTCAGCACACAGATCAATTGCGGCAGTTCATCCAGAGAGCTGCGCCGTAAGAGTCGCCCCCAGCGGGTAACGCGCGGATCGTTCGCGGATTTGATGGCAGCACAACCACGCGCAACATCGCAATGCATCGTGCGTATCTTGAAGCAGTTGAACAATTGCCCACCAAAGCCAACGCGCTTTTCAATATAAAACCCTTGCCCCGCTTCGATCCACGACCCCAGCCAGAGAAGAGCGATAAGCGGAAGCCAGAGCGGCGCGCACAAAATCACCAACGCAAGATCAACCACCCGTTTGCCCGAAAGAGCGTAACTGCCCCAAACCTGTTGAGGGCGCGCGTATAGAACCTGCATGATTGCCTCCCGCTGAACCGGCGGTAGGTTAGGCGCAAATGATTAAGGGCGTGCTAAGGCGCGAATTTACGCGCGCCCCTTCAGCCAGATCTGCAAATCTGCGAACAGCTTTGGATCAACGCGCGGTCCAGAGAGCATGATCCCGCTCGCCGAGGTTGTCAGCGTGACCCCCACAACAGGCGTGATCGAGCGCCCTGTTGCGGGTTTTATTTTGGGTTGGATCGGCTTTTCCCTAGTCTCTAAACCCTGCTTCAGAGCCTCGTCCAGAAGTTGCTGCTCTGCCTCGGCATCCTCATGTGGCAACGCATTTAACGCCGAGAGAATACGGCGCGGGGCATAGGGATCGCTAGTCAAGGCTTTGGAAAGTTGCAGGCCCAACCGTTCCCCCATCTGGGTGGGAAAGTTCAGGGCACTGCCCAGAACCTCGGCCACGGGAATGAAGGATTTTATCTTCGAGCGTTTCGCGCGCGAGGCGGTGGAAAACAGACTCTGCAAGGCGTGTTTGTGACTATCAAACACGCCGCCCTCAACAGATTTCACCACAATGCGTGCGCGTTCAAAATAACTAAGGCCGACACGGATTTCGTTTTCTTCGATCATCGCGATATAGGCATCAGGGGCCTCGCGCGGCGCGGTGATGATGGCATTGACCGTGCTCTGTTCCAGAGCGCGCAACGCTTGCAAACGGCGCCATCCGGAGATCAGACCAAAGCGACCATCGCCCAGATCAACCACCTCGATAGGGGTTTGCTGGCCGCGCGCTTGCAGCGAGGTACGCAGCGCCTGCATGTCTTCATCGTTCACCGCGATGCGGTCGCGCACCAGATAGGTCTCGTCGATCTGCGCCAACGGCAGGGCGGTAATCATCCGCCCCTCTGCACGCGCCGCGCGCAGGACCTCGGAGAGTTCTTCCAGCGCCGCCACGGTAGAGGCATCGCCGGCCACGCTGGCAATCGGCGGGGCAGGGTGGGAGGACAGGCCGGTGATGGCTTTGGTTTCCAGCGGTGCATCCAGATCGCGCGGCTGCGCGGGGGCAAGGCGTTTACGTTTTGCCATTATGTCATCTCCTGTGAAAGGGGCGCAGGGAAGCAGAAGGACATGAAGCGCGCGTTACCCATCCGAACGCTCGTCCTTGGTGCTTTGGGCCAGTTCATCGCGCCGCCACACGCCCAAGAGCAGTTCCTTGAAGGCGCCGTAGGTCGCATCAAATGTTTCGCGCCCGCGCACATAGGTCTCGCGATTGAAATCGCGGTAATCCGCTTCATAGATGCCGCTGACCTGTTCGCCCGCTTGCCCGATCAGCGCGGTGAAGTCCTG
>NZ_JBAUHO010000218.1:0-4619 GCF_049680325.1 Planktotalea sp.
GTCCCTAACAATGCCCTTATTCTGGGTGGTTATGGGCGTGCCTTGCTGGCCGCCGGCCAACCCAAGCAAGCGCTCCAAACGCTGGAAGCTGCGCGCGCCCGTGATTTCAGGGATCCCTCTGTGCTTCGCGATCTGGGCAGCGCCTATGCGCTAACGGGGCAACCAGCCATGGCATCGCTCGCTGCGGCAGAGCGGCATGCATTGAACGGGCGATTTAAAGATGCAGCACTGCATGCAAACCGTGCGGTTGCCCGCCTGCCGCAAGGCTCTGGTCCTTGGCAAAGAGCACAAGATGTGCTCAGTGCAGCAGAACAACAAAAGTAACCTATTGGGAGTGCCTTTATGAAACGTCTTTTGGCCACGACGAGCCTTTGCATCGCTGCGCTAGGAGCACCTGCGCAGGCCTTTGATCTGACCGCGATGAGTGCGCCTGAACGCGAGTCATTTCGCGCCGAGGTACGTGCGTTTTTGATGGAAAACCCCGAGGTTATCATCGAAGCCGTCAACCAGATGGAGGCGCGTCAGGCCGCGCAGCAGGAACAGGACGATCTTTCGCTGGTTTCTACCAATGCGGATGCATTGTTTAACGATGGCTATTCTTGGGTTGGCGGCAATCCCGAGGGTGACGTGACCGTTGTCGAGTTTCTGGACTATCGCTGCGGCTATTGCCGCAAAGCACATAGTGAAGTTGAGCAACTGCTGCAAAGCGATGGTAATATCCGCCTGATCGTCAAAGAATTCCCGATCCTGGGTGAAGCCTCAACAGCCTCGTCCCGTTTTGCGATTGCGACCCGCCATGTTGCTGGCGACGCGGCCTATAAGGCCGTGCATGACGCGCTGATTGCTTTTAGCGGCGAGCCTAGCAGCGCCGCGCTTGCCCGCCTTGCTGACGGGTTGGGTTTGGATGCTGACGCAATCGTTGCGAAAATGGACAGTGATGAGGTCACGCGCGAGATCGACGAAACACGCGCACTCGCGCAGCGTTTGCAAATTCGCGGCACACCGACCTTTGTCATGGGCGGCCAATTGGTTCGCGGCTATGTGCCGTTAGATGCGATGCAACAGATCGTCGATCAAGAACGCGGATGATTTGACTAAGGCGGGGGGCCAGCCCCCCGTACCGCAGTCCAGACGGGGGGCCAGCCCCCCGTACCCCCCGGGATATTTATAGAGAGAGGAAACCAAAGGTTTTCTTTATTCCGCGGCCTGCGCTTCGGCTTCAAGTTCTGCGTCAATAACGGCCGCGCGCTTTTCTACTTGCTCGACAATATGTTCTACCATCTGCTCGTTAGAGAGTTTGTGGCTTTGCTTGCCCGCAAGATAAACCATCCCGGCCCCTGCGCCGCCGCCTGTAAAGCCGACATCGGTCATCAAGGCTTCGCCCGGCCCATTCACAACGCAACCGATAATACTCAGGCTCATCGGGGTTTTGATGTGCTCGAGGCGTTTCTCAAGGGTTTCAACAGTTTTTATCACGTCAAAGCCCTGCCGTGCGCAGGACGGGCACGAGATAATATTCACACCGCGATGACGCAAACCAAGGGATTTCAGGATTTCAAATCCGACTTTAACCTCTTCAACAGGGTCCGCAGACAGAGAAACACGGATCGTGTCGCCAATGCCCATCCAAAGCAGATTGCCAAGGCCGATGGCAGATTTGATCGTACCGCTGACCAATCCGCCTGCCTCTGTGATACCAAGGTGGATTGGCGCATCTGTGGCATCGGCCAATTTCTGATAGGCTGCAGCAGACATAAACACGTCTGACGCTTTGCAGCTGATCTTGAACTCGTGGAAATCATTGTCTTGCAAAATGCGGATATGCTCCAATCCGCTTTCAACCATCGCATCAGGGCAAGGTTCGCCATATTTTTCCAGAAGGTGCTTTTCAAGCGAGCCCGCATTTACGCCAATGCGGATCGAGCATCCGTGGTCCTTGGCCGCTTGGATCACTTCTTTAACACGCTTTTCGTCACCGATATTACCGGGGTTGATACGTAGGCAGGCCGCGCCCGCCTCTGCTGCTTCGATAGCGCGTTTGTAGTGGAAGTGGATATCAGCGACGATCGGCACCGTGCTTTCGCGTACGATTTCCTTGAGCGCTTTGGTCGAGGCTTCATCAGGCGTGGACACGCGCACGATATCTGCGCCCGCCTCTGCCGCTGCTTGCACCTGCGCAACGGTCGCAGCGACATCGGATGTGTCGGTGTTGGTCATGGTTTGCACTGCGATGGGTGCATTACCGCCCACCGGGACATTCCCGACCATGATTTGACGCGACGTGCGGCGGTAGATGTTTTTCCAAGGGCGAACGTGATTCAGCGACATAGTGTGTCCCTTTTTGAGCAAGCGATGAGCTACGCTCTACATAGGACGCGCTATGTGCTCAGGCAATGCGTTGAATTGTCGAAACTTGCTTGCCGCTTACTCTGACGGGATCTGGATGCCCTGGGCCTCGGCAACAAGGCGCGCGAGATCTTGATCGACGTTCAGATCGGCAACCTCGTATTTTTCAGCAACTGCCGCAGCAGAAAGCGCAACCTTCGACGTCACCTGACCGCGTGGGCCGGCGGGGCCATAGTGCTGACCATTAAGCGAGAAGTAGATTGCGCCAGATTCACCAACGCGCAATGTCGCCGGGTCTTCTGTCATCGGAATTGGATAGGTGTCGCCCGCATTCAGGATGCCCTCAAAGACCGAGGTGCCATCGGCTGCACTGACACGGACCCAAGCGGGGCGCACAGCAACCAGTTGAACCTGACCGGGGATTTGTTCGACCACTTGGGGCACCGCGCCACCAAGCGTTGGAACCTGCACCGTCCCGTCGGCAAGCAACGTTGGCTGCGCTTGCGGCTCTTCCGTCTCGTTCGTGGCAAAGGCACCGTGGCTACGTGGATTAATCATCGAAATTGGCGCGTCACGTGCAACAAGCACAGGCGTGTCCAGCGCTTTCGGGCGATACAGACGGTCCAGACCGTCCTGTTCAGGACGCGCCAAGCCTGCGCTCACAGGCGCAACACCGTTTTCGGAAATCTCCGCCAAAGGCGCAGAAGCGCGCGTCACGGGATCAAGATCAGCAAGAACAACAGGCGTTTCGTCAACTGGCGCAAGGCGCACGCGCTGGACTTCGTTCAAAACAGTCCAGCCACCAAAGCCGATTGCACCCAGCAACGTTACAAGAACCAATGTGGAGCCTATGGCACCCGGTTCAACCCGTGACAGAAAAGCGTCCCCGGTGGGCACAAAGGGTGTGCTGGGCTGGGCAAACGGATCACGGCCCACTTGCGAAGAGGCAATGATTTCAGCCGCGCGGGATTTCTTGATTGTCGACGCTTCATCGGACATGCCGTGCGCGGTCGAAAATCCGCTCTCGCGGCAGAAGGCTTCAAAAGCGACTTCGGGATTCATGCCAAGATAGCGCGCATATGAGCGCACGTAGCCAGCAATAAAGCCGGGGGTTTCAAAAACACTGGGATCAGCGTTTTCGATAGCAGAAATGTAGGAGGCTTTGATTTTCAACTCGCGTTGCACGTCAAGCAAGGATTTGCCCAGCGTCGCACGCTCGCCGCGCATCATGTCGCCAAGACGCAGGTCGAAGTCGTCGAACCCTTTGGGAGCGACGTCAATCTCTTCTGATTTGCGCGATTTTCTGCGCCCGATCATACGCCCTGCCCTATACTAAAAGCTACTGCTTTGCCCACAACTTATCCACAAGCCCGATTCCCTGATCGATGTTATTAGGCAGAGATTAGCATGGTGCAACTGATTCTGCACCCGAATAAGGGCTAAGCCGTTAATTCGGCACGATTCAGCGCACAATGGGACCAGAGCGAGTCCATGGCTTCCACGAGCTTGTTCATCTCGTCTGGCCCGTGAACAGGCGACGGTGTGAAGCGCAAACGCTCTGTGCCGCGCGGCACAGTCGGGAAGTTGATCGGTTGCACGTAAATCCCGAAATTTTCGAGCAACATGTCAGAGAGCTTTTTTGTATGAACAGGATCACCGACCATAACGGGGACGATGTGGCTGCCATGATCGATGATTGGCAGACCCAGCCCTTTCAGGCGTAATTTCAATATCTTAGCCTGTGTTTGATGCTGCTCGCGCAGTTCAGGCGTCCGCTTGAGATGCGCCACCGAGGCCGCTGCACCCGCCGCCACCGCAGGGGGAAGCGACGTGGTAAAGATGAAACCGGGCGCATAGGAGCGGATCGCATCACACATCTTATAGGACGCGGCGATATAGCCACCCATCACGCCATAGGCTTTGGCCAATGTTCCGTTAATGATATCAAGGCGGTGCATCAGGCGATCACGCTCTGCAACGCCAGCGCCGCGTGCTCCGTACATGCCAACGGCGTGGACTTCGTCAATATAGGTCAGCGCTCCGAACTCATCTGCAAGGTCGCAAATCGCTTCAATCGGGCCAAAATCCCCATCCATCGAATAGATCGATTCGAAAGCGATCAGCTTGGGCGCGTTTGGATCATCGGCTGCCAGCAACTCGCGCAGGTGCGCCACATCATTGTGACGGAAGATACGTTTGGCCCCGCCATTGCGGCGCACGCCCTCGATCATTGAGGCATGGTTCAGTGCGTCGGAATAGATAATCAGCCCCGG
>NZ_JBAUHO010000219.1:0-2549 GCF_049680325.1 Planktotalea sp.
AGGATCGAACCGCCCCAGATCAGCCAGAAGGCTGCGAAGGGGAAGATCGCCGTGATGAGTAGCATCTTGCGTGGCAATTTGTTGAACAGCACAGGTGCTGCCGCAAAGAACAACCCGAAGAATGCCAGCGTCGGACGCCAGTATTGATCCGGTGGATATTTAAAACCGAACAAGAGCTGGTTCCAGCGTTCGGTAAGAACCGAGAAACAGCCGCCCGTTTTGCCCTGAAGAATTTCACGGCATTCGGCCAAAGAGTTTGTTGTCCAGACCCCGTTATAGAACCACGGGAAGGCACCAGACACGATCTGATAGACGAAATAGATCGCAACCAGCGTCAGGATCGAGTTGAACACACCGTCAAACAGGTTGGTTTTGATCCATGCCACCGGGCCTGCGGCTGTCATTGGCGGTGATTGCTCCGGGAGCATTGCATCGCGCACGAAGGCGACGGGTGTGGTGTTGGTATCGCTCATCCTACCGCTCCTTCAATTTAACAGAATTGTTATAGACGTTCATCACCGCAGAGATGCTTAGCGAGATGACGAGATAGAACAACATCAACAGCAAAATCGTTTCAATCGCGCGGCCCGTTTGGTTCAGCGTGATGCCACCTAGCGTACCAGTGATGTCCATGTAACCAACAGCAATCGCCAGAGACGAGTTCTTGGTGATGTTCAGATATTGCGAAATAAGCGGTGGGATAATCACGCGCAGCGCCTGCGGCAGAACCACAAGGTTCATGATCCGCCCGGGGCGCAGGCCAAGCGACGCAGCGGCTTCGGTCTGACCTTTGGAAATCGCAAGAATACCCGCGCGCACGTTCTCGGCAATAAAGGCTGCCGTGTAGATCGAAAGGGCGAAGGTCAAGGCGATCAGGGAGTTACGTGCGAATATGCCGCCCTGGAAGTTGAAGCCCTTCAAAGCCGGATAATCAAGCCCGATGGGTCGTCCCAAGATGAAGAATACAACCAATGTCGGGATGAAGAACATCGCGACCGAAGGCCAGAATGTCGAAACCATGCGACCATGATCGAACAATTGCTTCTTGGCGTATTTGCGATACCCCCAGATCCCGACAAGCGATGCAACAAAGGTCGCAATCACGAGGCCAGACAGAGGGCCAAAGACGGGTGCAGGCATGTAAAAACCGCGCCCCGTAAAGGCGAAGGATCCCAAGACCATGCTCGCAGTCGCGTCCGCACCGCGGAAATCGCGGGGTTGCGGAAGGATCGCAACGAAGACGGCCATAATAATCAAGATCCAGATCAGAACCGGCACATTACGGAAAAGTTCAACGTAGATGCCCATCAGCTTGTTGATAAGCCAGTTGTTGGACAGGCGCAGAACACCGACAATCACGCCGAGCACCGTCGCAAAGAAGCAGGCGATGACCGCGACAAGAAGCGTGTTCAAAGCACCGACAACAGCAGCACGCAGGTGCGTGGATTGCGATGAGTATTCGATCAAACGCTGGTTAATGTCATAGCCGGCAGGTTCGCTCAGAAATTTATATGAAAGCTTCAGGCCAGCCGCATTGAGGTTACTAATCAGGTTGCTTGCCAGATAAGCAAAGGCAGCAATGAGAATAACCAGTGCGATGAATTGGAATGTGTATGAACGATAGCGCGTATCGTTAATCAACATTGATAAGCGGAAGCCGCCCTTGGGAGGGTCAGATAGAGTCGTCATGGACTGTTCCCTGATTTGCGGCCCTCTGTGTTAGCCTGACGGTTGATCCGTTCATGGCTCAGGGGCTGCTTTTTCTAATCTTTGAGGTAGGAAAGAAGGGCGCGGAATGTACCGCGCCCTTCCTTATATATCCGACTTAACGGAATGGTGGAACGTAGAGAAGACCGCCGTCTTTCCACTGAGCGTTCAGACCACGAGACAGACCAACTGGCGTGTTTTCACCAATGGACTTTTCGAAGATCTCACCGTAGTTGCCGCCAGCCATGATGGCTTTCTTGGCCCAGTCAGCGTCAAGACCGAGCATTTCGCCCAGTGTGCCTTCTGTACCGAGCAAACGGTTGATCTCAGGGTTGTTACCCGCAGCTGCGCTCATCTCGCCGATGTTTGCAGATGTTACACCCAGCTCTTCAGCTGCGATCAGTGCGTTCAAAGACCAACGAACAACGTCGCCCCACTCGGAATCGCCGTGACGAACCAGTGGACCAAGTGGCTCTTTAGAGATGATCTCTGGAAGAACGATGTGATCTGCTGGGTTTTCGAACGCTGCGCGTGTCGCGGCCAGACCAGACGCGTCTGTCGTGTAAACGTCACATGCACCTTCAAGGTACAGCGGCTGTGCTTCAGCATTTGTTTCGATTGGAACTGGCTCATAAGAGATGTTGTTGATACGGAAGAAGTCCGCCAAGTTCAGCTCTGTTGTTGTGCCTGTCTGGATGCAGACAGTCGCGCCATCAAGCTCTTTCGCAGAAGATACGCCAAGAGATTTAGGAACCATGAAGCCCTGACCGTCGTAATAGTTTACGCCGACGAAATCGAACTTCAGGTCGACGTCACGAGAGAACGTCCATGTTGTGTTACGC
>NZ_JBAUHO010000220.1:0-1645 GCF_049680325.1 Planktotalea sp.
AACCTCTACTGGGCTGAATTCCAGATCCCCGTCTGGCGCATGCAAGCGCGCGGCTGGAAGCTGTGGGATGCGCTCACAGAAAGCCTTGAGGCCGACGGCGTGCTGGATAAATACGATCTGATCTTCATCGACACCCCCCCTGCCCTTGGCTACCTCACCATCAACGGCCTCGCCGCCTCTGATATCCTGCTGGTGCCTCTTGGTGCCTCCTTCCTTGAGTTCGACTCAACGGGGCGTTTCTTTGACATGCTGCATTCCACCTTTGCCAGCATTGAAGAGGGCGAAAACATCGCAGCCCGCGCTTTGGGGCGCGATGAGCTGAACTTTGAATGGGACGCCGTGCGCGCGGTCGTCACGCGCTATGACGGCGCCCAGCAGGCCGAACTGGCAGGCCTCATGCAGGCCTATCTCGGGCGCACGCTGTCGCCCCACCGTCAGGACTTCACCGCGCTGATCGGGCAAGCGGGTGAACAGGTCAGCGGCATCTACGAGGCGGATTACCGCGATTTCAACCGCGAGACCTATGTGCGCGGGCGCGAAACATTTGATGCGACCTACGCGGCCTTCAAAGAGCTGCTCTTGGGTGTCTGGCGGCGCGATGAACTGGCGGAGGAGCGTTCGGATGGGTAACGCGCGCTTCACACCCTTCTGTTTCCCTGCCTCCCTTTCAAAGGAGATGATATAATGGCCAAACGTAAACGCCTTGCCCCGGCTCAGTCTTTAGAACGGGCGCGTGATCTGGATGCTCCGCTGGAGAGCAAATCCATCGCGGGCCTCTCGCGCCACCCTGCCCCGCCGATTGCCTCTGTGGCCGGCGATGCATCAACCGTTGCGGCGCTTGAAGAGCTGTCCGAAACCCTGCGCCGCGCCCGTGCGGAAGGGCGGATGATTACCAATGTGCCCCTGTCCCTGATCGATGAAAACTATCTGGTGCGCGATCGCATCGCGGTGGATGACGATGATATGGCGGTGCTGCGCAGCTCGCTGGAAGCGCGCGGTCAGCAAACCCCGATTGAAGTGGTGGACCTGGGCGATGGGCGCTTTGGTCTGATTTCCGGCTGGCGGCGCCTGCAAGCCCTGCGCGCCATCGGCAGCGAAAGCGCCAAGGCCATCATCACCGCCCCGCGCGAGGCACCCGATGCCTATGTGGCGATGATCGAAGAGAATGAAATCCGCGTTGGTCTCAGCTATTTCGAGCGCGCGCGTATTGTGGTGAAAGCGGTCGAAGCTGGCGTGTTCGAGACTGAAAAGGCAGCGCTGCAAACGCTTTTCGCCAATGCCTCGCGGGCGAAACGCTCCAAGATCAAATCCTTCATTCCCGTGGCAGGCACCCTTGGCAATGCGCTCAAGTTCCCCACCCAGATGGGCGAACGTATGGGGCTGCAACTCTCCAAGGCTTTGCTGAATGATCCCACTGCGCCACGTCGGCTTCTGTCCGCGCTCAGCGCCGCTTCGCGCGATAGTTTCGAGGCAGAGCAAGATGTTCTAAATCAGGCTCTAAAAAAGGATTTAGAGACTGAAAAACCCTCTCCTCCCGCAAAGCCTGACGCATCGATTGCACGGCAGGTGTCGCGCACGCTGCTATTGGAAATGAATGCGCGCGGCGATGAAATCGTAATCAAGGGCGAGGGCGTTAATCACAAGC
>NZ_JBAUHO010000221.1:0-3614 GCF_049680325.1 Planktotalea sp.
TTCAACGATAAGCGGCCCGGACAAGCCGCGTGCGACTTGTTCATAGGAGCGATTGTGCGCGTGATACCAAAAAGTACCAGCATCGGGCGCAACATAATCGTACTCGAACGTATCGCCCGTTTTAACCGCGGCCTGTGTCAGGCCAGAGACTCCGTCCATTGCATTATCAATCCTGATGCCGTGCCAATGCACAGACGTCGGATCAGGCACTTCATTCAAGAGCGTTCGCTGAACGCGGGCACCTTTAACAACTCGAATTTCTGGACCCGGCGTGCTGCCTTCATATCCCCAAATTGAGGTTTGTCCGTAACCCTCTGGCAGCAATTGAACGTCAGCGACGCTCGCTTTCAAAACCTGCGGTTTCACTGCGGTTTGCGCAAACGAGGGACGCGCAAAAACAGCCCCTGCGGAACTCATTAGAAAATGGCGTCGTGTTAGATGCATCGTGCTCTTAATCCTATCAAATTTCGTGTTAGCGGATATTCAAAAGATTGGTCATCCTCCGCTGTGATCGTCCATCAAATACACTGCCATTGCGCGACGATCTTCATTCGTTAGAAAACGTGTGCCCTGCTGGACAACTTCGCTCATCGAACCGCCAAAAGTATCGCCGTCGGGCATAATTCCAGTCTTCAAAGCATAGGCCAGCGAATCCACTGTCCAATCGCGCTTTCGCAGGGTCTTATAATCAATAGCAGGAGCTTTACTGCCCCCAGGCAAAGACGGATTGCCCGCAAAATGCTCATCAGCGCTCTTTCGCGCCCCAATGAAGTTACGAGACGTGTGGCATGCTGCGCAATGCGTCGCGCCTCCGACCAATTCACGACCGCGGTTCCATTCGGGATCTTGACCGGAAATTGGGTCCGTAGCAGGTGGCTTAAGGAAGGCTGCGCGCCAGACTTTAAGTCCCCAACGCTGATTAAACGGAAACGGCATTTCGTTAGCTGGTGCCGCTTCTGGCACAGCCTTTACAGTTTGAAACGCTGCATACAGATCAGCGATGTCTTGGTCACTAAAGTTTGCATAAAACGGATAGGTGAATGCCGGATAATACGGCTCCCCTTCAGGCGAAATGCCTTGGCGAACCGCTTTAGCAAATTCTTCAACAGTCCAACCGCCAATACCCAATTCGGGATCACTTGTCAGGTTCGCGGAATAGAGCGCGCCAAAGGGGGTATCCAATTTGACCCCGCCAGCTAAAGGCTTTCCACCGCCTTCAAAATTGGTGTGACAGGCGATGCAGCCACTTGCCCGCGCAAGGTAGCCGCCTTTTTTGACATTACCCGTCAGCGTGATCGGGGAAACTTCCTGCCCGATTGGCCACACAACAAGCGCGCCAATCACTGCGATCCCGGTGATTGCAGATGTCGCAAACGCCCACTTCCAGATCCCCATCGACTTAATTTTCTTTCGCACGGAATTTCTGGTGGCAAGCCGAACAGGTTTGCGCAACAGACGCAAACGCCGTGTCCGCCGGCATCGTTGCGAACATCTCGGCCGTGATCATTGTCTCGGCGCCCATGGCATCACCACCCATAGCGTCTTCTGTGGTTTCACCCATCATCGTGTCATTCGATCCGCCCATCATTGCGTCGTCTTGCTCTACAGCATCCTCTGCAAGACCGTTGCCAGCCGCAATCTTCATGCCTTCAGCATAGGCTTTGAGTTCATTTGAAATTTTGGAAAATTCTTCCCAATTATCCCATACCGCTGGCAAGGCAGAGGATGGCATTCCACCTGTGCCCTCTGGAAACAGAGATATCATTTGCTCGCCCGCGTGCTTGATCATAACGTCAGCAGCGCTGCGAACTTTGTCAGCGTCATATTCTACGGCTCCACGCATTATCGGCGTTAGGGCTTTAACGGCTTTGCCCATTGCAGACATGCCGTCCATGCGTTCTTTTACAATGCCTGTAGCTCCGTTATGCGCCATTGCAGCAACGCCGATAAACGCAATTAAGACAGAAGGGATAAGGATTTTCTTAGCCATTGAGTTAGTCCTTTAGTTATTTGATGCCATTGGCGCGTTGAAGTTCGCGTACATATGCGACAACCATTTTCAAATCGCCGTCCGTCAAACCTTCGACCGGTGGCATATTCCCAAACTTCCAGTGATGTGATCTGACACCATTTTTTGCTGCAACTAGAAATGCGCCATCACCATGATGACTTGGTTCGTAAATCTTGTGAACTAGGGGCGGGGCAACACCATTTTGTCCAGCCGCATTCTTGCCGTGACATTCCGAGCATTTGGCTGCGAAGACACGCTTACCAATTTTTGCATTTTCAGAAAATTCGGCAGGAACAATCACATTCGCAATTGGCTTCCCCTCACCAACGTTTGACAAATCCGGCGGGGTCATCGAGTGTCCGGCTGGAACCGCCGGTGCTGTTTGCTGCCAAATAAATGTTCCGCCTCCAAGGATGAGCAATGCAACGATGAAGATACCTGATTTGGACATTATATTAGCTTTACCTGAGTTCCGACGGGAGAGCGTTCAAACACCTCCTCGACGTGTTCATTGTAAAGACCAATGCAACCGCTCGAGGACTTACGACCGATCTTACGAGTGTCTGCCGTTCCATGAATTCGGTAGAACTGCCAAGATAAATACAGCGCGCGCGAACCAAGTGGATTTTTCGGATCACCACCTTTGACATGGATGGGCAACTCAGGATCGCGTTCGCGCATAGAAGGTGTCGGGGTCCAGCCTGGGTTGACGCGCTTCTCTACCACTTCCGTATACCCGCGCCTTGTAAGGTCTTCGGTCAAAGGTACCGAAGTTGGATAAATTCGCATTTCCCCATCAGGTGTCCAATGCTGTAGGACCATCGTCACAGTATCAGAAAGCAAGATTCCTTTTCCAATTTTATCGAAATGATCCTGCCAATCATGTATGCGAAACGAAGATGAATTGCGACGAACACCGCCCTGCTCCTGCGCACGCAGATAGGTCGGGGCGAACAAAATCGTAGCACTAAGTCCGCTCAACACTTTGCGACGCGATGCTGCCTTCAAACCATTTTTCATACTTTTGCCTTTCGGTTTGAGCCTTTAACTGACTCTTACTGCTTTTCTCCTCATCTTATTTCGCGGTTTTGAACGGCCTTTGCCAGATTTCAAATGTAATGAATTGTAGCCCTGCATCTGATCGACGTGGCTACCCACTTTAATCTTCAAGTTACAATTGGGTTCAAAACTACGCGTGTCTGAAGCGGCACTTTCTCATAAAAATCTATGATCTGATCATTGGTTAACCGCGCGCACCCATTCGAAACGCGCTGTCCAATAGTGTCGGGATTTGGTGTGCCATGGATCCGCAAATAGGTATCGCCACGGCCCGGTTGATACAAATAAAGTGCCCGAGCTCCGAGCGGGTTTTTCAAGCCACCGGGTACGCCCTTCGCAAACTTCTTATATTTCTTTGGATTGCGTTTGATCATCGATGGCGTAGGGGTCCAACGTGGCCATTCACGTTTTGCTGCGACATAAAACTCACCCGCCTCATACAAGCCCTTTCGTCCTATTCCAACAATATAGCGCAAAGCACGCCCCTCTGGCAGCGTCCAAAATAGTGCGAACTGGCTAGGGTCGACGTGTATTTCTCCCGGTG
>NZ_JBAUHO010000222.1:0-4202 GCF_049680325.1 Planktotalea sp.
CAGACGTTCTCGATCATTCCGTTTGTGCAGAGCGGGGATCAACAGCCGGACGCCAGCGGTGGATTGGCGCTGGTTGCTTGATTGAAGCGAAACCATCGACTGACAGGACAGGGGAGCCGCGGCAACGCGGTTCCCCTTTTTTTGTTCGTATGCTCGAGAGATACCCGCGCTTTCCCGGCACTTCGACTGACGTCGCCAGCAGGATTGCTTGATATGTATCGTCTTGTCGAACCACAGATCTGTGTTACAATAATATACTAACGTTTATTGTATCTTGAGAGGGCGGATGGCTAGAAAACCGAAAACGGATCGCGCTTGGTTCGAGAGTTTTGATCTCGAAGCCGAGGTAACAACTCTGATCACGCGCATTGAGACATGTACCAATTTCTGCCTTCCAGACCAAAAGCACGAGTTGGTGTTTTCTTAGGCGGCGTCGCAGTTGCGCAAAACGAGAGAAGCCTACGCCGATGCGAAGAGCGAGGGCAAACCAGTCTCCACATCCCGCCGGGACTTTCTAACGACCATACAGGATACGATTTTCTTGGCGATTCCGGCCGAGAATGTCGCGCTGATGCCGTTGAGTGAATATGTCCTGAACGATCCATCCTATTATGAGGACGCTATGTGTCGCGCGGCATCCCTCACCGAGGACGAGCTTTTTATGGCTCTCTCGGCCTTACTCAAAGACATGACAGTGCAAGACGCCCGCGACTTTGTATCGAAGCTTTGGCATGATGGCATCGACGGCAATGCCATAAAATACGCTGAAGCATTGAAGCGTCCCGAGCGTGAGCGCGTTCCACTGCGGCTAGGTCATATTGTGTAGGCGAGCGGCGCCGTGTTTTGTCCGATCTTATCGGGCACTGACACTCTGGTACCGCTGCAGGGCGGGATATTTAGGTACGGCCCAAACCGGAAATAGACGACTTGCGCAGCAAAAGTCTGGAAAGAGTCCTCTTTACCAAATGCCGTCCCGCTGCATTTAGCTTGAGCAGAAAATTCAGCTTGTTGCGACCGGCCCTTAGCTGCCGTTCGCCCATCGACGATCATGCCGCACTGCGGCCCGTCGAACCGGCCATTCGCTGCGACTGCGAAATCTCGGCGCAATTGAACTCACAGTCTGCGGAGAGGGTGTGTGGAAACTCTTTTGCTCGCGAGGCCCGGTGTCGTTTTCGACGTTTGTGTTCGGTTTGGCGTGAGATCGTCATTTGGGCTGCCCTGATGGATTGTGGGGACGGCGGTGGCTAACTGAGAGCGATCAGGCATTTTGGGCGCAAATTTTAGGGCAGATGAGGTCTCTTACGCCTTCATCACTGCGATCATCGCCGGAATGCCCATGATCTTCATGACGCGGGTCATATTGTAGGCAAGCACATGCAATGCCATCTCGGTGGCGACGTTTTTCAGGGTGCGCATCTTGAAGTGGGTGGCCCCCATCCATGATTTGATGGTGCCGTATGGATGCTCAACGGTCATGCTGCGGACAGCCAGTTGGGCTGGGTCAGCATCAAGTCGGTCTTGCGCGCGCTCAAGCACATCTTCATGCTCCCACCGGCGAACACGTCGTTCTTTGCTGGTCGTGCATTTGTCCTTGATGACGCAATCGGCGCAAGCTCCCGACCAATACGACCTGATCGCTTTGCCGTCTTGCTGGCCAGTAAATCGGTAAGTCAGGTTCTCGCCTGCTGGGCACACATAGACATCCAGATCGCGGTCATATGCAAAGTCAGCTTTGTCAAACTGGCCACGTGCGCCGGCGTTTGATGTCATGGGTTTGGGAACGACAACCGAGATGCCAGACTCTTCGCTTGCAACAATTTCTTCGCCTTTGTAATAGCCCTTATCCGCGATTGCCGTGAGCTGATCTGTCGTCATTTCATCGCGGGCCGCCACAGCCATCATCGACAAGGCATCACGATCAAACCCAAACATCGTGACTTCATGCGCAACGATCAGGTGATGGTCCGCCTCAACAGCCGTTTGCACGTTATAACCCACAATGCGCGGCATCCGCGCTGTTGTTGCCATGGAGCGGGCGTCAGGATCGCTCAGTGAGACCTGCGTCTCACCTGTCTCATCCATGCGCTGTTCAATTGATCTGTAACGCGCGGCCTCTTTTTGCAGATGCTCCAGCTTTCGAAGGGTCCGCTCCATGCGCGCCTCTGGCAGAACTGTGCCCGTCTGCTCAAACACCTCATCGGCACGATCCAACTCCCCCAAATAGCGCTCAATTGCTTTGTCGATCTCGCCCAGCTTCTGGCGCAGCTTACCGCGCGTATAATTCTTGGCCTTGGCATTCACAGCCTTGAACCGACTGCCGTCAATCGCAACCACATCTGCGTCGAGCAAGCCCATGTTGCGGCATAGCGCCACGAACTGCTGACACACTTTGCGGATCGCGAGGCCGTTATCTTTGCGGAAGTCAGCAATCGTCTTGAAGTCAGGCTTCAACCGACCTGTCAGCCAAATGAGCTCCAGGTTGCGGCCGCACTCCCGTTCCAACCGTCGCGATGACTGCACCTGATTGAGATATCCATAGAGATAAATCCGCAGCATCAACCCAGGATGATACCCCGGCCGACCCGTGCCAGCAGGCCGCGCGTTGAAGCCAAGTGATGCGAGATCAAGCATGTCGCTAAAGGCATCAATGGCACGAACCGGGCTGTTCTCGTCAACATAATCATCAAGATGTTCAGGCAGCAACATCGTCTGCTGGCGATCCAAACCTTCGATAAATTGCGCCATGAACAACCTCCGCACCGAATACGGAAATCATACCATCATTACGGAAAAGCGGGGAAGTTTTCACACACCCTCTCCGCATACCGACGTTTCAGCCAGCAAAAATGCTGCAAGATGCACGAATGTCCGCAATGACGGGCCGCACTGCAGCATCCTGAGGTGGACGTGAACGGCAGCAATGGGCCGAAAGCTCCGCAATCGTACCCAAACTCGACCCTAGCCGTTGCACCTCCCCCCAAATTCGGTCCAACCTACTGCCATCTCAATCTGGACACACCCCCATGCCCAACCCCATCAAACTCATCATTGACACAGACCCGGGCATCGACGACGCCATGGCGATCTTTTATGCCGCCGCAGCCGCCGACATCGATCTGCTCGGTCTCACCACGATCTTCGGCAATGTCACAGTCTCCCAAGCGACCCGCAATGCGCTACGTTTGCTCGAATGGGCTGGCCTGCATGACGTTCCCGTCGCCCAAGGAGCCGCAAAACCTCGCGCCCTGCCCCCCTTTGCCCCCTCGCACAATGTTCACGGCAGCGAAGGATTTGGCGACATGCCTGCCGAGACACCCAAGGGCAAAGCCATCGCTGAATCCGCCGCCGAATTCCTCACCCGTATGGCGCGCGAGCATAGGGGCGAGCTGGTCCTTTGCCCCATCGGCCCCCTTACCAATATTGCCGACGCGCTCGATCTCGATCCCGAGTTCGCAACAAACGTTGCGCGGATCGTGCTTATGGGCGGCTCGCTCGAGGAAGGCGGCAACATCACGCCCCACGCGGAGGCCAATATCTACCACGACCCCCACGCCGCCGAACGCGTCTTCGCCTCTGGCGCGCGTATCGAGATGGTCGGCCTGGATGTGACACACCGCATCCTTTGTACTGCGCAAGACTTCAACACGATGGAAGCCGCCGCCCCGCGCCTTGGCGGAATGATTAACAAGATGAGCCGCTTCTATCTGCATTTCTACACGACAGTTGGAAAGCACGACGGCTGCTCGCTACATGATCCCGCTGCCGTGATCGCCTGCACCCACCCCGAGCTGTTCACCCCCCGCGCAGTGCCCATCACCGTGGCTTGCGAGGGCGAAACCTCTGGTGCCACACTGATCGCAACGGACGGGCGCGCGACAAGCCAAGTGTTTGTGGCAACCCGGGCCGATGCAGTGAAGCAGCAATATATGGATGTGATGGCCCAACTGGATTAATCACCGCTTTTTACGCAAATCATGCGTTTTCCGACTTGTATCCCCTCCCGTATCAAGGATATCCCCGTCGGCGGAGACGTGGCCGAGTGGTCGAAGGCGCTCCCCTGCTAAGGGAGTAGGCCCGGAAGGGTCTCGAGGGTTCGAATCCCTTCGTCTCCGCCACTAAACTCAATAATACCGTTGATTTTATTTAATTTTATTCATCACCGGAGGCGGCGCGCCTACTTTTGTGCCTACTTTGGCTTGAGG
>NZ_JBAUHO010000223.1:0-2285 GCF_049680325.1 Planktotalea sp.
CTTTAGACATCAAAGTCGCGCTTAGAGCTGGCGAAAATGTGACCTGTTCGCCCTCTTTGATCTTTCGCAATGGCTTGATAAGCGCGCGCCAGGCCCCTTGCTGCGCGCTAGGTTCCAGCAATGTCACTTCGATCTTTGCTTCACCAGAGCCATGTTCGCTTTCGCGTTTGCGCAGTCCGAAAAGGCGCGCGGGAATGACCTTGGTATCATTCAGAACCAAAAGATCGCCCGGCTGGAAAATATCGGGCAAGTCATAGACATGCCTGTCCTGCAACGCCGCGCCATCTGCCAATAGCAGCCGTGCAGAGCTGCGCGGCTTGGCAGGGCGCGTTGCGATCAATGCCTCCGGCAGATCGAAGTCGAAATCACTGAGTTTCATATATTTAGGCGCTTTGTCTTACTGGCTTAGTTGCGGCGGCGGACGACGGAAGATTTCGCGGAACATCCCGGGGGTGAACAAGGACAGCGGGTTAACTTGAACGCGCGGCGACGCCGCGGCGCCGTCCAATGTGTAGCTGAAGCCAATGAGCCCTTCGCCCTTGCGCGTCAAGATCGAACCAATCCCGTTGATCGCAAAAAACGGCGAAACCACGCCTTGCATATCCATAGTCTTGCTCGCGACGTCATAATAGCCATCAACCGACAGCCCCAAGGACGGGCCGACAGCGCTGGCCTTCGTGACGGTGACTGTCTTTGGCGTTATCCGAAATGTGCTTGAAACCTCGGTAAACATCAGTCCGCGTCCGTCCATTTGTTCAAGCAACCCGATACCGCTGGCCGCGCTGAGAACGGCCAGCGCAGGCGGCGCATCGCGAAGACGTAGATTTGCGATTTCTAGAGTTCCGTCATAATGCCCCGCGCTCGCACGCGGGCTAAGGGTCAGGGTCATTGCCCCCTCGTTTGCGTTTTCAAGAAGGCCGGCGGCGCTGATTGTCGCGCCCGCGTTGGTGGATTTGATTTGAACCGCCGTGCGCCCGCCTTTTGGAATGGTTTGTCCTGTGATGCGCATGTCGCCGTTCAATTGCCCGTTGAACGACCCGTTCAACCCGCGATCAGAGACAAAGGTTCCCGTAAAATCGCGCAATGCGATGTCTTTAGTCACCTGCAAGCGGTTCAGTTTAACCGATAGCGGAACGGCCGCGCCCGACCCTGTTGAATTTTGCGCGGGAATGCGGCGCATATCCAAAACGCCCCCTGCAATGTTGACGCCCGGAGTGGCATTTGCGCCGCGCCCGCTAAGTGTGATCGGCGCATCCAGCCAGTCCCCTGCCTGCACGCGATCAAAACTTGCGCGTTCCAGCGTTCCATTCGCATTTATCGTAACGGATCCACTGGCTTTCAGGCCAGGCGCGTCCAGCGACAGGCGTTCAACCTTTGGCGGGCCTGAGGTCTTGCCACCAAGCGAGCCGCGCACCGACAGCGCACCGCGCGTGTTTGCCCCCTTGCTCCAACCCAGCGGGTCGATGCGCAGTGCCACACCTGTCAAATTCGATGTCAGCGCAAAGCTAGGGGCGGCATCGGGTTTCAGATCAAGGGTTATGTCGCCCTGCCCTTTGCCTGATACTGAACCGGGCGGCAGACCGATGTTAAAGGTGTCGACAAAGCGTTCGGAAAGCTCGATCTGGCCTGTTAACTGGCTCCCTGCCCCCGCTTTGCCAAGCGGCATGCTCCATGCTCCCTTAAAGGGAACCGCATCAATGCGTCCTGATCCTTGTAAATCAATCCCGCTTGTATTTGCGCGCAGATCCAGTTGATCTGCGACCAGCACGCGCCCTTCGACCAGGCTTGTGCTGCGAACGCCCGTGATCTTACCTGCGATATTGTATTTAATTTCGGGGGCCGGAATTTTCTGTTTAAGCGGCAGATCAATGCGCCCGGTGACCTCGGCCTGACCATCTGCCAATGTCACACTTTGTCCGGCTTTGCTCAGAAACTCGAACGGCTTTTGATCCAGCATCGACAACGCGCCCGTGATTGTGCTTTTGGTCGCTAATCGTACGATTGCGCGTGCCCCCCTGACGCGCATGTCAGGTATTTCGAAAGACGTTCCCGCCACATTGATGCGCCCGCCTTTGGCGGCATTCACATAGCCCGCCTCGGTTGTCGCAAGAAAACGGTTGCCTTCAATCCGCAAGTAACCGCGCCCGCCCTGTACGGGCGGCATCTGTTTCATGAAACGCAGGCTTGCGTTGGAATAGCTCAGATCGAGGTCAAGTTGTGGCGTCTGTCCAGCCTCTGCACGAAAGGCCAATCGTGCCTTGCTCACATCGCCGCCAATTATGTTC
>NZ_JBAUHO010000224.1:0-1620 GCF_049680325.1 Planktotalea sp.
ACACAGTGCCGGGTCGCAAAGGTGACACCATTGTGGATGCTGATGAATACATCCGCCACGGCGCCACAATGGACGCGATGGCCAAACTGCGCCCTGCTTTCACCAAGGACGGCTCGGTCACAGCGGCAAATGCGTCGGGCCTGAACGATGGTGCAGCTGGTGCACTACTGATGAGCGCAGAGAATGCCGAAAAGCGCGGCATCGAGCCTTTGGCACGCATTGCATCCTACGCCACAGTAGGGCTTGACCCCACCATCATGGGCGCAGGTCCAATCTATGCCTCACGCAAGGCGTTGGAAAAAGCGGGCTGGAAGCCACAAGACCTTGATCTGGTTGAAGCCAACGAAGCCTTCGCCGCACAGGCCTGTGCCGTCAACAAGGACATGGGCTGGGATCCGGCGATTGTGAACGTCAACGGCGGCGCAATTGCCATCGGTCACCCGATCGGCGCGTCCGGTGCACGCATTCTCAACACGCTGTTGTTCGAAATGAAGCGCCGTGGCGCCAAAAAAGGTCTGGCAACTTTGTGCATTGGTGGCGGTATGGGTGTTGCCATGTGCCTCGAACGGCCATAAGAAAGACTGGGCGCGCAAGATAATTGCGCGCCCAACGCCACCACGGCAACAACATTACTATCGGGAGAATTTACATGTCGCGTGTCGCACTAGTTACCGGAGGCAGCCGCGGGATCGGCGCCGCTATTTCCAAAGAGCTCAAAGATAAAGGCTATACCGTCGCCGCGACCTACGCAGGCAACGATGAGGCCGCAGCAGCATTTACTGCTGAAACCGGCATCAAGACCTACAAATGGAACGTCGCAGATTACGAAAGCTCGAAGGCGGGCATCGCGCAGGTCGAATCCGATCTGGGTCCTGTTGAGGTTGTTGTGGCAAACGCAGGCATCACCCGGGACGCCCCTTTCCACAAGATGACGCCCGAGCAATGGCATGAGGTCATCGACACAAACCTCACAGGCGTGTTCAACACAGTCCACCCGATCTGGCCCGGCATGCGTGAGCGTAAATTCGGTCGCATCGTGGTAATCTCTTCGATCAACGGCCAGAAAGGCCAATTTGCCCAAGTGAACTATGCCGCAACCAAAGCAGGCGATCTGGGCATTGTGAAGTCGTTGGCCCAAGAAGGCGCACGCGCCAACATCACGGCCAATGCGATCTGCCCTGGCTACATCGGGACAGATATGGTGATGGCCGTGCCGGAAAAAGTACGCGAAAGCATCATCGCGCAAATCCCTGCAGGTCGCCTGGGTGAGCCTGAAGAGATTGCACGCGCAGTTGCTTTCCTCGTCTCTGACGATGCGGGCTTTATCAACGGCTCGACCATCTCGGCCAACGGCGCGCAGTTCTTCGTTTAAACACAAGTTAGCTTTAAATACTGCGGGGCCAGTGGAGCAATCCACTGGCCCCGCTTCATTCCGTAAGGCGTGTGCACGCCGCCAGCGGAAATGCTTACCAGCGCAGCGGTCCGCGCAGCCACACCAGAAAGTCTGCCATCATCTGCCCCCGCGCGGCGTGAGCGTTATTCATTGCAGTACGGGCTTCGGGGTTTGTTGTTGCTTCAAACATCGTAATTCTCCAAATCCGACCCTCTTCGGGTCAATGC
>NZ_JBAUHO010000225.1:0-7877 GCF_049680325.1 Planktotalea sp.
GCGGTTTATCATAGCGCGGCTTGTCACCACGCGGGCGATCCTCGCGCGGACCTTTGTTATACGGCTTGGACGGCCCATCCGCAGGCGGACCAGCAGGTGACGCATCAAAATCAGGCTTGCCGGGCAATTCTGTCAGGCTCGCGCCCTGCTCCAGATTAAGCCCCTCACCCAACTCTTTCTTCATCCGCTCAACCGCAGAGGTCTGCACTTCAACAAACGTCTCCTGATACTGGACACGGATCGCGCCGATATCATCCTTGGAGATATTGCCGTTGCGACACAGCATCGGAAGCAACCAACGCGGCTCTGCCTTATGCTTGCGACCCAGCGAAAGCGAGAACCATGAGCTTGGACCGAAATCGCGCGGCGCACGTGGCTCGCGCGGCTCACGCTTGTTGCGCGGACCTGTGTCCGTGACTTCACCCAACTGCTCTGGCGCAGAGTGTTTGGTACGGTGCAAACGCAAGAAGGCCGCCGCGATTTGCTCAGGTTTATATTGTGCCAGCAACTTGCCCGCAAAGCTCAACTCGTCCTCGCTCAGCGCTTCGGACCAGGACGGATCGTTCAACATACGATCTTCATCGCGCGCATTCACATCATCCGCCGAAGGCGCATTGCTCCACTCGGCAGTCAGCTTGGCAAACTTCAACAAGCGCTCAGCCTTGGCCTTTTGACGACCGGGAACAATCAAGGCCGAAATCCCCTTGCGACCAGCGCGACCTGTACGGCCCGAGCGGTGCAACAACGTTTCACCATTTGAGGGCAGATCCGCATGGATCACCAATTCAAGGTTGGGCAAATCAATCCCGCGCGCCGCAACGTCCGTCGCCACACACACGCGCGCGCGCCCGTCGCGCATCGCTTGCAATGCATGGGTCCGCTCGTTCTGGGACAGCTCACCCGACAAGGACACAACCGAAAAACCACGGTTCGAAAAACGTGCCGTCAAACGCGCAACCATCGCGCGCGTGTTGGCAAACACAATCGCATTCTGCGCCTCATAATAGCGCAGCGTATTGATAATCGCGTTCTCTGTATCAGACGGCGCAACAGTCATCGCGCGATAGGTAATATCCGCGTGCTGCGGTCCTTCGCCAATCGTCTCAACGCGCTTTGTATCGGCGCGCTGATACTTCTGTGCCAGCTTCGCAATGCCGCGTGGAACCGTTGCCGAGAACATCAAAGTCCGGCGATCCTCTGGCGTTGCATCCAGAATAAATTCCAGATCTTCCGAGAAGCCCATATCAAGCATCTCGTCCGCTTCATCCAATACAACCGCGCGCAAAGCAGACAAATCAATTGCGCCGCGCATGATGTGGTCACGCAAACGGCCAGGCGTTGCGACAACAATATGTGCGCCGCGATCAAGCGCACGCCGCTCTGTACGCGAATCCATGCCGCCCACTGTCGAAGCCACAACAACCCCCGCAGGCGCGAACAGCCAATCAAACTCGCGCTGCACCTGCAAAGCCAACTCGCGCGTCGGTGCAATCACCAAGGCCAGCGGCGTCGCAGCACGCTCAAAGCGGCCGTCTTCTTCCAAAATCGAAGGCGCAATCGCCAGACCAAAGGCAACCGTCTTACCCGAACCGGTCTGCGCAGACACCAGCAAATCCTGATCCAGAAATTCCGGCTTGGACACTTCGATCTGGACAGGCGTCAAAGTCTCGTAGCCTTTTGCCTTCAAGGCTTCATTCAGTGTCGGAATTACGTTTTCAAAATCAGTCATTGCATACCTGCCGTTCAAACAAGCCCCGCGCATAGGGGTATTCCAGCCATAAGTATAGCCCCTTTGAGAAGATGCCGCACCGCAGCAACTTCCTCTCTCGTGAAATATCCCGGGGTTTGGGGCAGCGCCCCAATTTGCCGCGTAAGCGGCTCATACTGCGCGCGCGCCAGCGCGCTCATTCAGATCAGCCACGCTCATGGAAATAGTCATAAATGACCTGAGCCATAGCCGCAGAAATCCCGTCTACCGCTTTCAAATCCACCAGGTTCGCCCGCGCGACCGCCTTGGCCGATCCGAAATGCGCCAAGAGCGCGCGCTTGCGCCCCGCTCCGACGCCCGGCACATCATCAAGCGGCGTTGCGCCAATCGCTTTGCTGCGCTTCGCGCGGTGCGTGCCTATCGCAAAACGGTGCACCTCATCGCGCATACGCTGGATGAAATACAGGATCGGATCATTGTGGCGCAGCGCAAAGGGGCGCTGGCCTGTGCGATAGAACTCTTCCTTCCCGGCATCACGGTCCACACCCTTGGCCACGCCAACCATCGGCACATCGCCAACGCCCAGCTCCTCCATGATCTCACGCACCGCACTCACCTGACCCGCGCCGCCATCAATCAGCAACAAATCCGGCCAGTCGCCTGTTTTGCGCTCGGGGTCCTCCTTAATCAAACGCTTGAAGCGCCGTGTCATAACCTCTTTCATCATGCCGAAATCATCGCCGGGCGTTAGATCTTCGCCCTTGATATTGAACTTGCGATAGGCATTCTTCACAAACCCCTCTGGCCCGGCAACGATCATCCCGCCCACCGCATGGGCCCCTTGAATGTGGCTGTTGTCATAAACCTCGATGCGCTGGGGCACTTTTTCCAAGCCAAAGGCCTCGGCCAACCCCTTAAGCAATTTGCCCTGTGCTTGGGTTTCCGCCATGCGCCGCGCAAGACTTTCGCGCGCGTTGCGCACTGCACCGTCCATTATTTCGGCCTTCTCACCGCGCTGGGGCACGATCATTTCGACCTTTTTGCCCAACTTCTGGGACAAGGCATCAATCATCAGATCTTCGTTTTCCAAGGCATGGCTTAACAATATCTGGCGCGGCGGGTCTTTGGTGTCATAGAACTGCCCCGTGAAAGCCTCGAGCACTTCCGCCTCATCCACATCAGATGTGATACGCGGATAGTAATCCTTGTTGCCCCAGTTCTGATTGGCGCGAATAAAAAAGACCTGCACGCAAGCCTGCCCACCCTCCATATGAAGTGCGATCACATCTGCCTCGCTCACATTGCGCGGGTTGATCCCTTGGGAGGTCTGCACTTGCGTTAACGCGCGAATGCGATCCCGCAGCGCCGCTGCGCGCTCGAACTCCATCTCTTCAGAGGCCTTTGCCATCTGCGCAGCCAGCTCCTCTTGCAAATCCGTGGACTTGCCCGAAAGAAACCGCTCCGCATCGCGCACCGTGTTAGCGTAATCCGCTTCGCTGATCTTGCCAACGCAGGGCGCTGAACACCGCTTTATCTGATGCTGCAAACAGGGCCGTGTGCGCACTGCAAAACTGGAATCCGTACAATCGCGCAGCTGAAACGCGCGTTGCAACTGGTTCAGGGTCCGGTTCACCGCCCCTGCTGACGCGAACGGGCCATAATAGGCCCCCTTATCCTTTTTAGCGCCGCGATGCTTGCGGATCATCGGATAGGCGTGATCCTTGCTAACCAGAATATTCGGGAAACTTTTGTCATCGCGCAGCAGCACGTTGTACTTCGGCTTTAGCTGTTTGATGAGGTTCTGCTCAAGCAAAAGCGCTTCGGTTTCTGTCTTCGTTGTCAGAAACATCATCGACGCCGTTTGCGCGATCATTGTCGCAATGCGCCCCGAATGACCGCTGGGGCGCGCATAGTTGGATACCCGCGCACGTAGATTGCGCGCCTTGCCAACATAGAGCACTCGGCTCTGCTCATCGAGCATCCGGTAAACACCCGGAGAGCTATCAAGCGTCTTGAGATAGGCTTGGATAACCTCATGGCCGCGCGGGGTTGGCTCTGTATCAGTGCTCGGGTTTTCGCTCATGTCTCTGAATATGATTCTTCTTGCGTCGCTGCAATGCCGCAAGACCAAGGGCAAGTGTTAAGTCGTCCACGGTTTCTGTGGATAACTCTGCGGATAGAAATACCTGAGCCTAAATTTTCCCTTGTTTTTGGCCCACTTCGCTCAACTGCCTAAAAATTAGGCACTAATTTAAGTCATTGTTTTTTATAAGTAAAAAAATTTCACGCGTGTAAATTATTGAAATTGTTAAAGTTTTAGTAACGCTTTCGTTAACCAAAAGCGAAAGGTGCAAAACTTTTATAGAGTTTGACCTGAAGGCAGCCTGTGCGCAGTTAGAACAACACCACGCCGACATATGCAAAATACGCCAGTGTCAGCGCGATGCCCCAAGGACGGGAGATATTCCAGCGCCAGAAGACAAAGGGCAGCAGCAGAACCGAAGCGCCCAACATCACCCAGAGATCAAAGCGCAGGAATTCTGGCGCTACGGGGATGGGGCCGATCAACGCTGCGATACCAATAATCGCCAGCAAGTTGAACATGTTGGAACCAATGACATTGCCCAGCGCCACATCGGCCTGACGGCGCAATGCAGCCATCGTCGTTGTTGCAAGTTCTGGCAAGGAGGTTCCAAGCGCGACCAGCGTCAAACCGATCACCGTTTCGCTAACGCCATATTCCCGCGCAATAAGCGACGCATTATCCACCAGCAAATCCGCGCCCAGCGGCAAACCAATCAACCCCAAAAGCAAGAAAACAATGATCTGCCACCAAGGCATATCAGGGTCCGCTCCCTCAACCTCTTCTTCTTCAAGCGCCGCAAGTGCCGCGCCTTTGCGGTGTGTGTTGGCATCGCGAAACGCGTCCGCCAACATGAAGGCTAACGCAGCCAACAAGACCAACGCCTGCCAAGTGCCGAAATTGCCTGTGAAAGCCAAAGCGATGAACAAAACGCTTGCGATTATCATGAACACATAGGTCTTACGCGTATTGCACTCTGATGTGTGAATCGTCGCAAGGATTGCGGGAAAACCCAACACCAAAAGGATATTGGCCGTGTTCGAGCCGACCACATTGCCCATGGCGATGTCCGGCTTGTTTTCCAGAACCGAATTGATGGAAATCAACAGCTCAGGTGCAGAGGTACCAAAGGCCACGATCGTCAAACTCACGATCAGCGCGGGAATTCCGACGCGCAAGCTCAAATTGACCGCGCCCTTCACCAGCGCATCACCGGCCAAAAGCAAGATCACAAGCCCGAGCCCAACCAACAGCCATGGCATCATAGTTTAGCCCCTACCCTTGGAACAATTGCATGGCCCCCGGCCAATTTGGTAACGTCCACATCGCTTACATTTCGCATCGCGCAGACGCTTCTGCCCAGGGAAGGTCAACTTGCCGAACATCGCCAGCACGCCCATTCCGATCAGGAAAAATGTAACGATTTTAAAGATCACAGTTAAAGACCAAAGCGCGCAAATTCTGCGCGCTCCTCAATGCCTGCAAGCGCATCGCTAGCAACTTGTGCACCTATCCGGCTCATCCAGCCGCGTTTTGGTCCGTAACGGCGGAATTTCACTTTATCGCCAAACCGCGCTTTCATCGCAGGCACAAGATGCCCGATGCCGTCGATCAACCCGACGTCCTGCGCCGCACTGCCAATCCAGATATCACCTGAAAACAAGTCCTGACTTTTGTCGAGCTTGTCACCGCGCCGTTGCTGCACATGGCGAATGAAATTGGTGTGGATCTGTTCCAACATCGTCCCGAGACGCGCAACGTCTTCTTCGGATTCAGGCTTGAACGGGTCCAGCATGGACTTTGATTTTCCTGCTGTATAAACGCGCCGCTCGATTCCTTGGCGGGCAAGGAACACATGCGCGCCAAAGCCCGCTGAAATCACGCCAATCGAACCCAGAACAGAACTTTCGTCCGCATAAATCTCATCCGCCGCCGCCGCGAGCCAATAGCCACCAGACGCCGCCACATCTTCCACGAATGCATAGACCGGCACGCTTTTCTCTTCTGCGAGCCTGCGGATACGCGCGCCGATCAACGAACTTTGAACCGGGCTTCCACCCGGCGAATTGATCTGCAAGGCAACCGCATCAGGCTTGCCCCGCGAAAAGGCTTTTTCGATCACTGGCGCAAGCGCCTGATCGCTCAATGAGCCGCGCCCACCAGTGCCAATCGCACCGGAAAGCCGGATAACCGCAACCGTCGGGTCCGATTTCATAAAGGGAAGAAAGCGTTTCATAATGGCGATGTAGAATGCCGAGCAGCGCGAAACAAGGCGTAGCGGATATATATTGTCAGCGCGTTCATTGGCGAATCCGCCAGCCGGTTTTGAAAATCCACCACACCGCAACAAGACACATCGCGGAAAAGCCTGCGATTGCCAGCAGGCTAAGTCCGATTGGCACATCTGCCATGCCAAAGAACGCCCAGCGAAAGCCCGAAATCAAATAGACGACGGGGTTGAACAATGTGATCGTTTGCCAGACCGGCGGCAGCATCGAGATCGAATAGAACGAGCCGCCAAGGAACACCAAGGGTGTCACCACCAGAAGGGGGATAAGCTGCAATTGCTCGAAATTCTGCGCCCAAATCCCGATGATGAAGCCGAACAATGAAAAGCTGACACAGGTCAGCACCATAAAGGCGATCATCGCCAACGGATGTTGGATTTGCAGATCAACAAACAAGGCAGAGGTCGCAAGGATCACAACGCCTATGAACAACGCCTTGGTCGCCGCAGCGCCCACATAGCCGATCACGATCTCAAGAAAGTTCACAGGGGCGGACAGAAGTTCATAGATCGTGCCGATAAACTTCGGGAAATATATCCCGAAAGAGGCGTTGGAAATCGCCTGCGTCATCACGCTCAACATAATCAATCCCGGTACGATGAACGCGCCGTAACTGATCCCGTCCACTTGATCTATGCGGCTCCCGATCGCCGCGCCGAACACGACGAAGTAAAGCGACGTCGAAATAACGGGCGAAATGAAACTCTGCATCAAAGTGCGAAAGAAACGGGCCATTTCAAATGTGTAGATTGCCCTTATTGCCTGCCAGTTCATGCCGCATCCTCCGCAACAAGGCCCACAAAGATGTCTTCAAGGCTCGATTGTTTGGTTTGCAAATCGCTCATCACCAGCCCCGCTTTTGCCAGATCGGCCAAAAGGGCGGTGATCCCCGTCCGCTCGCCGCGCGTGTCATAGCTGTAAAGGACTGACGCGCCGTCGTTGACGATTTCCAGCCCGTAACTTTCCAGCGCCTCTGGCAACACGCTTACAGGCGCGCTCAGATCAATCTGCAACTGCTTTTGCCCCATTCGGGTCATAAGCGCCTGCTTTTCTTCGACCAACAGCAACTCGCCCTTGGCGATGACACCGATACGATCTGCAATCGCTTCGGCCTCTTCAATGTAATGGGTCGTAAGGATGATTGTCGTGCCGCCAGCCTTCAATCCTGCAACGATTTCCCACATATCCTTGCGCAGCTCGACATCCACGCCCGCTGTCGGTTCATCCAGAAACAGGACTTCCGGCTCATGGCTAAGTGCCTTCGCAATCAAAACGCGCCGTTTCATGCCGCCCGACAATTCCATGATACGGCTGTCTTTCTTGTCCCAAAGCGAAAGCTCACGCAGAATTTTCTCAAGATATGCTTCGTTCTTTGGTTTGCCAAACAAACCGCGCGAAAACCGCACCGTGTTTATCACCCGCTCGAACGGTTCGAGATTTATTTCTTGCGGAACCAGTCCGATCATCCGCCGCGCTTCACGGTAATTGCCGACTATGTCGTGCCCACCGACGTTGACGGAACCGCTGGTTCCTTCAGTAATACCGCAAATTGTTGAAATCAGTGTCGTTTTACCCGCGCCATTGGGACCAAGCAGCGCCAGAATTTCACCTTTTTCGATGTCCAGTGTCACGCCTTTGAGCGCCTCAAAGCCACCATCGTATCGCTTGACCAAATCACGAACGCTTAGAATTGCCGCCATGGAACTCTCCCCTGTTGCCATCTGCCTATCTGCTTCTCGCGTCAGCCGCAAATAGGCTGGCGTGGCTGCGCTGAACAGGGTAGCCCTAACGCATGAGC
>NZ_JBAUHO010000226.1:0-3215 GCF_049680325.1 Planktotalea sp.
TGGATCATTCTGCCAATTTCGACGCGGCGGTTGCCTCGATCGGATGCGATTTGAAATTTGAAAGCGATTATCTGCCTGTTGAATTGCAAACGGGTATGAACCGCGAAGAAATACAAGCAATGGCAGCGAACAAAGTGCGTCGCGGTCAAGCTGTGGCACTTGGTGGGGGCGGCGTCCGCTCTACGGTCGGGACCTGTGCGCCCGATGCCACCGCCAAAGTCAAGCAAAGCTAATACGGGAAGATTGATCCATGCTCCGCCGCCTCTCTAAAGAACAGCCCGACAGCTTTGCATTCACCCCTGACAATCAGGCGTGGGCCGAAGCGCAGATTACAAAATACCCTGAGGGTCGTCAGGCTTCTGCGATCATTCCACTGCTGTGGCGTGCGCAAGAGCAGGAAGGCTGGCTAACGCGCCCTGCGATTGAGGGCATCTGCGAAATGCTGGGCCTCGCCTATATTCGCGGGCTTGAAGTGGCGTCCTTCTATTTCATGTTCCAGCTGTCACCGGTTGGTTCAGTTGCGCACATCCAGATTTGCGGCACGCTGTCTTGCATGATTTGCGGTGCGGAAGATTTGATTGCGGTGTGCCGTGAGAAGATTGCAGACAAACCCCATGCGATAAGCGCGGATGGCAAGTTTTCCTGGGAAGAGGTCGAGTGCCTTGGTGCCTGCACCAACGCGCCCATGGCCCAGATCGGCAAAGACTATTACGAGGATATGACTGCCGAAGGACTGTCCAAGCTGCTGGATGATATGGCGGCGGGCAACGTGCCAACACCCGGCCCACAAAATGGCCGTTATTCTTGCGAGCCCTTGTCGGGTCTTACCAGCCTTAAAGAATATGACAGCGGTAAGACGCAGTATAACGCCTCTGTTCAGCTGGCGAGCGATATCGGCGATACGATCAAACGGATTGATGGTACGGAAGTGCCGCTTCTTGCGCCTTGGCAGGGCAAGGGCAGCGCCAAGAGCGTACCGGCCAAACCTGCCGCGAAAGCAAAGGCCAAAGCAGCAGAGCCGAAGCCTGCCGCGAAAACCAAAGCTGATGCAACTGGTGTGACGAAGCAGGAAGCAAAGGCTTCGTCCAAAGCCAAGCCTGTTGCAAAAGCGGCTCCGGCCGATAAAGCCAAGCCTGCGAAAGCGACGCCTGCGAAAGCCAAGCCTGCGACCCGGGCGAAAGCCGCTGCAAAGCCAGCCAAGGCAGAGGTCAGCGCAGCCCCGAGCGCAGCGAAGAAGCCACGCACGATGAAAGCGCCGCGCAAATCAGGCGCGGATGATCTGAAAATGATTAAGGGCGTTGGCCCGAAAATGGAAAACCTGCTGCATAGCCTTGGGTTCTTCCACTTCGATCAGGTTTCCAAGTGGAGCGATGAAGAAGTTGCTTGGGTCGATCAAAATCTTGAAGGTTTCAAAGGTCGCGCGGTTCGCGACAATTGGGTGGAACAAGCTAAAGTGCTTGCAAGCGGGGGCGAGACCGAATTTGCATCCCGTGTCAAAAAAGGCGGCGTATACTAATGCCGTATAAAACGACTGGGAGTGTAACGAATGACTAATCAAGTGAAAGATCCCAAGTGCCAGTTCTGGTGCTGGGCGATCGCCGCTATCGCGGGCGTGCTTATCTTTATCATGTTGCAAAGCATTGCGGGAAAATCCTTCTTCGCTGCTTTGGTCCTGGGGCTTATCGCATTTGGCCTGTTGGGTTTGCTGTTCAACTGGCTGTTCTGTGCGCCTGTTCCGCAATTGGGTGCGAGAACGAGTTCCAGCGCAGCAAACGCAGGTAAAACCGCCGCAGCAGCAGCTGGCGGCGCAGTCGCCGCAAGCGCAGTATCAAGCGCGAGCGCATCTGCTGCAGTAGAGAAACCTGCACCTGCAAAAGCCGCGCCAGCGGCCAGCGCAGAGGCAAGCGCGCCGGCAGCGGCCAGTGCGGCGGCCACAGCAAGTGAAGCAAGCGGTGCAGTCGCATCGACAAGCGCAGCACCCGCTGCAGAGATCAAGCCAAGCGCAGCACTTGCTGGCGAAGCTGATTTGGCTGCGCGCAGGGGCGAATACAAATACGAAGCCCCTGCTGAAGAGGCCAAACCTGCTGCCAAGGGCAGAAAAGGCAAAGGCGCCGGCAAAGGAAAAGGCACCGGTAGCGGCAAAGCAGCAGGCGCAAATGCCGCTGGCGATGCGGTTGCGAAAGGCAAAGGCAAAGGCGGCGGTAAAGGCAAAGCTGCAAAGGCGAATGCCGCTGGTGACGCAACTGCAAGCGGCACTGCCAAGGGCAAAGGCAAAGCTGCGGCAGGAGGCGCTGGCAAAGGTCAGGGCGCAGCGGCCGCGAAACGTAAAGCGGATCGCCAGGCGGCAAAAGCCGCTGAAGCAGCGGCAGCAACGCCAAATTATGATGGCGACGGCAAGCTTGAGGGCGCAAACGAGGGCAAGAAGCCCAAGTTGCGCAAAGCTGCGCGTAAAGGCGGCCCAGATGATCTTAAGCGGATCAAGGGGATCGGTCCAAAGCTTGAGGGTGTTTGCCATACAATGGGTGTATTCCACTTTGACCAGATTGCGGCCTGGACCGCAGATGAAATGGCTTGGGTGAATGCAAACCTTGAAGGCTTCAAGGGTCGTGCAGCGCGCGACAAGTGGGTTGAACAGGCCAAGACCTTGGCTGCGGGCGGCGAGACAGAGTTCTCCAAGCGCGTAGACAAAGGATCGGTCTACTAAGGAAGAAAACGGGCAATGGGCCACGAAGAAACAGAGATAGCATTGGCAAAACAGGGGCGCATGGTCGCGCTTGTGATTGCCGCGACGATGGTGCTCTGGATCGTGGCCCAATGGCTTGGACCGAAGCTGGGTTTGCCCGGCCGGTTCGCACTACTCATCGACTTTGCCGTGCTCGCGGCGATGGTTTGGTCGATGTTTGTTACATATCAGATCTGGCGCAAGCGTCAGGACACGAAAGGATGACCCTAAGATGCTAGCCGATAAGGACCGCATTTTTACCAATCTCTACGGTATGCATGACCGTACCCTGAAGGGTGCGCAGGCGCGTGGGCATTGGGACGGCACAGCCGCGATCATCAAAAAGGGTCGTGACTGGGTTATTGACCAGATGAAGGCATCGGGTCTTCGCGGTCGTGGCGGCGCGGGTTTCCCGACAGGTCTGAAGTGGTCCTTCATGCCAAAGGAAAGCGACGGACGCCCCAGCTATCTGGTGGTGAACGCGGATGAATCC
>NZ_JBAUHO010000227.1:0-8277 GCF_049680325.1 Planktotalea sp.
ATCAACTTTTCCGAATTCCCGATCATCATTGTAAACCTGACAGGTGACGTGCCTGAACGCACAATGGCGAAGGTCGCCAAGGACCTGCAAGACCGCATTGAAGGTCTGGACGCCGTGCTTGAGGCCGGTATCGCAGGCAACCGTGACGAGATGGTTGAGGTGTTGATCGATCCGCTCCGCCTTGAGGCTTATAACGTCACCGCGGGCGAGCTGATTTCTGTTGTCCAGAACAACAACCAATTGATTGCTGCCGGTGAAGTCGAATCCGCGCAAGGCACATTTGCGGTCAAAATTCCGTCTTCCTTCAACGACGTGCGCGATATTTATGCGCTGCCCGTCAAGATCAACGGTGACCGCGTGGTCACCTTGGGTGATCTGGCCGAAATCAGCCTGACCTTTGAAGATCGCAAAGGCACCGCCCGCTTTAACGGCGAAACCTCGGTTGCGCTACAGGTCGTCAAGCGTAAGGGCTTTAACCTGATCGACACCGCTGAATTGGTGAAAACCACTGTCGAAGACGCCCGCAAAGAATGGCCCGCCGCGCTGCAAGCCTCGGTCGATGTTGGCACGTCCAATGACCAATCGCGCACTGTTGGCTCGATGGTTAGCCAGCTTGAAGGCTCGGTCCTAACAGCGATTGCACTTGTCATGATCGTCGTGCTTGCCGCACTTGGCACGCGCCCTGCGCTGCTGGTGGGTTTTGCTATTCCAACGTCCTTCCTGCTGTGCTTTGCCTTTCTTGCGGTGATGGAAGTCACCATTTCCAACATCGTGATGTTCGGCCTGATCTTGGCCGTAGGGATGCTTGTTGACGGGGCCATTGTTGTGGTCGAATACGCCGACAAACGCATCTCCGAAGGCTCAGGACCGATGCACGCCTATGTGGAAGCCGCCAAGCGCATGTTCTGGCCTATCGTTTCGTCAACAGCGACAACGCTTTGTGCCTTTCTACCCATGCTATTCTGGCCCGGTGTACCCGGCCAGTTTATGGGCATGCTACCCGTGACCTTGATCTTCGTTCTGTCAGCTTCGCTGATCGTGGCGCTGGTCTATCTGCCTGTTATGGGCGGCGTTACAGGCCGTTTAAGCCGCGCCTTTGGTAACACCTCTGATCTGCTGCGCAACAACACACCTTGGTTTGTGCGCGCGCTTTTGGTGCCACCCGCGCTTTACCTCGTGTTTCTTGGCGCGATGCAAATTCTCAACCCCGGTTATCTATTTGGCGGCACGCCCATCGCCAGCGGATTAGTCGGCGCGCTGCCTGGCATCGCCTTGTTTCTGTTCGGGGCATTTGCGGCTTCCGTGACATTGGGTGCCGCCAGGATCGAGCGCCGTGTAAACAAGATCAAGTCAGGCCATCGCCGCACGCCATTCGGTTGGTTTATCAAAGCCATTGCAGGTAATCCGGTTATGCCGCTGGTCTCGATCGGGGCCGTTATTTTCTTTGTGATGTCGACCTTCACCTATTTTGGCGCGAACAACAAAGGCGTTGAATTCTTTGTTGAAAGCGAACCCGAGCAAGCCATCGTCTATGTTCTGGCGCGCGGAAACCTCTCGCTTGGCGAAAAGGATGCCTTGGTTGCCAAGGCCGAAGCCATCGTGCTGGCCCATCCCGGCGTCAAAACGGCCTTTGCTTTCGCGGGCGAAGGCGGCTTGAACACTGATGCTTCTGGCGGGCAAGCACCAAAGGAAACCATTGGTCAGGTCCAACTTGAAACCATCCCATGGGAAGATCGGCGCGATCGCCCGGAACTGGATGGTGATTTGGTTATTGCCGAACTGACCGAGCAACTTGAACAAATCCCCGGCATTCGCATCGAAATTCTTGCCCAAGCGCGCGGCCCTGCTTCTGGCAAGCCTGTTCACTTGCGCCTGAAAGGCGATGATTGGGATGATCTGGTCACAGCCACCCAAATTGCGCGCAGCAAATTTGAAGAAACCCCTGGCCTGACCCTGATTGAAGATACCCGTCCCCTGCCCGGTATTGACTGGCAGATCGACGTGGATGTGCAAAAGGCGGGCCGCTATGGCGCGGACGTCGCCACAGTTGGCGGTATGGTCCAGCTTGTGACGCGCGGCATCCTTCTGGATACCATGCGCGTTGACAGCTCGGATGAGGAGATCGAGATCCGCGTGCGCCTTCCCGAAGAGGATCGTGTCTTAAGCACCTTGGATTCGCTTAAAGTGCGCACACGTGACGGCTTGATCCCGCTCGCTAATTTCACGACGCGCAAACCGGTTGAGAAACTGGCAGAGATCAACCGCATCGATCAAAAACGCTATTTCGATGTGAAAGCGGCGGTGAAGCCCAATCTTACGAAAGACACCGGGGATGAGAACGGCGACACAAAAGTGGTTCCTATCAATCCCAATGAACGCATCGCGATGTTGACTGAATGGCTCGACACCAATCCGCTGCCTGAAGGGATCGAATTCGAATGGACCGGCGATCAGGAAGAAGAGGCAGAAAGCCAGAAATTCCTATCGACCGCTTTCGCAGGTGCGCTTGGCCTGATGTTCATCATCCTGTTGGCCCAGTTCAACAGTTTTTATAACTCGGTTCTGGTTCTCTTGGCGGTGGTCTTGTCCACTACTGGCGTGCTGATCGGGATGCTGGTGATGGATCAGGCGTTTTCCATCATTATGACAGGAACAGGCATCGTGGCGCTTGCAGGGATTGTGGTGAACAACAACATTGTTCTTATCGACACCTATCAGGATTACAGTCGCTTTATGCCGCGGATCGAAGCGATTGTGCGCACCGCAGAAGATCGCATTCGCCCTGTGCTTTTGACGACCATCACCACGATGGCAGGTCTTGCACCGATGATGTTCGGTCTAAGCCTCGATTTTATAGGCGGCGGTTATTCCATTGATAGCCCGACTTCGCTTTGGTGGAAGCAACTGGCAACGGCCGTTGTCTTTGGCCTTGGCATTGCGACGGTCCTGACGCTGGTCTTTACCCCCTCCATGCTGGCGCTACGTGTTTGGGCAACAACCTATCTGCATTGGTTCGCGCGCCTTCTGGCCAAACTGTCCCTTGGGCGCAGCAGCGCTGCGGCGCGTGATTGGGCATTGCAGCGCGATGCACGGCGGATCAAGGCACCGCTTATCATCTGGGGTGATGAGCCCGATCCTATCGAAGACTACGCGCCGGAGTCAGAGCCTGCGCCGATGATGAGTGCGCCGCTAAAAGCCGCTGAATAACACAGGTATGGGTGCGTGAAATCACGCACCCTACGTTGGGGCGCTGCCCCAAACCCCGAGGTATTTACAGACCAAAGAAGCGGGGCGTGGATGCCTTGTATTGGGTAAACGGCGCGCCGAATTTTTCTTCGAGCCATGGCTCTTCCAGATATGGCGCGACGATGTAGAGCACGGCCCAAAGCGCAAGTGGGACAAATACTTCTGGATGTGGCAAACACAGAGCCCAGCCCAAAAGGCCAAGCCATGTCGCCACATAAACAGGGTTGCGTGAAAAGGCATATGGACCTGTTGTTACCAGCCCCTCTGCCGCACCAAAGGCCTGTTTCCAACCGAGTTTTCCGGTGAACAAAAGCGCCGCGCCAAATCCGATCACGATCAAGGCAAATCCAACCACTGGCATCCAAAACCCGAGGTCGCGCGCGATAAGTGCGGATAGCGCGACCAGTGGATAAAGGCCAAGCCGAAACAGAATGCGAAAACTGCTGTGCTGCCAACTTGGTGCGCTTTCGGGCGGCCAATAGCGCCCCAGTCCGATGCGCGGCGCGCCAAGGGACAAGGCGATAATGCTAACGAAGCCGAGCGTGCTTAACCCGCTTAGCGCCCAGATAATCATGCCGCATCTTCAGATTGCTGGCGATGCCAAAGGCCGGCATAGCGCCCTGAAAGCGCCAGCAATTCAGTGTGGCTGCCCTGCTCGGCAATCTGTCCGTCTTCCAGTACAACGATGCGATCCGCGTCTGCGATCGTCGAAAGGCGGTGCGCGATGGTTATCACTGTGCGCCCCTGCGAGGCCAGCGCCAACGCGTCCTGGATTTCATGCTCTGTCCCGGAATCAAGCGCCGATGTCGCCTCGTCCAACAACAGGATTGGCGGGTTCTTGAGCAACGTGCGCGCTATGCCAACGCGTTGCTTTTCGCCGCCCGATAGTTTCAAGCCACGCTCGCCGACCGTTGTTTCATAGCCATCAGGCAGACCCAGGATGAAATCATGAATCTGCGCGGCGCGCGCCGCCTCTTCGATCTCAGCATGCGTTGCCCCGTCTTTGCCGTAGGCGATGTTGTAGCGGATGGTATCGTTGAACAGCACCGTATCCTGTGGCACCACGCCAATGGCATCATGCAGACTGGTTTGTGTCACATCGCGCACATCCTGCCCGTCGATCAACAACGCGCCGCCGGTAACATCGTAAAAGCGAAACAACAGCCGCCCGATGGTTGATTTACCCGATCCTGACGGGCCAACAATCGCAACATTTTGCCCAGCGGGGACATCCAGATTGACGCCTTTCAAAATTGGCCGCGCGGCATCATAGCCAAAGTGGACACCCTTCAGTGACACATGGCCACCGCTGACCTTCAGGTCTTTCGCGCCATCCTTGTTGGCCACTTCAGGGGGCTGTTCCAGCAAGTCAAACATTTCGCCCATATCCACCAATGCCTGACGAATCTCGCGGTAGACCGTTCCGAGAAAGTTCAAAGGCATGGTAATCTGGATCATATAGGCGTTGACCATGACGAAATCGCCAACCGTCAGGTTGCCCGCCTGAACACCCATTGCCGCCAGAACCATTACAACGACAAGGCCGGAAGTGATCAAAAACGACTGGCCAAAATTCAAAAATGCCAGCGAATAAGACGTCTTCAGCGCGGCAACCTGATAAAGTTCCATCGCACTATCATACCGGCGCGCCTCGCGTGCTTCGGCGCCGAAGTACTTAACCGTTTCGAAGTTGAGCAGACTGTCGATGGCTTTTTGGTTCGCGTCCGTGTCTTGGTCATTCATCTGCTTGCGTAGCTTTACGCGCCATTCCGTGACGGCAAATGTAAACCAGACATAAAAAGCAATCGTGACAAACACGGCCGCCAGATACCAAACATCAAACAGGTAAAACAGGATGCCCGCAATCATCAGCAATTCGAGCACCAGAGGGCCGATGGAAAACAGCAAGAACCGCAGCAGGAAGTCCACGCCTTTGACCCCGCGTTCGATAATACGGCTAAGCCCCCCTGTTTTGCGCCCGATATGATAACGCATCGAAAGACGGTGAATGTGCTCAAAGGTTTGCAAGGCCAGTGCGCGCAGGGCACCCTGCCCGACTTTGGCAAAGACCGCATCGCGTAATTGTTGAAAGCCGTTCGACATAAGGCGCGCGACGCCATAGGCGATGGTCAATCCGATTGCACCAATCGCCAGATCAGGTGCGCCCGCATCGGAAAGGGCATCAACCGCACGCTTGTAAAGCAGCGGCGTGCCAACGGCGACGATCTTGGCGATCAAAAGCATCGACAGCGCAAGAACCACTCGCTGCTTGACCCACAGCTTGTCGGCGGGCCAAAGGTAGGGCGCAACGCGGCGGATCGTGCGCCAGCCAGAAATTTTCTGATCGCGCGCAAGCGCCGCATCTGTCGGGGAAAGTCGTCTCATTTGCGCCGCGTCCTTTTGTTCAGACACAACAGATAATCACGACTTGCATGAATGACCAGCCAGCTTAGTCCGGAACTGTAAAAACCTGCCCGGGATAGATCAGATCAGGATCTTTGATCGTATCGGCATTGGCTTCGACCACCCGCGCATAAAGCGTTCCACTGCCATAGCGTTCGCGCGCAATCGCCCAAAGGGTGGCACCAGGTTGCACTGTGATCGCCTGTAGCGGTTTGTCCGGCGCGCTGGCTGCTGCCAAGACCGCTGCCGCCTCGCGTTTGAATGGGGTTTCAACGCGTGCAACCACATCGCCCGCTTTGTTCAATTCATCAACGCGCAATGTATAAATGCCGGTATCCACTTCGGGCAGCCCAACCTGCCAATCGCCATTAGCGGCGATCTGCGAGGTCACGACAGCGCGGTTGTCCAGGTAAACGCGCACAAACTCGCCCCCTGCGCGGCCCGTAAGCGCCACATCACCCGCGTCATTATAGGAAATAGCACCAAGCAATGACGTCATCGCATCAGGGCGCGGTCCTTGCAGAACACGCACGCTGTCTTTGCTCGCCAAAAGCACCGTTGGCTCTGGCACTGGCTCTGCAGCAACTGGCGCAGGCTGCGGTTCAGCTTCAACAGGTGGCTGCGGTGATCCAACGACGGAGGGCTGAGCCGCTTCTTGTTTTATGTCCTGCGGCGCGCTTGTTTTAGCCTTCGCAATGGGTGCGACGATTACCCGATCTTCGCTGCTCTCGCCGCCTTCAACATCAAGCGTCAAAATACGCGCGTCGGTACTTTCGGGCAGTGTAACGAAGCTGGCAAACTTGCCAGACCCATCTGCTTTCACCTCTGCAACCACCGCTTCATTCAGGCGGATTGCGACTGTGCTACCTGCAACAGCGCTGCCAGCAATCATCGCAGAGCCATCTGTCTCTACCCGCACCACATCAAAACTGGGCTGGTTAATCGCGGTGCTTTTCTCGGGCACCTCTGCAACAACTTGCGCGCTAGGTTCTGGTTGGGTTTGCACAACAGGGACAACCGCCTCAGGCAAAACCTGCGGCGCGCGATCAAACATGCCCCCCGCATAGGCCGCCAATAAGGCCGCTCCCAATACAGCAGTTCCAGCCCCCACAGCGACCCCCGTCCCTGAGGATAGGAAAGCAAGTTTACTCATTGTAACCCATCTCCTGACAGCCAGCTTTTATCGCAAGCTTTGCGCGTGTATAGCAAACACCAGCGCACCGGTCAAAACACGTAAAATAAGGGGCATTCCATGTCACAACGCTCAATCTGTGTCTTTTGCGGCGCATCCGATGGGGTCAATCCCGCCTTTGGCGCGGCAGCAGACGCCTTTGGAGCCTTGCTCGCACAAAACAATCTGCGCCTTGTCTACGGCGCTGGCGACGTCGGGCTAATGGGCCGCGTGGCCCGCGCAAGCCAATCTGCAGGTGGCAACACCTTTGGCGTGATCCCGCAACACCTGATTAATTGGGAGGTCGGCAAGAGCGATCTAACCACCTACATCGTCACCGAAACCATGCATGAGCGCAAAAAGGTCATGTTCATGAATGCCGACGCAATCGCTGTGCTTCCGGGCGGCGCAGGATCGCTTGATGAATTCTTCGAAGTGCTCACATGGGCGCAACTAGGCTTGCACACGAAACCCATCGTCCTGATCAACATCGCAGGCTACTGGGATCCGCTGATCGCACTGCTCGATCACGTCATCGCGCAAGGCTTCGCCAGGGAAAGCGTTAAAACCTTCTTCAAAACCGCCGCCTCCCCCGAAGATGCCCTTAGCCTCCTCAGCTGACTTCATTTTGCCGATAAACTCCCCGCGGAGCGTTCCGCAGTTGCAAAAAGCGCCGCCCGATCATCCGGACGGCGCATTTCAAATATCAGACTAAAAGCGCGCGGTAGCGCACAATTATATCAGTTTAACCGATCACATACGTGACGCGACGTTTTCCCAGTTCACAAGATTGTCCATGAAGTTGGACAAATACGCGGGGCGCTTGTTGCGGAAATCGATGTAGTAGGAATGCTCCCACACATCACAGCCCAGCAAGGCGGTCTGGCCAAAGCACAGCGGGTTCACGCCGTTTTCTGTCTTCGTCACAGCCAAAGAGCCGTCTGCATTCTTGACCAACCAGCACCAACCAGAGCCGAACTGACCTGCGCCAGCAGCTGCAAACGCTTCTTTGAACGCGGCAACCGATCCAAAGCTCTCGGCCAATGCCTTTTCCAGCTCCGATGGCATCGCAGATTTGCCAGGGCCCATCATTTCCCAGAACTGGTTGTGGTTCCACAATTGGGAAATGTTGTTGAAGATACCGTTCTGCGCGACCGAGGATGCATCATAAGTGCCTGTGATGATCTCCTCCATGGATTTGCCTTCCCACTCGGTACCAGCAATCAGCTTGTTGCCATTATCCACATAGGCCTTGTGGTGCAGATCATGGTGATACTCCAATGTCTCTTTGGACATGCCGTGATCGGCCAAAGCATCATGCGCGTATGGAAGTTTAGGAAGTTCGAATGCCATTTTGAAAGGCTCCTCTGTTGGGATGTCTTTGTTCAGATAGAGTGTGCCAGCCTAGTAACGTCAAGGGCTGGCGGGTGATTTTCAGCGAATAGATGAAGCTGCAA
>NZ_JBAUHO010000228.1:0-11810 GCF_049680325.1 Planktotalea sp.
GCTTACCAGTTACGCGGCCGTCCGATAGTTTTGCATCTGGTTCAACCTTCCAATCTGCAAAGCCCATTTTCGAATAATAGCTCAGCCCGCTATCATTATCCGAGCGTATAGACGCATTAATCCAAGAAAAGCCAAGCGCACGCGCATTTGCACAGGTTTGGTCAAACAGCTTGGTACCGATTCCGCCACCGACGGCCCCTACATCGACAAAGGTTGCAATGCTGGCCGCTTCAGGGGGCAACTGTGGATAGGGTTCTGCCCATTGGAAACCCAAGACGGCATCCGCTTCATCCAAGGCAACGATCCAGCTCGACAATCCGTCAGAACGCGTAATCCAACCCTTCATGTCTTCCTCGGAAATGGGCGAAAGATAGGCCGTTGTGCCGCCGACCTTGATGATCTCGTTCAACAGGCTTGTCATCAATGGAATGTCGCGATCTTCAACCGCGCGTACGGTAATCTTCATTACATCTGTCCTAACAGGTCTTCATGGCGCGCTGTGAAATCATTGCGCACGTCCAGCGGCGCACGCAGGCGGATCATCAGCCCGTCTATCATTGCAGGGTCGGGCTTGCCAAAGAACTGGTCCGCTTCCTTTTCGGTAAATCCAGCGATCTGAACCGCTTCTAACCATGCGCTAATCGTGTCCGCCTTTTTGATTTGCTTTTTCACCGCAACAGGCAGCGCTGCGGGCAGACCAAAGCGAATATGAATTGCAGCTGTTAACCGTTCATCCAGCGCGCTGTACCCTGGCCCAACCGCTGCTTTCACAGGGCTAATCATGTCTCCGATGACATATTCAGGTGCGTCATGTAACAAAGCGGCCAACTGCCATTTGACGGGTGCATTGGGTTGCATGCGGGTAAATAACGCCTCAACCAAAAGCGAATGTTCGGCGACGGAATAGGCAAAATCCCCTTTAGTTTGACCATTCCAGCGCGCCACAAAGGCAAGGCCGTGTGCGATATCTTCTACTTCGATATCCACAGGTGTGGGGTCTAAAAGATCGAGCCTGCGACCCGAAAGCATGCGCTGCCAAGCACGTTTCTGTGACAAGGGGAGACTCCGTGAATTTCATTTCCTATTTTCAAGCCAAGATGTAGCGCAGCTTGCGCCAAGATGAAAAGGAAACTCCTCATGAAACTATCGCGCCGTTCATTTACGTTTCTTGCTGCTTCCAGCTTTGCAATGCCCGCCTTCGCGCAATCAGAACCTCGCTGGTATAGCGCCGGAAAAAATATTGCCGCCAGTGGACGGGATGTTGTCGCCTATTTCACGCTGGGAAACGAGGACGGCGTTCTGGGCAGCGAAGACTATGCGGCCGAGCATAAAGGTACGCTGTTTTATTTCTCAAACGCCGGGAACCTTGAAACGTTCCAAGCAGACCCCGACACATACGCGCCGCGCTATGGTGGCTATTGCGCGTTTGCTATGTCGCGTGGGTACTTTGCGCCGGGTGATCCAGATGCGTGGACCGTGCATGACGGTGCGCTCTATCTGAATGTATCCAAAACAATACGCGCGCGCTGGGCATTGCGCCGCACCGCTAACATCGAAGCGGGCAATGGCCACTGGAGCGGCTTCTTTCCCGGTGAGTTGTAATCACATTATTGCCGCGCTGTGACCCTTGTTTTGACTAGGGTTTGAAACAGGAGAAGCGCAGTGCTATCTGCACAGCAGAATAAGAGAGTTTTGAGGAGAGCGCCGAAATGGCCAACGACTATATTGTAAAAGACATCGCCCTAGCGGAGTTCGGTCGCAAGGAACTGGATATTGCCGAAACAGAAATGCCGGGCCTGATGGCGCTGCGCACAGAGTTCGGCGCTGAAAAGCCGCTGAAAGGCGCGCGCATTGTCGGATCCTTGCACATGACGATCCAAACGGCAGTTCTGATCGAAACTCTTGTTGAGCTGGGCGCAGACGTGCGCTGGGCCTCTTGCAACATCTTCTCCACACAGGACCACGCGGCGGCGGCGATTGCAGCAGGCGGTACGCCTGTCTTCGCGATCAAGGGCCAGTCCTTGGAAGAGCATTGGGACTATCTCGACAAGAGCTTCATGTTCCCCGAGGGCGCGAACCTGATCCTCGATGATGGCGGCGACGCGACACTATACGTCTTGCTTGGCGCACGCATGGAAGCAGGCGAAGATGTGCTTGCGGTGACAACATCCGAAGAAGAGGAAGTCATCAAGAAGCAAATCCAGAAACGCATGGCTGCAAGCCCCGGTTGGTTCACCAAAACCAAAGCCGATATCAAAGGTGTTTCCGAAGAAACAACAACGGGTGTTCACCGTCTCTATGAGCTCCAGCGTGAAGGCCAACTGCCTTTCCCTGCGATCAACGTGAACGACTCTGTGACCAAGTCGAAGTTCGACAACAAATACGGCTGTAAAGAGAGCCTCGTTGACGGCATCCGCCGCGCGACAGACACGATGATGGCCGGCAAGGTTGCTGTTGTCATGGGTTATGGCGATGTTGGCAAAGGGTCTGCTGCGTCCCTGCGCGGTGCAGGTGCGCGTGTTAAGGTTACCGAAGTTGACCCGATCTGCGCCTTGCAGGCGGCGATGGACGGCTTTGAAGTTGTCCTGCTGGAAGACGTTGTCGACAGCGCTGACATCTTCATCACTACAACTGGCAACAAGGACGTGATCCGCATCGAGCATATGCGCGAGATGAAGGACATGGCGATTGTTGGCAACATTGGCCACTTTGACAATGAAATTCAGGTTGCCGCGCTGAAGAACCACAAATGGACCAACATCAAAGAGCAGGTGGATATGATCGAGATGCCGAATGGCCATCGCTTGATCCTGCTCTCTGAAGGCCGTTTGCTGAACCTTGGCAACGCCACGGGCCACCCGTCCTTTGTGATGTCTGCGTCGTTCACAAACCAGGTGCTTGCACAGATGGAAATCTGGCTGCGCGGCAATGAGTATAAGAACGAAGTTTACATCCTGCCCAAGCATCTGGACGAAAAAGTTGCGCGTCTGCATCTGGATCGCATCGGTGTGAAACTGTCCAAGCTTGACCCCGAGCAGGCCGCCTATATCGGCGTGTCTCCAGACGGTCCGTTCAAACCTGAGCACTACCGTTACTAAGTCCTTTGGATAGCGATGAACATAAGAAGCGCCGCAAACCCTATGCACGGTTTGCGGCGCTTTTTCTTTTGGTGGGTTTCGCTTTGGTAGGGTCCGCGTTGTTGCGTCACCCGGATACACCCCTGCCGCCCCCTTGGAACGTCTTTGCGCCGTTAGAGGTATCCGATCCAATTACACCAGTTACAGCTTGGAAGCTGGATTGGGCGGCGAGCGATCCGCAACTTTGCCATGCGGTCATGCAGAACGCGGGGCGCATTTCAAAGATGAGCGATCTCGTTGTTGACGACAATTGCGGCATCGAGGGGCGTGTAACCCTGCGACGTGTCGGTCAGTCAGAAATTGATCCACTGGAAACATCCTGCGCCACTGCGCTGCGCCTTGCCATGTGGGAAGAACATGGCATTCAGCCCATCGCACAGGATATGTTTGGGGCGAGGGTCAAACAAATCAGGCACGTCGGTTCATACAATTGCCGAAGGATCGCCGGAACTGATCGGATGAGCACCCATTCCACGGCAGACGCGATTGATATCATCGGTTTTGATTTAACCGATAGCACACGTATACGGCTGCTTAGGGATTGGGATGACGATGATGACAAAGCCCGTTTCCTGCGCCTTGTTCGCGACACCTCTTGCGATTGGTTCGGAACGACGCTTGGGCCGGATTACAACGCAGCCCACGCGGATCATTTCCATTTGCAGAACAAGGGTTGGGGAACGTGCAGATGACGTTCCCCTGATTAGTTAGCCTTGTTGGGTCTGCGGTTTTGCCTTTAGCGCACGCCATTTTCGCTTCATCAGTTTGACGAACGGCACATAGGCCTTGGGTGTAAAGGCATAGCCAAGCTGACCGCGCAGGGTCGATTCCATTTCGTGGTGCACGCCAAGCGGACCTTCGCATGGGCCGGGCAGATAGAAGGTGCCGAAGGCTTTGTCGAAGATGCAAAAGAATTCGCCGAAGTTTTTGTCGAAGGCTTTCGCCTCTGCCGAATGATGCCAGCGGTGCATTGCGGGTGAAACAAAGTAATTGCCCCACTTGCCAAAGGTCCATGGCACATCGGCATGAATGAAAAAGCCATAATATGCGCGTACGAAGGAATTGAAGATGATTGCAACGGGTGGAAAACCCATCAGTAGCATCGCAGACCCGCCAACACCGCGCATCGTCAAAAGGTTGATCGGATGCCAGCGCGCAGAGGTAAACCAAGTCACATGCGTGTCAGAGTGATGCACAGCATGCGCAGGCCAAAGCAGGCGCGTATGATCGAGGCGGTGACGCCAGTAGTGAAAGAAATCACCTACAAAGACGGCCATGAACAGCGTGAATACCAGCGGGAGCGCATCCCATGAGCCGGGTTTAATCAGGAACAACTGATGCTTGAGCATAAAGCCGTGGATCGCAGTGACATAGATCGCAACGAAGGGCGCAGAGAAAAGAACATTGAAGAGTTGTAGCTTAACGTTCAGCTTGAATTCGGGCAGCGCGGCCTTTAGCGCGCTCAAAAATTCGCCGCGCTTAACGATGTAACCCAGGCAAATGAAGAAGAACGCAGGAAACATGAAAGCACCGAATGCGCTTAGCAGGTTTTCCCAGCTGTCTTGTAGTGTCGAAATGATCCAATCCATGGTGTTCTGCCCCTCGTGAAACTTTTTGCTTTGAGGAAACAATACAGAAGAATGAGGCATGATTGTGGAGGTGGTGAGCCTAATCAGTGGATGCGGTTACTGGTGACGCCTGTCTTTTGCAGGGCAAGGCAGGGGGCTTGATGCAAGAGATTTCACCGCATTTGCATGATTTTCCGCAACGAGCGGGGAAAATCCTAAAACAAACACCATTGAAATGCAGGTGTATATCGCTAACCTCTTTTCAGCTTCGGCACTCATAAAAGAATTTAGCGCGGCCTTGTCCGCAATACGGGAGAGACTTGATGGGAAAACGTGACGATCTGATCGCGCAATATGCAGATGATCTGAAGAACAAGTGCGGTATGACACCCGATATGGACCTGTTGACGAAAGTCACAATCGGTTGCGGTCCTGCGATCTATAACGCAGATGCGTCAACCGTTGCTGGTAGCCAGCCTTCCGAGCTGGAAACAGTGAAGAACAACTTCCTTATCAAGAAACTTGGTCTGGCAGACGGCCCACAGTTGATGGACGGCATCAACAAAGTCATCGAAGTTTACGGAAAGTCCGAGCGCAACAAGTATCGCGCTGTGGTTTACTACATGCTGACAAAGCACTTCGGTAAAGAGTCTGTTTACGGTTAACTGTATCGGATACTAACGAATTCGGGCATCCTTTTGGGTGCCCTTTTTGTTTGCGGCGATGAATAAGAACGGAAAACCAGGCGCCGTAAATTTTGTATTTAATATGAAATACTTGGCATTTGCCTGATTGCCAAAACTCAAATAGATAGGGCCAAGGTCAGGACGGCCAATTCCATTTGTTATTCGCGTGTGGTGCCTGTGGGAGGCAATTCGCGGGGTGACAGGGGATGCGCGCCGTCGAATGCCGCATCCCCTGAATTTCTTATTAGAATGCGGTTAGAACAAGTCCGATAGCGGCGCTTCCAATCGCTGCATATCCACCGTCGATCAGCAGCAACTGGCGCGGACGGCCAGCAAATCCGTAGCAGATCATCAGCCAAGGCGCGGCAAGGAACAGTCCGATACCGAAGCCAGACACCAACCCTTTGCCAAGCGTGTCGATATCGCTAAGTGCAAAGACATGGCGCATCATGCCAGCAACCAGCACCATTGCCAGAAAGCCCATGATGAATGGCATTGGATCGGAATTGTTTGCCGGCTTTCCATCCGCGCCAACAGTTACGCCAGACACCGCCATCCATTGCTTGGAAAACACGCCGTACCAAACTGCGCCGACACCGAATCCGACCGCTGCCGCGACGAGAACATTGATTAACTCCATGGAACCCTCCTGTTTTGGTTTTATTCAAAGACTATGCGAGGGGTTCAAAAATTAAGCAATTCCTCCCAGCGCAGATATTAATTTCCATTCGGCTTCTGTGACGGGCTGCACGGACAGGCGTGAGCTTTTGACCAAGACCATTTCCGCCAGATCCGGATGCGCTTTTATTTCATCGAGTGAGACAGGCTTTTTGAATGGCTCGACGGCTTTGATATCGACGCACTCCCAGCGGGGATCATCCGTGCTGCTATCCGGGTGTGCGATTGCGCAAACCTCCACGATGCCGACGACGGATTTCTCTTTCTGGCTGTGATAGAAAAACCCGCGATCACCCAACGCCATCTCACGCATGAAATTGCGTGCTTGATAGTTGCGCACGCCGTCCCATTCCTCGCCCTTGTCGCCTTTGGCGACCTGATCTTCCCAGCCCCAAAAAGAGGGCTCGGATTTGAATAGCCAATAGCGCATCAACCGATGACCTTGTTCCACTGGATCAATTCTACCGATGCAAACAATCCTGCTTTTGCATAGGGATCATTTGCCGCCCATGCTTGGGCCGCGTCCATATCCGCAACATCAAGGATCACGAGCGAGCCGCACATCCCGCCATCGGCATCCAGAAACGGACCAGCCTGAGCAACCACGCCCGTTTCCTTGATGTAGGCCAGATGCGCGTCGCGATTGTCTTTGCGCGTTTGTAGTGCGCCAGCTTTGTCTTTTGCTATCAATGCTATCAGCATGTTTCCTCCTTGAGTGGACGCGCCAGCAGCGTGTCCATTGCTTCTTTTAAGGTGAGAGTTTGTTCGATCATGGCCACTACGGCGGCAGTAATTGGCATATCGAGGTTAAGCGCTTTGGCGCGCGCAAGGCAGGCCTTTGCAGTCGCCGCGCCTTCGACAGTGATGCTTGGATCAAAGGCTTCGCCGCGTCCGAGCGATAATCCAAAGCGAAAGTTGCGCGACCCTTCGGAAGCGCAGGTCAGTGCCAGATCACCGAACCCGGAGAGGCCGGCCAGTGTTTCTGGTTTTGCCCCAACGGCCTGCGCCATACGCTGCATTTCCGCAAAGCCCCGCGTAATCAGTGCCGCGCGTGCGCTTTCACCAAGACCTGCGCCTATGGTCGCGCCGCAAGCGATGGCAATCACGTTCTTCAGCGCACCGCCCAATTCGGCACCAACGACATCCACGCTACGGTAAAGGCGAAGATTCGCGCTTGAAAGGTCATGCTGCAATTGGGTGCCGAGCGTCGCATCTTCGCAGGCCAGCGTCAGCGCAGTCGGCAATCCGATGGCGATATCATGTGCGAAACTTGGGCCTGTCAGGATTGCGCGCGGCGTATCTGGTAGGACGCTTTTTAAAACGGCGGTCGGGCCAAGGCCTGTGGTCAGATCGATGCCCTTGCAACAAGCCACCAAAATCTTGCCGGCTAGAACCTGTCTGTTGTCTTGCGCAAAACGCGCGAGCTGCTGCATCGGCACTGCGATCAAAACTGTCTGAATGCCCTTTATAGTGTCTAAGTCGCACGCGACACGCAGGCTTTCTGGAAAGGGTGCTTTTGGCAATCGCGCAGTGTTCATGCGTTCTGATTGCATGCTTTTTGCATGTTCGGGATCACGCGCCCAAAGCAGCACGCCCTGTTCGCCTTTTGCCAGAGAAATAGCCAGGGCGGTGCCAAATGCTCCGGCGCCAAGAACAGCAATGCTCATGCTTTCGCCCCCTTCTTACCGCTACCCAGCATCGGCGCGCTTGCGTTATCAAGTGGCCAGCGCGGCCTTGCACTTAGGTCTAGCCCGTCGCGCTGCCCTGCTTCAAAAAGCTCTAGTCCTGCATAAGCAATCATTGCCGCGTTGTCGGTGCAAAGTGCCAGGGGTGGTGCAGTGAAGCGCATGCCGCATTCTTCTGAGACAGTTTCTAACGTCGCCCGTATCGCGGTATTTGCAGCAACGCCGCCAGCGACCGCCAAGGCGGGCTGTGACGGGGTTTCGGCCAGATAAAGCGCTGCTGCGCGGCGGGTCTTTTCGGCCAACACATCGACCACAGCTGCCTGAAACCCCGCACAAAGATCGCGCACGTCGCTGCGTGCAATCGTGTCGCCGATCATCACCTCGTTGCGCGCGCGCAAAACCGCGGTCTTAAGGCCGGAGAAGGACATATCACAGCCCTCCCGATCCAACATCGGACGCGGAAATTTGAACCGCTTGGCATCGCCAAGTGCTGCTTCGTCTTGCACAGCTGGCCCGCCCGGTTGTGGCAAGCCAAGCAAGCGCGCTGTTTTATCAAACGCTTCGCCCGGCGCATCATCAATGGTGCCGCCTATGCGGGTGAAATCGGTAGGGCCGCGCACGATCAGGAACTGACAGTGCCCGCCGGAAACCAGCAACATCAGATAGGGGTAGACCAACCCATCCGTCAGTCGAGGGGTTAGCGCATGACCTGCCAAATGATTGACCCCGATCAGCGGCTTTCCCGTCGCGGCGGAAAGTCCTTTGGCGCACATGACGCCTGACATAACGCCGCCAATCAGACCCGGGCCAGCGGTCACAGCGATGGCGTCAACGTTCAGGAGGGGAATGCCAGCGTCTCCGAGGGCTTGCTCCACACAGATGTCGATTTTTTCAGCATGGGCACGGGCGGCGATTTCGGGAACTACACCACCAAAGGCCCTGTGCAGTTCAGTTTGGCCGAAGACCACATTGGAAACAACGCTGACTGCGCCTGCTTGGTCACGGCGCACAACGGCGGCTGCCGTATCATCGCAGCTGCTTTCCAGGCCGAGCATGGTGATGGGTCGCGGCACAAGCGGGCCTTCCATTGCAAGAACGTTAGTCAGCAGCTACCACTCTCATCTGTCTCAAACAATCCCGGTCGCCTTCTATGACGCACATCACATCATTGCTTTTGACGCGTCCGCGAACGGCCTCAGAAGGGTTTGCGCAGCAGGTAGAGGCAGAGCTTGGCCGGATACCAACGGTGATTTCGCCACTGTTGGAGATTGATTTCCTAGAAATTCCGCCACCAGAAAACAATCCCACGATTGTCTTCACCTCCCGCAACGGGGTTGCGGCATGGGCACGCGCTGGACTTCCTTCAAATATACCCTGTTTCTGTGTGGGGCAGGCAACGGGCAATGCAGCGCGCGGCGCAGGGTTTGATGCCGTTTGCAGCGGTGGCACGGTCACACATCTCTTGAACGATTTGCTGGAAGCAAAACCAAAAGGCGAGATTATTCATGTTCATGGCCGCCATACGCGCGGTGATCTGGTTGGCGCACTGCGGGCGGAGGGTCTGACTGCGAAAGGTTTGCTGGCCTATGAACAAAACTTGATGGCGTTGAGCACGGAGGCAAAACAGCTTTTGCAGGGGGGAGCGCGGGTGATAGTTCCCCTTTTCTCGCCGCGTATTGCCGCGCAGTTTGCAAAGGCTGGCCCCTTTGGCCCTCAGATTGATATCATCGCGATTTCTGAAGCCGCAGCAAATGAATGCCCAAATGCGCGCATTGCCGCTTTTCCCGATGCAAAAGGGATGATTGCGGCAATTTCGCAAGGGTACTTGGCTTGAGGCTCTGAGGGAGCGGAAGTAAGGTTACTTTGGACCTGAGTGTTTAAGGTGCAGAATCGAGAGGGTGTTAAACGTGGCGAAACCGACCAAGGGCAAGGGCGAAAAAGCTGACAAGCCAGAGACCGTTGAAGAAGCTGTGCAAGACGCGGTTGAAACGGTTGTCCAAGATGACGATGCCGAAACACCGATCGAAGATGCAGAGATCCTCGATGAGGCCGTAGTTGATCCTGCGCCTGAAGAGGATGGTGCGGTGGACGCCGCGCCTCTGGTTGCGACTGAAGTTGAGCGCGAGACGGTTGTCGAGCGGAAGGGCGGTTTTCTGCCTTTGGTGCTTGGCGGTGTCGTCGCGGCTGGCATTGGCGTTGCCAGCGCCCAGTATATTTTCCCGAACGGTTTACCCTTTGGCCCGGCGGCAACGGAAAAGGTCGATCTAGCTAGCGCGCTAAAACTGCAAACAGGTCGGATTGATGATTTGACGGCGCTTTTGGAAAGTCAGCCGAAAGTAGACACCGCCGCGCTAGATGCAGCCGTGTCTGCGGTTGGTGATCTACAGGCACAAATTGGAGCGGTCGTTGATAATGTAAGCGCGCTTGAAACGCGGATCGTCACGCTTGAGCAGCAGCCTGGCGGCGGCGACGGCGTGTCTGTTGCAATGGAGAACGAGCTAAAAGAACTGCGTGCAGCGCTTGATGTGCAAAAGGGCGAATTGGCCAAGATGCTGGATGAGGCCCAAAGCACCAAGCAAAGCGCGGAAGAAACTGCGCGCCAAACTTTGGCGCGGGCCGCTGTGACACGCATTTTGGTCGCGCTGGAAAGTGGCGCAGCGTTTGATGATGCTTTGGCGGATGTCGAAGCAAACTCGGACATCGCCTTGCCTGAAGCACTGGCACCATCGGCGGCCGACGGGGTTCCGACCCTTGCAGCGCTTTCCGAAAGCTACCCAGATGCGGCGCGCGCGGCCTTGGCTGCGGTCCGTAGCGAAGAAACAGGCGGCGGCGTCGGTAGCTTTTTTGCCAAACAGCTTGGCGTGCGCTCTGTTGCGCCGCGTGACGGGGATGACCCTGACGCGGTCCTTTCACGCGTCGAAGCGGCGGTTGGTGAAGGACGTATCGCGGATGCGCTGTCCTTGGCTGACGGGCTGCCTGATGCGGCGAAAGCCCCGCTTGCTGATTGGATGGCACGAGCCAACTTGCGGCTGTCCGCCGCGCGAGAGGCCGAAGCCCTCGCTAACTCTTTGAACTCTCAATAAGGCGCTATTGTATGCTTTGGTCTTTGCTAAAAGTTCTCGTTTTTGTGGCAATAATTGCAGTGCTTACATTGGGTGCTGGATATCTGATGGAATTGGGTGGCGGCGCAACGCTGCAAATGGCGGGATATGAAATCGCGCTTAGCCCGCTTCAATTGGTCTTGGGCCTGATCCTTTTGCTGGTTGCACTTTGGATCTTGCTCAAATTGCTTTCACTACTGGTCGCTACTTTGCGCTTTATCAACGGCGACGAAACCGCGATCACGCGCTACTTTTCCAAGAACCGTGAACGCAAGGGGTATCAGGCCCTGTCCGAGGGTATGATGGCGCTTGCCTCTGGCGATGGTTCAACGGCCATGAACAAAGCGGCCAAAGCTGAGAAATACCTTGCCAAGCCTGACCTGACCAACCTTCTGACGGCGCAAGCGGCAGAGATGGCGGGTGATAGTCGCAAAGCAGAAGAGACTTATAAGAAGCTGGTAAAAGACGAAGCGACCCGCTTTGTCGGTGTGCGTGGGATCATGAAGCAAAAGCTTGCTGCGGGCGATACAGACACAGCGATGCAGCTGGCCAAGCGCGCTTTCGATCTAAAGCCAAAGCACGAAGAAACACAGGATATTCTGCTAAAGCTGCAGGCGCAAAGCAGTGATTGGTCTGGCGCGCGCGAAACCCTCGCGGCGAAACTGAAAAGCGGCAACCTTCCGCGCGATGTGCACAAACGTCGCGAGGCTGTTCTGGCGCTGTCACAGGCGTCAGGGGTATTCGATGAAGGCAATGATATCGCAGCGCGCGAAGCGGCGATCGAAGCCAACCGCCTGTCACCTGATCTGATCCCTGCGGCAGTCATGGCTGCGCATGGCTACATCGAGCAAGACAAGAAACGCTATGCGGTTCGCGTATTGAAAAAGGCCTGGGATGTTCAACCCCATCCGGATCTTGCCGCTGCTTTTGCCGCGATCGAGCCTGATGAGACGCC
>NZ_JBAUHO010000229.1:0-1822 GCF_049680325.1 Planktotalea sp.
AAGCAGATGGGCGCCAAGATGCCCGGCATGGGCGGCGGCATGAGTTTGCCTGCGGGTCTGTCCGGTTTCGGGAAGAAGAAGTAATATGAGCGATCCCGTAAAACGCGCCGCCGAAGTCCTCAAAGGCCACCGCGCCAGCATCGACCGGCTCGATGCCATCCTCGTCTACACGCTGGGCGAACGGTTCAAACACACGCAGGCTGTGGGGAAACTCAAAGCCGAGCACGACCTTCCCCCGTCCGATCCAACCCGCGAAGCGGACCAGATCGCACGGCTAGAAGATTTGGCGAAACAGGCCGATCTGGATCCTGAATTCGCCAAGAAGTTTCTCAACTTCATCATCGCTGAAGTCATTCAGCACCATAAGACACACCAAGATAAACCCTGAAGGAAACACACTATGTCCATGAAAATCCGTCTCGCCCGTGGTGGCTCCAAGAAGCGCCCGTTCTACCGTATCGTTGCAGCAGACAGCCGCATGCCACGCGATGGCCGCTACGTTGAAAAGCTGGGTACATACGCACCCCTGCTGCCAAAAGACAGCGAAGACCGCGTGAAAATGGATGCCGAGCGTATTGCTTACTGGCTGAGCAAAGGCGCACAGCCAACAGAGCGCGTTCAGCGTATGCTGGAAGCAGCAGGCATCAGCCCGAAGACCGAGCGTAACAACCCCACAAAAGGCACACCCGGCAAGAAAGCCGCAGCCCGCGTGGAAGAGAAAGCCGCAAAGGCCGCCGCAGCAGCAGAAGCCGCAGCAGCACCAGCCGAGGCACCTGCAGAAGAAGCAGCTGCAGAGTAAGGCAGCAAAAGGTTAGTCCGGCATGCATGCGTTTTCCGCTGATTTCCGTGCCGGACTGACCGATCTGATGCGGTGGCGCCGCGATGTGCGCCACTTCCGCACCGATCCCGTGGAAGAGGCACTTGTCCAAGAGTGCCTCTCCACACTTTCACTAGCTCCCTCCGTTGGCCTGTCAGAGCCATGGCGCATCATTCGCGTGCGCTCGGCTGCTGCCCGCGAAGCCGCGCTTGAGAATTTCCAGATTGCAAATGCACAGGCCCTCAAAGGATACGAGGGCCAGAAGGCCGAGCTTTACGCCGGTCTTAAACTCTCCGGTATGCAAGAAGCCCCCGAACACATAGCCGTCTTTTGTGATGACAGCACCGCAAAAGGCGCGGGCCTTGGCGCAGGGACCATGCCGGAAATGCGCCGCTATTCGGTTGTCGGTGCCGTCACGCTGATGTGGCTGCATGCGCGCACGCAGGGTCTCGGCATCGGCTGGGTATCGGTGCTTGACCCCGACCGCCTGTGCCGTGATCTTGATGCACCAGAGGGCTGGTCGCTTGTCGCATACCTTTGCCTTGGCTGGCCGCGCGATGTATCCCTGACACCAGAGCTTGAAACCAAAGGCTGGGAAGCGCGCGCCGCCGCCCTGCATATCGAGGAACGCTAATGTTTCGACTGCTAAAACTCATTTTCGTGCTGGCCATCGGTGCCATGTTTGGCTTTTTCTTTAGCGGCATGCTGATGCGCGCCGAATGCACTGCAAGCGGCGGCCAGATCGACGGCATGATCTGCGTAAGTGCGGAGATGATGCAATGAGCGAGAGCCATATCTGTGTTGGAGTTATCTCCGGCTCCTACGGCGTGCACGGTGAGCTGCGGATCAAAAGCTTTTGCGCCATCCCCGAAGACATCGAGAAATACAGCCCCCTGACTGACGAAGCTGGCGAGCGTGAATATATGCTGGCCATCCTGCGCCCGATCACAAACGGGTTTTCGGCGCGTCTGCCCGAGATTTCTAACAAGGAAGATGCAGATACGC
>NZ_JBAUHO010000230.1:0-1685 GCF_049680325.1 Planktotalea sp.
CCCCGACGCTCGCGACGGGCTCTGATCTCGTTTGGTGCAGCACTGTCCGGAGTGACCCAATCGTCACCCAGAACAACATCGCCATCGCGTCTGGAAGGGGTCAGGTCGCGCACGAAGTTCCTCTCAACAATCGCCATAAAGAACGATTACTCTTCGTTATACCGATAACCGATCCCGTAAAGCGTCTCAATCGCCGAGAATTCATCATCGGCTGTACGCATCTTTTTGCGCAGGCGTTTGATGTGGCTATCGATGGTACGGTCATCCACATAAACCTGATCGTCATAAGCGACATCCATCAGCTGATCGCGCGACTTTACGAAGCCGGGGCGCTGCGCCAGCGCTTGCAGCAGCAAGAACTCGGTCACTGTCAGGGATACATCTTTACCCTTCCAGCTGACGGCATGGCGCAGCGGGTCCATCCGCAGATCACCCCGCTCCATCACTTTGGTCTCTTCGGTGTCGCCAACTTCTTCTGTTACTACAGCTTCCTGACGGCGCAGCAGCGCGCGAATGCGCTCGACCAAAAGACGCTGGGAAAACGGTTTCTTCACATAATCGTCTGCACCCATACGCAGGCCCAGTACTTCGTCGATCTCGTCATCTTTGGAGGTCAGGAAGATAACGGGCATCGCTGTTTTCTGGCGCAAGCGCTGGAGCAAATCCATGCCATCCATGCGCGGCATCTTGATATCAAGTACTGCCATGTCCGGCATCCGCTTGTTGAAAGCGTCCAGTGCGGCCTGACCGTCATTATAGGTTTCCACCTCGAAACCTTCTGCTTCGAGAGTCATCGAGACGGACGTCAGGATGTTCCTGTCGTCATCTACCAATGCAATTTTTGACATTGCCTGTTTCCTTGTGCTGCTCAACGTATTTTTGTTTTTCCAAGCATTGATCACTCCTTTTCTTGTCGAATCAATCCCTAACTGCGAATCGGCAGTCTCTACCGCCCTATTTCAGCCATAATTTGTTTAAGAATGGCTAAATTGCCTCACATTCCCTTTTTGCGATGCCAGAAGTTGGTAAGCTCGGGGCACCACAAAGGCGAGAATACGCCATTCGGTCACGGCTTTGATCAATTGCATAAGTGATGGCGCTAACTATGCAAACGCGCCTGTTCAATCCGTAAATCATCGTGCTAAGAGGCAAATATTCCAGTTATGCCCGTGCGCTTTTGGTCCCGGGCATCCCCCAATACGCTGTGCAGACCGCGCAGTTTCCAAAGGAGACATTGCATGCAAACCGGACGGGTCAACCCGAACTTCAGCCTCGACGATCAAGGGATCAAAGGGCTTGGCAATGTTTATTACAACCAGATGGAGCCTGCGCTGATCGAAGCCGCGCTGAAGCGCGACGAAGGTTCATTGGGTAAAGGTGGCGCATTCCTTGTCACCACAGGTAAATTCACAGGCCGGTCGCCCAAAGACAAACACGTCGTGATGAGCGCGTCGGTCAAAGACACGATCTGGTGGGAAAACAACGCAGAGATGTCCGAAGCGGGTTTTGACGCGCTGTACAATGACATGCTCGCCCACATGAAGGGCCGCGACTATTTTGTTCAGGACCTTGTCGGTGGCGCCGATCCCAAGCACGCAATCAACGTCCGCTTTGTGACCGAGCTGGCATGGCATGGCTTGTTCATCCGCAACATGATGCGCCGTCCCGACCGCGACCAACTGGAC
>NZ_JBAUHO010000231.1:0-11623 GCF_049680325.1 Planktotalea sp.
GTCTGATGAAAATGCTGCACGATGTATGAACGGCCGCATCGCTCGCTGCAAGGCGGCCTACCTCCTTCGCATCTGCAGCATTTTTCCCGCTGCGAGCGCACGCAGCACAAAATACGAACTCACATTATGGGCTCAAAGCAGACATTCACAAATACTAAACAGCCCTTTCCCTCCCCCAACAAACCCTCTTTCCATCGCCAACCCAATTGAACCGGACCCATCTCAATGGCGCAGAAATCTACGATCTATAAGGTCGAGCTCTCCGTCTCTGACAAGGATCGTCATTATTACGAGACCCATAAGATAACCGTTGCCAAACACCCGTCAGAAACCGACGAACGCCTCATGGTGCGGCTGCTGGCCTTCGCGCTCCATGCACATGAGCAACTCGAAATGACCAAGGGGCTGTCAACGGACGACGAACCCGACATTTGGCAAAAGAGCCTGAGCGGCGAGCTGGAACTCTGGATCGCGCTTGGCCTGCCCAGCGAAAAGATCCTGCGCCAGTCCAGCGGCAAATCCAAAGACGTCATCATCTATTCCTACGGCTCTACCGCGCAGATGTGGTGGGAGAAGGTCAATGACAACACCATGCGCTTTGACAATCTCGCGGTCTTCAATCTGTCTGAAACGGACACAAGTGCGCTCAGCGCTCTGGCGAACCGCTCGATGAAAGTGCAAGTGAATATTCAGGACGGGGATGTGATGCTGAGCGTTGATGACAACATTGTTTACGTGACGCCTGTCAGATGGAAGTGACGTCAGTTACCCCAACATAAACACATCATAACGCGTGGATTTTCCGATAATCTGATGTGAACAAGGCCGAACCCCTTCAATCGGATCGGCCTTGGCGGGCCACTTTAGGACCACGCGTTTTGAGGCGCTTTGCAGCGCCACGCGCAGCAGGTCGGCCGCATCTTCATCTGTGCCGACAATCTCGCGCACTTGGCGTAGCTCTTTCTTAACCAAGGCAGAGTTCTTGCGTGGTGGATGCATCGGATCAATCAGGATCGCTTCGCCCCCAAGACCGGGAAGCAGGTCTTTGGCATCGCCGTGCAGCAGCCTCATGCGGGCGGTAATCCCGGCGAATTCACCGCCCTCGGCCTTTGCGCGCGCCATCCCGTCGAGCAATAACGCATGCATCTGCGCCGAGCGCTCGATCATCGTGACCTCTGCCCCCAAAGACGCCAGCAAGAACGCGTCGCGCCCAAGGCCTGCGGTCGCATCAATGATCTTGGGCGTCTTGCCCGCGCGCAGGCCCATCGCCTTGGGCAGGTCCTGCCCGCGCCCGCCGCCAAAGCGCAGGCGGTGCGCGACAGCGCCGTTGACGAAATCAACCCGCAGTGCGCTTTCTTTTTGCGTCATATCCCAACCACCGTGCGCCGCGTTTCCAAACCCTTAACGCTCAATAGGGTAAAACCTGACCCGAGCTCAAGAACGGTAAAATCAGCGATCCCGTCCTGTTTGGCATGCGGTCACACCCGCAACAGGACAATCCGCTTTCGAAAATGGAGTTGGAGCCACGCTCCGATTGCGATCTTTGATAAGTTCTTGGCAGGCCTGCCACTTTCCGTTTGCACAACACATGTCCCGCCCCTGCCCGCCGCAAGGCCGTGCAGGGCGCTGGTGTTTGCCGAACGCCCCCTTGATCAAACGATCAAAAATTGATCCTATCTCGCAGGTTGTTTCGACTTTTTACTTAGCCTTTTTTGAATTCGCTCCGTTTTCGGGAGTCTTTTCCACATCAATCGCATGCTGATTGCGATTACGCTTTTAAGGATACTCAAATGCCTACGCGCAATTTTACGCTCAACAATGGTGATATTTTCACACTTTCCTATCATGATGCCGGCTATGGCTACGGTGAAATCGAATTCTAGGTGGCTGATGCGGATGGGACAGACCATTTTGCGTTGATGGATGTGCGCACAACGCTCGCGAATGAGAACGAAATTTTCACAGGAGCCACAGTTCTGGCCAACGGGAATTTGCGTATCTTTGTGACTGTTACAGACAGCGGCGGAACTGACGGCACCCGCTATAGTGGCTATGACATAAACACAGGCGCACTTGTCGGGGTGGAAACAATTGCCCCCATCGCCATCAACGACGCGAATGGCAACCCGCTGCAAGTCGTCAACTCAAGCTTCTTCGACGCTGCCGACGATTTACTGACGCTCGAAGATGGTTCAATCGCGGTTGTAACCTCTGGATCGGTGATCGTATTCGATCAAAACGGCGACGTCCTTGGCTATAGCAACGGAACCTCGGCCCAAAGCAGCAGCTTGATCGAAATCGGCGGGCAGATCCTTAGAATCGATTCCGCGCAGAATTTTGTCTCGGGGGCAAATCCACAAGAGGGGGTCACCAACGCCCAGTTCCTTGCGATTGATCCCGCCTCCCACCTGCTTATGAGCACGCCAGAATTTCAACTGTCCGAAAATTTCCATGTGTTGCAGACGCTCTATGGCCTTGGGCACAATTCCGTTGATGCCACCGAACTTCATGACGGCCGCATTGTTATCGCCTACTCCGACTTTCCGTATTCAGGCGGCGCGTATGATCCCGATCGCCAGTCGGTATTCATCAAAGTCATCAATCCGGACGGAACCACAGATGTTGCCGAGTTTTTGGCAAGCACCAACTGCTCTGACGGCGACACGGTGCGCCCTGAGGTCTTTGCGCTGAACGATGGCGGTTTTGCGTTAGCGTTTAACACGACCTTCGGCTTTCCGTCCGTAGCCCGCACCGAAGTGCGCACATACGATGAAAACGGTGTCGAGCAGGACACCTTTGTTCTAAGCGACGCGCCCACCCCCGAAGCGCTATATGTGGCACCCGATGGCGAGGTCTGGCTCTATACATCTGCGGGATCCAGTTCCATTCACCAGTTCACAATTATCCCGATTGAAACAGGCGTTGTAACGACGGGCACTGCGGCGGATGAAAACATCCCCGGCACTGCGTATGACGACGAATTGTCCGGCAAGGGCGGCGATGACACGCTGAAAGGTTTCGACGGCAATGACGAATTGTTTGGTGGCAACGGGAATGACGTTTTGATTGGCGGGAAAGGCAGCGATGCTTTGAATGGCGGCAAGGGGAGCGATGTTCTTAAAGGTGGCAAGGGCGCGGATCTGCTTGTCGGTGGCCGGGGCGGCGACGTGCTAAAGGGCGACAAAGGCGCGGATGCGTTGATCGGTGACAAAGGCGATGACAAACTTTTTGGCGGCTCAGGCGCGGATATGTTCATCTTTTCTTCAGGCCATGGCACAGACACTATCAAGGACTTCGAAGACGGGATCGACCTTATCGCAATTGTGGAAGCTGGCACTCAATTCAGTGATCTGATTATCTCGAAATCCGGGGCGGATGTACGGGTTAAATATGAAGACACCACAATCTTCATCGAAGACAGCCTGAAGAAAGACATCACCGAAGATGATTTCGTGTTCGGGCTGGCATAGGCTTTAGGGGCGGCAGATCAAAAACCGCCCTAAAGCGCGCGGCCAAGCGCAGTTGTCCAACGCGCAATCCAATGACTATAGAAAGAATGGCCCCGTAGGGTGCATGAAACCAAGCACCCTACGAGACGGGTTCTAGTACCAGCCACGCAGTTGCACCGCAGACGCGTCGCCAACCAGTTTCGCGAATTCCTCCGGATCCTGGGTGCCGCCATCGCGGCCACGGTAGTGGTAGGGGTAAACGTTCTTCGGTTTGAATTCGCGAACGGCATCCGCCGCCGCTTCAACCGGCATGGTGAAGGGTAGGTTCATGCATAGAAACGCCAGATCAATGTCCTTGAGCGCGCGCATTTCAGGCGTGTCTTCTGTATCGCCCGAAATGTAGATGCGGAAATCACCGATGGTCAGGACATAGCCGTTGTCGCGTCCTTGCGGGTGAAACTTCTTGCGCTCTTCGGTCATATTATAGGCCGGGATTGCGTCGATGTTCATGCCGTTGAACATGTCGTTGCCACCATTGCCCATGTGCTTTGCTTTCGCCTGAAGCTCAGCTGGCAGTTTTGCATGTACCGCTGGGTTTGTGATGAGCTGCGTTTCGCCTTGCGTCAGCGCGGCTAGCGTTTCTTCCTTATAGTGATCGCCATGCTCATGGGTAATCAGGATCAAATCCGCCGGAGGATTGCCCTTGTACAAATCAGGCGCGCCAACAGGGTCCACATAAAGAACCCCGACAGGTGTTTCCAGGATGAGCGATGCGTGGTTGATCGGATGCACCTTCACGGCACCTGCGCTGCCCTCGAAAATATCGCTGCTGTGACTGCCTGCGCTTGCAAGTAACGGCAGGGCTGTGAGCCCCGCGCCTGCGAGTGAAGTTTTGAGAAAGTTCCGCCGGGTCTGTGTCATGTGTCGTCCTCTCTGATGATATGGCAGACAATAGGCCGAAGGATGCATCTGGCAAATCAGATCGGCGTGAATGCGCATAAATGCAAAACGCCCGCAGATTGCTCTGCGGGCGTTTGTCGCTGAAAGGTAGGCTGCGTGAGATCTCGCAGCCTGCGCTAGCTTCAGCCTTTTTCTTCGATGATTTTGACCATGTGAGGGATCGCGTTCACCATGCCGCGAACGGCAGGCGTGTCTTCGAGCTCACGTGTCTTGTGCATCTTGTTCAAGCCCAAACCAATCAGCGTCTGGCGCTGCTTGGCAGGACGACGGATCGGGGAACCGATTTGCTTAACAACGATAGTTTTAGCCATTTGTCAGGTTTCCTTATGCGTCTGCGGCTTCGGCAGCTGGCGCGGCCTCGCCTTTGTTCAGGATGTCAGCAACTTTCTTGCCACGACGCTGTGCGACGGAACGTGGGCTGCTTTCTTTCTTCAGACCATCAATGGTCGCGCGGATCATGTTGTAGGGGTTTTGCGAACCGATAGATTTCGCAACAACGTCCTGAACACCCAGCATTTCGAAGACGGCACGCATTGGACCACCGGCGATGATACCAGTACCTTGTGGCGCTGTGCGCATCACAACCTTGCCAGCGCCGTGACGGCCCTCGACATCGTGGTGCAACGTGCGGCCTTCACGAAGGGCAACGCGGATCATCTGACGCTTTGCTTGCTCTGTGGCTTTGCGGATCGCTTCAGGAACTTCCTTCGCTTTACCTTTGCCAAAGCCTACGCGGCCTTTCTGATCGCCAACAACGACAAGTGCGGCGAAGCCAAAGCGCTTACCACCCTTAACAGTTTTGGAAACGCGGTTGATCGCAACCAAGCGATCGGCGAATTCCGGTGTTTCATCGCGGCGGTTGCCACGGCGGTTATCACGTTCTGCCATATGGACAGTCCTTTTATGAGTGGTGCGCTTGGCACCTAAATTTATTCAATCCTAGTGAGCGAGTGCCCCTGGATCATCGGAAGAGCCCGCCAAGGCGAGCTCTTCTCATGGTTCTTAGATCTTCAGACCACCTTCACGCGCGGCGTCGGCAACTGCCTTCACCTTGCCGTGAAACAAGAAACCGCCGCGGTCGAAATATGCTTCGCTCACGCCTGCTTTCTTGGCACGTTCTGCAATCGCTGCACCGATCTTTGTCGCTGCTTCGATGTTGTTTTTGCCGACTACACCGAGCGACTTCTCCAAAGAGGAAGCCGACGCGAGCGTAACGCCATTCACATCGTCGATCAGCTGAACGCTGATGTTCTTGTTGCTGCGGTGAACGGAAAGACGCATGCGTCCCGCGTTTACCTTGCGCAGCTTGTTCCGGACGCGCAGACGGCGCTTCAGAAACAGAGTTCTTTTGCTATTTGCCATTTGACTGGTCCTTACTTCTTCTTGCCTTCCTTACGGAAGATAAACTCGCCCTTGTAACGAATGCCCTTGCCTTTGTAAGGCTCGGGCTTGCGCCACGCACGAATGTCGGCAGCCACTTGGCCAACAACTTGTTCGTCATTGCCCTCGATCACGATTTCTGTCGGCTTTGGCACAGTAATTGTGACGCCTTCAGGAATTGCGAAATCGACGTCATGAGACAGGCCGAGGTTCAGTTTCACTACGTTACCAGCCAAAGCGGCACGATAACCAACACCGTGGATCTCAAGCTCTTTCTTGGCACCGGTTGTGACACCAGTTACAAGATTTGCGATCCGAGTGCGGGACATGCCCCACTGCTGGCGAGCGCGCTTGGATTTGCCACGTGGTGTGACGGTAACGGTGTTATCCTCAACTGTGAGTGTAACATCGTCCGTTGCGGTGAAGCTGCGAGCGCCTTTCGGCCCTTTGACTTCAACAGTCTGACCGGAAACAGATGCAGTAACACCTGATGGCAGATCGACTGGTTTTTTACCAATTCGAGACATACGCTTTCCTTAGAAGACTGTGCAGAGCACTTCGCCGCCAACATTGGCAGAGCGTGCAGCAGCATCCGACATCACACCTTTGGAGGTGGAGACAATCGACACACCCAGGCCCTGACGGACTGTTGGGATGTCATCAGCGCCCATGTATACGCGACGACCAGGCTTTGAAACCCGCTTCAGTTCGCGAATGACAGGGATGCCATCGTAGTATTTCAGGCTGATTTCGATTGCCGGATGGCCATCTTCACCAGTCGTTTTTTCGTAGCCACGAATATAGCCCTCGTCTGCGAGCACATCCAGAACCCAAGCGCGAAGCTTGGACGCGGGTGTCATCACAGTGGATTTGCCACGCATCTGAGCGTTGCGGATCCGTGTGAGCATATCGGCGATAGGATCAGTCATATCTTATCTCCTTACCAGCTCGATTTCACGAAGCCCGGCAGCTGACCAGCGGAGGCCAGATCACGCAGAGCGATACGAGAAACTTTGATTTTACGGTAATATGCGTGAGGACGACCAGTCAGCTGGCAACGGTTGTGCAAGCGTGTGGCCGAGCTGTTGCGCGGCAGTTTAGCAAGCTTCAGGCGAGCGGTAAAACGCTCTTCCATTGTCTTGCTTTCGTCATTCGCGATGTCTTTCAGCGCAGCACGCTTGGCAGCATATTTCGCTACCAGTGCTTCACGCTTCTTTTCGCGTTCGATCATTGCTTTTTTAGCCATAACTCTCTCTCCCGCGCTTAGCTGTTGAACGGCATGTTGAAGTGCTTCAACAGTGCTTTAGCTTCAGCGTCGGTTGCAGAAGTGGTGGTGATGATGATGTCCATCCCCCACACTTCGTCCACTTTGTCGTACTCGATTTCCGGGAACACGATGTGTTCCTTCATGCCCATGGCGTAGTTGCCACGGCCATCAAAGCTTTTGCCGGAAACACCGCGGAAGTCGCGCACGCGCGGCATAGCGATGGTGATCAGACGGTCGAGGAATTCATACATGCGATCGCCGCGCAGGGTCACTTTCGTGCCCAGTGGCATTTCTTCACGCACGCGGAAACCCGCGATGGACTTTTTCGCTGTGGTTACAACTGCTTTCTGGCCGGCAATCGCGCTCAGGTCTTCCTGGGCAGATTTGGCTTTCTTGCTGTCACGAACGGCTTCTGCGCCACAACCGATGTTCAGAACAATTTTGTCCAAACGCGGGATCTGCATGTCGTTCTTGTAACCGAACTCTTCCTTCAAGGCCGCGCGGATTTTATCCTTGTACTCGGCTTTCAGGCGGGGTGTGTAATTTGCTGTATCAAGCATCGATCACGTCTCCCGTGGTTTTTGCGAAGCGCACTTTCTTGTCACCTTCCATGCGGAAGCCAACGCGTGTTGCTTTGCCGTTTGCGTCGATAAGAGACAGGTTGCTCAGCTGGATCGGCATCGCTTTCGGGATGCGGCCACCTTGAGATGTCTGGCTCTGGCGCGTTGCGCGGATGGCGATGTTCACGCCGTCTACGATTGCTTTGCCGGTCTTTGGATCAACAGAGCTGATTGTGCCCTCTTTACCCTTGTCTTTGCCAGCAAGCACGACGACCTTGTCGCCCTTTTTCAACTTAGCAGCCATATCACAGCACCTCCGGCGCGAGCGAGATGATTTTCATGAAGTTCTTTGCGCGCAATTCGCGAACAACTGGTCCAAAGATACGTGTACCTACTGGCTCATTGTTGTTGTTCAGAATTACCGCAGCATTGCGATCAAAACGGATCACAGTACCATCTTCACGGAATACTTCTTTGGCAGTGCGTACGACGACGGCTTTACGCACGTCACCTTTCTTTACGCGACCGCGCGGGATGGCTTCCTTAACGGATACGACGATGATGTCTCCAACGGAGGCATAACGGCGTTTAGAACCACCCAGAACCTTGATGCACTGAACACGGCGAGCGCCGCTGTTGTCAGCTACATCCAGATTTGTCTGCATCTGGATCATTTGGTTTCTCCGGACCTATGGGGCGGCGATGCGTGCCAGTCTCCCCAGGGTTTCACTTTCTAAAAAGCGCCGGAAGCTTGACTTAAGCTTCCAGAACTTCCCAGCGTTTTGTCTTCGAGCGGGGTGCACATTCGATAATCCGAACTTCGTCACCTACTTTGAAGGCATTCTTTTCATCGTGCGCCCGGTACTTCTTGGACTTACGAATGGTTTTCTTAAGAACCGGATGCGTAAAGCGGCGCTCTACGGAAACGGTGATTGTCTGTTCGTTGGCGTCAGAAGTTACGACGCCATTAAGAATACGCTTAGGCATATCGAGACTTCCTTATTCTGCCGCAGCTGCGGCTGCTTTTTCGTTCAGCACTGTGTTCACACGTGCCACATCGCGCTTCACACCGCGCATACGTGCAGTGGATTCAAGCGCGCCTGTCGCCTGCTGAAAGCGCAGGTTGAAGGCTTCTTTCTTTAGATTAGCCAGCTCTTCACGGAGCTGATCGGGCGTTTTATCCCGCAGTTCGTTGGCGTTCATAGCCTATTCCTTTTTCAACATCACGGGTCGGCCGCTTTTTATGCGTCACCTACGAATCCCGTGGAGGTCACGAGAAGTGCTGCGTTTAGACCCATGATGGTGACAAAGCAACCCCTGTTTCAAAGGCGTAATCGCGTTATTGCCACGCTCGTTACGACAGGCATTTGCTTTACCCGAAAAAGCCCGGCCCGTTCAAATCAGGAAATGACCGCTTAAGATCACTCATCCAAGCAGGCGCAATGCAAAAGCACTTTTCATATGGCGTGGTTCAAGTCCCCCCCGCCTAGGCATTCACTCTCGCAAATCCCGCTTGCCAACCTAGACCTTGAGGAAGCCGCGCGGCCCAGAATGCCGCCCATCGTCGGGGCCAGGGATGCAGATCGGCGGCTAGATAATTTCATCCTCGTCAAAGAGCGGATCACCTGCCAGTTGCTCGCTAAGCCCTTCAACCGCGGCTTCGGCCACATCGACAGACTTCACCGCCGCAATATGAAATAGCGCGTCGCCCTCGTTCACCACGGGCATTACGGCCCGCCCGACGATGATACCGCTGTTGCGCGCTGTAACGTCCTGCTCTTCTTCGCCGAACGGATCAGAGATCGCTGCGAGCACCTCACCCTCCTCGACCACATCACCTTCGCTCTTGTAGACGCGCAAAAGCCCGCCCATCGGTGCGCGGGTCCATGCACTTTGCGAGCAGAGCAAAGAGTTGCGCCGCGCCTTGGCGATGCCTTTTGACGGAAGCATTTCAAGCGTGTTGAGCACCCGCAGGATGCCAGCCACCCCCGCGCGCACGGACATTTCATCAAAGCGCATGCCCTCGCCCGCCTCATAAAGCAGCACATCAACGCCAAGGCGCTTTGCTTCCTGACGCAGGCTTCCATCGCGCAAGGGACTGGTCAGGATCACGGGCGCGCCAAAGGCGTTGGCCAAGCGCATCTTCTTTGTGTTTGCGCCGGAAATCCGAATTTGCGGCAGGTTTGTGCGATGAATCGCGGCAGAGTGCAGATCGATCCCGAAACTACAGCGCGCAACGATCTCGCTTAAGAATATATAAGCAAGGCGCGAGGCAAGCGAGCCAAGCGGCGAGCCCGGGAAACACCGGTTCAAATCGCGGCGGTCGGGCAGATAACGGGAGTGATTGAGAAAACCGAACGTGTTCACAATCGGCACTACAATCAACGTGCCGCGAAGGGAATTGAGCGGCTGCGAGCGCAATAGGCGGCGCACAATCTCGACCCCGATGACCTCGTCGCCGTGAATGCCAGCACTGACAAACATTGTAGGGCCTTCACGTTTGCCATGGATCACATGGGCAGAAATCGCGACAGGTGTATGATCGGACAGCGTACTTACAGGAATTTGCACAGTGCGGCGGGTGCCAGCATCAATGGTCTGACCAGCAATTTCAAAAGGCGCGCGTTTGCTCATTTACTACGTAAGCTGCATGATATCACGCACCCTACCCCCAGCTGTAATTGAAAGAGACGGAAATACGGTCGTCTTCGGACATATTCATCGGCACCTCATGGCGCAGCCAGCTTTCCCAAAGCAGAACATCGCCCACTTCGGGTTTCACATAAACGAAGGTCTTCAATTCGCGTCGCGCATCTTTCAGACGCACAGGCGAAGCCATCAGCATTTGACTGCGCGGATCTTCAAACTTGATTGCGCTCGCATCTTTCGGCATGGCGACATAGGTCGTTCCGCTGATGACCGAATGCGGGTGTATGTGGGACGTGTGGATACCGCCTTCGGGCAGAATGTTAATCCAGATATCTTCCAGTTTGAGCGCGCGACCATCCAGATCAAACTGCGCGTCTTCAGCAAAGGCCGCAACATGGGCGTCCAGAACTTTGATAAGATCCGCAAATATCGGAAAGCGCCAAGCAAGATCGCTCAAGGATGCGTAGGACGTATATCCGGGGAAATCATTGTCTTCGCACCATTGCTGCCCGGCTTCATCGTCTTCAGCAATAGCGAGGCACGAAGCTTCCAGTTCTTCAGCAGAAATTGCGCCGTGCTCGGACAGAGCGGCGCGGTACAGGCGGGTCACAAAGAGAGAGTCGATTTGAGGCATACGATCCTCTTAGCGCCAATCTGAAACAGATGCGAGAGTGCCTGTGCGTGATTGTTCACAAGGATACCACATCGCCCGAATTCGTGCCTGCGACAGGCATTCGGGTGACACACCGGACCTCAACCTGACAAAAGCAGGCATTTACACTGGTGTCTGGCGACAATTTCTATAATTCTCGGTTCTGAAATCTTCGGGGATATAGTTATGAAAAAGATGATCGTTCTAATGGCGGGCGTAACTGCCATGTTATCTGGTTGTGTAGAAACAACAGGTACGAGTGCCAGCGCACCCACGCAGTTCATTAGCGAAGTCCCTGAGGGTGTGCTTTCGATTGCGGCAGCAGGGCAAGACCTAAGCGCGCTCAAGATTGATCCGGTTGATGGGTGCTACACATACCGTCACGTTGGTCCTGTCGAAACAACGATGCTGCCGCTTCGCGCAAGCAACGGGCGGCCCATTTGCACCAGGGCCGCCTCCTGATTTAATTCAGCTTTGCGCAGTGATTTGATCTTCGGCCGCGTGCAAATGCGCCGTCGATCCCTTTGCGACGTTCTCGTACAGCCCGTTGATATGCGCCATCACCATGCGCACACAGCCAGAACTGGCGCGGCCACCGATAGAGCGCGGGCTGGGTGAGCCGTGAATGCGCAAATAGCTGTCACGATTGCCGCGATACAGATAGAGCGCGCGCGAACCGAGCGGAGTGCTTGGCCCCGCATTCATC
>NZ_JBAUHO010000232.1:0-7939 GCF_049680325.1 Planktotalea sp.
ATATCTTCCAATCCGCAGGGCCTGTTTTCGGCCACAGCGCAGCGCTTGCTTTGCTCCATTGCAAGCGCTGTTATAGGCGGTTTATAAAGGCGTGAATTGAAATCGCTTTTTGCTGGAGAGTACATGGCACGCCCCATTGTCGGGATTATTTCCAATTCCTATGTTTTAAACGGTGATTATCCCGTCCATGCTGGCGGCGTAATGAATGCGACTGCAATTGCAGATGTGTCCAAATGCATGCCGCTGATGATCCCCGCCGATCCACGATTTGTCAGCGTCGAAGAGCTGCTCGAGCAATGCGACGGCTTTTTGCTGACGGGTGGGCGCCCGAATGTGCATCCCGAAGAATACGGCGAAGACGCGACGGAAGCGCATGGCGAATTTGATCGCAATCGCGATGCAATTACGCTGCCATTGGTGCGCGCCTGCGTCGAGCGTGGCCAGCCGTTCTTTGGCATTTGCCGTGGCTTTCAAGAGGTCAATGTCGCGATGGGCGGCACGCTATATCCTGAAATCCGTGATCTGCCCGGACGGATGAACCACAGGATGCCCCCGGACGGTACGATTGAAGAAAAATTCGAGCTACGCCACAAAGTCCGTGTGAGCGAAGGCGGTCCGTTTCACAAGATGTTCGGTGCCTGCGAAGTGATGACAAACACTTTGCACGGGCAGGGGATCAAAACCGCTGGTGCGCGCGTGGTTATTGACGGGCAGGCCGAGGATGGCACGCCCGAGGCAATCTATATCAAGGATGCACCAGGCTTTACCGCCTCTGTGCAGTGGCACCCCGAATGGAACGCGGCGGGTGATCCCGTTTCGCGCCCCTTGTTCGAGGCGTTTGGCGAGGCGAGCGCACGCTTTGCGCAAAGTCGTGCGATACGCCGTTTGAAAAGCGCTTAATCACGCGAACCACCGCTGCGTTTCCTGGCCTAGGTCAACAAGTCAAATTCGTGCATTAATGGCAATGTGCGTGCTCGTTTGCCCGTAAGATCAAAAAGTGCATTCGCAAGTGCAGACATCGAAGGCGGTGTTCCTGGTTCGCCGCCACCGCCCAGATGGGCGTTGTTCTCGAGAATGCGCACTTCGGTGACGGGCGCATTGTGGATGCGCAGGGCGTCATAATCGGGGAAGTTCGCCTGCTCGACACTGCCATTGGCGAAGGTGATTTCGCCAAAGCAGGCCGCAGACAGACCGTAAATCATGCCGCCATAAAGCTGCGCTTCAAGGTTGCCAGGGTCAAGGGCAGTGCCGAGGTCCGCAGCAATCCAGGCGCGGTTGATGCGGATCGTGCCATCTTCGTCCAAGACCTCGATGACCTGCGCCACAGGTGTGCCAAAACTATAGGCGAATGCCACGCCGCGCCCGATTCCCGGCTCGCGTTTGCCGCTCCAGCCGGACATTTCGGCGACTGTTTCCAGCACCTTGGCAGATGGCCCATGTTCTGATCGCATCATTTCCAATCGAAAGGTAAGCGGGTCCGCGCCAGCCGCATGGGCCAACTCGTCAAGAAAGCTGTCATGCATGAATGCGTTGACCGAATTGCCGACAGAACGCCAGAAACCGATCGGCATCTGTAGATCGCTCAAGTGCCCTTTCACGCGGTAGTTTGGGATTGCATAGGGCTGATCGAAGGCCCCTTCGACATGCACCTTATCAGGGCCGGCAGCGGTGAAGCCGGTCAATCGCTTCATCGCGCCAATGGTCACGGATGGGCCTGCAACGGCGGCATCGAGCAACACGGCTTTGCCATCCTTCACCGCACCTTTGTAGCGACCGATCGTGGCGGGGCGGAAGAAATCATGCGACATATCCTCTTCGCGCGTCCAGGTCAGTTGCACAGGGGTGCCTTGCATTGCCTTGGCAACACGTGACGCGTAAACGCCGAAATCGCTTTCGCCGCGCCGCCCGAACCCGCCGCCCATCAAGGTCGTGTGCAGGGTGACGTTTTCGCTATCAAGGCCGACGGCCTCTGCGCAGCGATCGCGCATGATTGTCGGTCCCTGGTTGCCGCACCAGATTTCCAAAGCATCACCAGAATAAATCGCTGTCGCGTTCATCGGTTCCATCGTCGCATGGGCAAGAAATGGCACGCGGTATTCGGCGCTTATTTCGTTAGCGCCCTCGGGCAGGGTGTCAGCATCGCCGTCATTGCGCAGGGTAGAATTAGGCTTGCTCGCAAAGCTATCTTCAATGGCCTGCCAGATCCCGTCCTGTTCATGCGGGTAGGGCGCATCGCCCCAATCTGCAACGACCGCATCCGCGGCTTGAAACGCAAGCCACGTGTTGCTGGCCACAACAGCAAAGCCGCCGTCCAGCTCGATCACCTTTTCAACGCCCGCCATCGCAGTCGCCGCGCTCGCATCCATCGAACGCATCGGGCCACCAAGGCGCGGGTTCATCCTGAGCGTGGCAAATTTCATCCCCTCGCGGCGCACGTCGATGCCGAACTCTGCTGTGCCTGTGACTTTGCCCTTCATGTCGACGCGGGGCATGGTCTTACCCAGATAACGCCATTGGGATTTCGGGCGCAGCTCTACCTGCGGTGGATCAATCTGCGCCGCAAGGCTGGCCATATCCGAATAGCTGACAGAGTTGCCGTCAGGGGCAATAATCCTGCCATTTTCGGTTCTCAGCGAGGACGCGGAAACCTGCAACGCGTCCGCCGCCGCCAGTTTCAACGCCTCGCGCGCGGAAGCACCTGCATGGCGCAGACGCTCATAACCATCCATCATCGACGTAGAGCCACCCGTCAACTGCATCCCGAGCAGTTTGTTAACTTCGCCCACCGCCTCTGAAAGGCTCTGCATGAAAGCGCTTTTGGAATATTCAGGGTAGGGCAACGCCGATTGCATCAACGCGCTGTTGTAATAGGCCTGCGCGGGCGGTCCATGCAAAACGCGCACATCTTCCCAAGCGATATCAAGCTCTTCGGCCGCGAGTGCGGCAAGCGTCGTGTGAACCCCTTGCCCCATTTCAGCGCGCGGGGTGATGATGGTGACGCCCTCTTGGTCAATAAAGATGAAGGGGTTCAGCGCGGCTTCATTAGGACCCGCGCTTAGCGGGTTTTCCAAAGGACGGGTGAATTTGTAAGCGCCAAAAGCAACGCCGCCAACGATCGCGGCCGAGCCAATAAGAAACGTGCGGCGGGCGATTTTCTTGAAAGAGGTCATAATTCAGGCTCCCTGCATGGCTTTGGCGGCGCTATGAATGGCGGCGCGGATGCGCGGGTAGGTGCCACACCGGCAAAGAATGCCCTGCATGGCCTCGTCAATGTCCTGATCGCTGGGGGCAGGGTTCTCGGCCAAAAGGCTCGCGGCTTGCATGATCTGCCCCGATTGGCAGTATCCGCATTGCGCCACTTGATGGGCGATCCATGCCGCCTGCAAAGCATGCAAAGTGTCCGGCGTTCCGAGCCCTTCGATTGTGGTCACGCTGCCCTCAACATCCGAAAGCGCGGTTTGGCACGAGCGCACAGCAACGCCGTCAATCAGGACCGTGCACGCCCCGCAGGCAGCAACGCCGCAGCCGAATTTTGTTCCGGTCAGATTAAGCTCGTCACGCAGAACCCAGAGCAGCGGGATGTCATCAGGTAGATCGACACTGCGCGCCGCGCCATTTACGTTTATCGTTCTTGCCATGCTCGCTCTCCTAGCTGTCTGACAAAAGTAGGTGAAAATGTCAGCGTGTCAATTGACAAAATCACCATTTTTTGTCAGATGTCAGGAATGAGCAGCGAAGTAATTGAATCCGAAAAGCAAAAAGCAATCGCAGAGGCCGCGTTTCAAGTCTTTGCAACACACGGTTTTCGTAAAACATCGATGCAAATGATTGCAGATCAGGCCTGCATGTCGCGCCCCGCGCTCTATCTTCACTTCCAAAGTAAAGAGGATGTTTTCAGCTATCTGAGCATCAGCTTCTTTACCAAAGTCGCAGATACCGTCGCCGCAATTCTGGCGCGATCGGGCGATCCGGTGGATGTTCTGACCCGGGTTTTTGATGCGTTTGACCCCGATGGCGTCATGGCCGTTCTGTTGGACGCCCAACACGGCGCAGAACTGATGGATGCGAAAAGCAACACCATGCAAGGCACTGTCAGCGATATCGAAGCCGGAATAGGTGCGATGCTTGCGGACTGGCTTGCCCTTGAAGCCGATGCCGGACGTATTCTTTGCGATGATCCAAATACAACGGCCCAAACGATCATGCTCTCGCACTACGGGTTGAAATCACCGCCGCCCAGCTACGCGATCTACAAAGCGCGCACCGCCCAGCTTGCCCGGCTTCTAGGAAAAGGCCTGCGCATCTAAAGGGTCTTCCTCTCTCCAGAAATATCCCCGCCGGAGGCAAATCTGCACGCCGTCAGGCCTGCTTATCAAGCGCGCGCAGCGCACATTCAGATCAAGCCAAGCTCGCTGCGCAGTTTCTTTGTCAGCTTGGCCTTAATCATCTCGTAACTTGCTTCGATATGTGCCTTCAGCTCTTCATCCGGCAGGCCCGGATCGCCATAAACCTGAACCCATTTCATCCCACGCGATGCTAAATAAGGAGCAGGGCGAATGCCCGGCATGTCGCTAAGTATTTCATAAGCCAATTCAGTAACTTTGAACGAAACAGCGCTATTCGCGTCTGCCCAGCCTAAGACAGCAAAAACCTTGCCGCCCAGCTTCCACACATCCGAATTGCCCCACTGCACCACATGGCTGGTTTGGGGCAGGGACTTGCAATAGGTGTTGATCTCGTCGCGACTTAACATTGCTCAAGCCCGCGCTTGTAGTGGTTCTTCATCATAGTCCCTTTTTGACGTATCCTGCCCGGATGCTGCCCTGTGACAAGACGCGCAACTGCGCGGCTTTCACTGCCGCTTTACTTACTCATTCCATTCTGTGAATGTATTTTCGTAATCCGGGAGGTTCTCATGCGTAAATTCCTGACGCTCGCAATTATTGCCAGCAGCCCGCTCATGGCGAGCGAAGACATTGCCGATCAATATCCGCAATCAGAGCTTTATTCAAAACCTGTTGAAGTCATTCCGCATGTTTTCTCTGCCATCGGGGCCACAGCGCCGCCGACTTATGAGAATTCCGGTCATAATAACAATCTCAGCTTTGTTGTGACGGGCGACGGCGTGGTTGTGGTTAACGGTGGTGCATCCGCACGCCTTGCCAAAGCGCTGCATGATGAAATCAAACGTACGACAGATCAGCCCGTAAAGCTGGTCATCAACGAGAACGGGCAGGGGCATGCAATTCTCGGCAATTCCTATTGGGCGGATCAGGGTGTTGATATCCTGATGCACGAAGAGGCGGCACAAGAAGTTGAGGCGCACGGCTTCCAGATCCTTGAAGGCATGAAGCGCTACAACCGCGACAAAGCCGAGGGTACGCGTATTGTTGCGCCAACACGGACATTTGCGGATAAAGAGGTGATTACGATGGGCGATGTCACGCTCGAAGTGCTCCATCTTGGACCCGCGCACGGCCCTGGTGACACACAGGTCTGGATTCCCCAGTGGAACATGATGATCGCAGGCGATATCGCCTTTCACGAACGCATGCCGCCAATTTTCGCGGATACCTGCACAAGCTGCTGGATCGAGACTTGGGAAACCGCGTTTGCGCCGATGAATCCCACTTATATCATTCCCGGGCATGGTCATCCGACCAATCTGGCGCAGGTGACCCGATACACCCGTGATTATCTGGCATATCTGCGCGAAAAGATCGGAGCCCATATTGACGACGGCGGCGAACTGGCAGAGGCCTATTACATCGATCAAAGCCCCTATGCACATCTGGATACCTTTGAAGAACTCGCAACCAAGAACGCGGGGCGCGTCTTTGAGGAAATGGAGTTCGAATGAAGCATTTGCTAAGGACGACTGCGCTTCTGGCTTTGCTTGCCTCGGGCGCTGTTGCCGATGAACTTGTGGACGAAATCACGGGTTACATGGATTTCGCAACCTATGAGGCCGGCATCATTCTGCCCGAACAACTGACCGAAGATGTGTTTGGCTCGGTTACCTTTGTGGACACGCGCAACGCCGAGCAATTTGAAGCGGGCACAATCCCGGGCGCCATCAATATAGAATGGCGCGACGTGCCTGCGCGCTTGGACGAGCTGCCGGAAACTGGCATGGTTGTGTTGCTGTGCAATACAGGGTCCTTGTCAGCGCAAGCAACTTTTGCCGCGCGCCTTATGGGGCGTGAAAACGTATTGGTTTTGCAGACTGGCCTGATTGGCTGGCAGGAACGAGGGGCGTACAAACCTGATGCTTAAATGGATTGATCTTCCGCCCGTCTGGCTTGCGGGATTTGCGGCACTTGCCTATTGGCAAAGCACCTCATTCACGTACGGGCTTGGCTTTGGCGGCGCTTGGGCAGATTTTGCAGGCGGTCTATTCGTCGGTGGCGGCGTGGTTCTGATGCTGCTGGCTGTCTATGAAATGCGCCGCATGCGCACGACATTCATACCGCGCCGCGAAGCGGATGCATTGGTTGTCTCCGGCATCTTCAAACGCTCGCGCAATCCGATTTACGTCGGGGATGCGTTGGTTCTTCTGGGGTTGATTCTCCGCTGGGATGCGGTGTTGGCGCTACCATTGGTGCCGATCTTCGTGTGGTGGATCGAAAAGCATTTCATCATTGGTGAGGAAAATGCGTTGCGACGTAAATTCCGAGCCGGTTTTGCCCTTTATTGCCAAGACGTTAGGCGTTGGGTCTGAAATAACGGCGGGTAATTTACGACATTGGGGCGCTCGATTGCGTCATGTGCTTGTCTGGACCCTTTCGGGGCTTTAGGGAGTAATGCAAATCTGCGCGCCCGCGTCGACAAACTTTAAGATACAAGGGGACAGACCATTGAAAATTGGAACACCTAAGGAAGTGTTCGAGGGAGAAAACCGCGTAGGCATGACGCCTGATAGCGCTGTGCAGCTCCAGAAACTCGGATACGACTGTGTAATCGAAACAGGGGCTGGCGCAAATGCCGGTTTCTCGGATGCGCTTTATCAAGAGGCCGGTGTCGAGGTTGTCAAAACCGCCGCCGCACTTTGGAAGACTGCGGATATCGTCGCTAAGGTTCGTCAGCCTGACGAAGGTGAGCTGAAACGTTTGCGCGAAGGGCAGACGCTGATTTCCTTCTTCAACCCTGCTGCCAACGAGGCAGGCATGCAAAGCGCCAAGAAGAAGGGCGCGAACGTGATTGCCATGGAAATGGTCCCACGTATTTCGCGCGCACAGAAGATGGATGCGCTGTCCTCCATGGCGAACATCGCGGGTTATCGCGCTGTTATCGAGGCGGGCAACAATTTCCCGCGTTTCTTCACAGGTCAGATCACAGCGGCGGGTAAGGTTCCGCCAGCGAAGGTTCTGGTTGTGGGCGCGGGTGTTGCGGGTCTTGCCGCGATTGGTACATCTACCAGCCTGGGCGCGATCACATACGCGTTCGACGTGCGCCCCGAAGTGGCGGAGCAGGTCGAAAGCATGGGCGCCGAGTTCGTCTTCCTCGACTTTGAGGAAGAGCAGGCGGACGGTGCGGCGACAGGTGGTTATGCCGCCGTGTCCAGCCCGGAGTTCGCAGCGGCCCAGCTCGCGAAGTTCCGCGAAATCGCACCGGACATGGACATCGTCATTACAACGGCCCTGATCCCGAACCGCGAAGCGCCAGAGCTTTGGACCAAGGACATGGTCGACGCGATGAAGCCCGGTTCTGTTATCGTGGACCTTGCGGCCGAAAAGGGCGGCAATTGTAAGCTGACCGTCAAAGACGAAAAGATCGTCACCGACAACGGCGTGACAATCATCGGCTACACTGATTTCCCATCCCGCATGGCAACGCAGGCCTCGACGCTTTATGCGACGAACATTCGCCATATGATGACGGATCTGACCCCTGAAAAGGACGGCCAGATCAATCACAATATGGAAGATGATGTGATCCG
>NZ_JBAUHO010000233.1:0-7437 GCF_049680325.1 Planktotalea sp.
GTCCAGACGACCACCGCGACCGCGCGACGGAGAGGCAGACTAACGGCGCGCCTCGTTTGAAAAAGCCGCTGTCGAGGTAATCTGGGCAATGCGCTCGGCTCGTTCCTGCACAGATGCTGCCTGCGCAGGCGTCGCCGGCATGATGATTTCAGAAAGCAGCACCCGCACGCCGCCAATTGCGCCGGTGGATGCAAGTGCGCGATCGACTTCAGCTTCGCTTACGTCAATGCGTCCGCCGAATTTAGCCTGCATAAGCTGGCGCCAGGCAAGACCTGCGGTAACGAAATCGCGAAAGGCTTGTTCGGAAACACCGCCTGCTTCGATGGCTTTCACAAACTCTTCTCGTGTCAGGTTTGCGCGGCCCGCGAATTCATCCATGCCACCTTGGACTTCTTCCAACGATGGCTTGATGCCGACAGCTTCTGCAGCGCCCAGCTTCAGGCGGTCGTCAATCAGTTGCTCGCGCGCGAGCGAGCGGTGCTCGCCAGGGGCGCGTAGCAGGCGCAGAAACTTGATGCGTTCCTCGATTTCAAAATTGGTGATCGAACGCTCGTTAACCTTGATTGCCGTTGCGAACATGTTTTGAGCGGCGCCCTCATGCGGGGCGCTCAGTGTGAGCAAAGCCGCACACGATAGTACGGCAACGCAAGTGCGGGTCATTGATTTGAATGAGAAGTGCGTGTGAGCCATATCGCTTAATTCCTGCATGTGCGGCGTGCCGCTTTTCCGCTGCCACCGGTACTGAATCCCAAAAGGGACACAGCCAGTTCGTAAGTTGTTGCCGGTACAAGTGTCGTAGAGCTTGCAAAGCTGCGCGTTGCACCAAGACCAACAGAAATACATTCGTTTTGATAGATCACTTTCGCACCAGTTTTGGCAAAGCGGTCTGTAAGCAAATCATATTGGAAACTGGCGGTTGAGGTCCAGTGGCGATTGATCTTGTAAGTGCCATCAAGCGACCATTCCGCGACAGAGCTTGTGCGCTCTTCCTGAGTATCTGCTTTGAGTTGCACATAAGTGCCAGCAAGCGTGACCTTGCCACGCGAATAGCTGACGCGCGCTTCGGTTTTTACGGGTTCAAACTGGGCATCAAACAATCCACGCGCAGTTATCGCGCCGCCCCATGCCGCCGAATAGTTCATCGCAAGCAGCGTATCCGACGTGAGCCCTTGCAGACCTGAATTGGAAGAAAAGGACGGATCAGCTGTGTCCCGGAAGACTTGCCCGATCGTCAAGCCTGCTGACCAGCTATCAGGATGCAAGCGCTGCCAACGAAGACCAAGTGCGCCGACGACGCCGGTTTCGCGCCTGTCCGCAACCGGAAAACGGGAAAGGGAGAGCAGATTGCCCTCGTCAAACTCCGAGATCACGTTTTCATCATTTGGCAGTGTCGAGGGCGATCCACCAGCCCAGCCGATTTGGGCAATGGGTTCCAGAAGATAGCTTGCACCGTCACGGCCCGTCGCTTGCAAAGGATATCGAAGCGTCGCTGCAATTGCAGGCGTTGCTTGGGTTGAACGGCCAAGCGCGGTGCTGTCCTGCTTTATTTCATAGCTATCAAGACCGAGCGACGTGGTCAGGCCAAATCGCATGCCGCCAGCAATGCTCCATTCATCGCGCCAGGAAAGATCAAGATTGACCCGCGTCATATCGCGTCCGAGGATATCGGTAATCGAAACGCGTTTGTGGCCGTGCAAAGCAAGAGTGGCGCGCAACTCGCCGCCCAATCGCGCAGGTTGATAGCGGCGCTCATAAGTCACGTTGCCAATCAGGGTTGGTTGGGTTTTGTTGCTTTCATTGTCGCGCAGCGTTTCGAAATTCAACAACTCCGCCTGAAAGAAAACGTCCCGCTTCACGCGCGTCAATGTAATACCGGATCCAAGGCGGTCACGCCCTGAATAGCCATAGTTAGAACGGTATCCACTGTCTGATGCGGTTTCGATGTCAAAGCTGAGAACAAAGCTGTTGCCCAGATTAAAGGCGCCATAGCCCGTCATGTAGTGACGCATTTCGTCGGGCAGGATTGTGTCCTGCGACATGGCCCCGTTAAATTCGATATAACCGCGCCGGAACATCTTGCGAAAACGCAGTTCCAACGTTTTTGTCACGGGTGTCACAAACGGCGTGACAGTCAGGTCGGCATGATCGCCGATGGTGATAAAATACGGAATCTTGATGCCAAACCCGAGCTGTGTATCAGACACGAACTTCGGAACCAGAAAGCCGTTGCTTCGTTTGAGCGACGGATCAGGAATGCGCATATGCGGAAGGTACAAGACCGGCACGCCAAGCAAACGGAACTGGGCTTTGCGAAAGTGGATCTGCTTTTCAACACGGTCATGGATCGCGCGGTCCGCGCGGATCTGCCAGATCGGAATGCCAGTGCCGCAAATCTGGCACGACGTCGCAACAACCTTGCGCAGGACAGTATAACGGCCCTCAACGCGGTCGGTTTGCGCCGATAGGATTTGTAGCTCTTGGTTAAGCACATAGCGTGCTCCGCGCAAAATTCCGTTCTCAAGCTTGCTGTCCAAATCGGCGCTATCGGCAATCAGGATGTCGCCATTTTCTTGCGATATGCGCACGGGGCCTTTGATAATTAGCTCATCGCGCTTCTGGTCATAAATGATTTCATCCGTGAACACGCGGATTCCATCGTAATAGGCTTCCACATTACCGGTCGCGACAAGGCGTTCGTCATTGGTAATGAGAACGCTATCGGCAACCAACAACGCTGCGTCCACATCCTGCGCGCGGGCAGGGGCGGTCATTGCAAACGCAAATGCGCATGCTAGGCTCAGAAAACGCAACATATGGACAAACCGGCTCATCCGTCCTCCATATGGAGCAATAATCCGAGTGCAAGTAAAATCGAAGCCACAGGCGGCGTCCAAGCTGCAATCAATGTCGGAAGTTGCCCGTTTTCACCGAGAATTTGTGCGAAATTACGAATGTAGTAAAGCCCGAAGCCCAGCATCACCGCAGCAAGAACCGACACGCCGGTTTTACCAAAGCGGCTGTGTCGCATCGTAAAACCCGCGCCAACCAAAACCATCGCCATCAGGAAAAGCGGTCGGGCAAGTTCCATTTGAAGCCAGACCTTGTGACGGCGCGCAGAAAAGCCAGCATCCTCTAATTCATTGATGTAGCTATTCATTCCCCAAATCGAAATCGCCGATGGATCTGAAAAGCTTTCGCGAATGCGCTCTTGGGTTAAAGTCGTAGGAACCAGTAAGCTGCTGATTTCTTTTGCGGTTTCTTCAGGGTTTGAATCCCCGAGCAAAGACCAGGACTTGGCGCCAACCAACAGCCATCCTTGCGATGTCAATGTCGCTTGAGCGGCCAAAATGCGCGTTTGCGGGTATCCCTCGGTATTATACTGTAAAAAACTGACGTCAAAGAGCGTCGTCATGCGTTCATCCGCCCTGGCCGCATGAATAACGGTTTGGCCATCCGCATCGCCTTGGCGCAGCCAAAGCCCCTCGCGTCCAAGCGAAACCGTGCTCTGACCCTGATCTTTGTATTCTGCCTCAAGCGCGGCAAAACGCTTGGTGGTAGAGGCCACGATCGGATTGAACAGCGTCACCGCGCTTACTCCGATCACAGCTGACACCAGCACAGGCGACATCAAGGTCACCAAAGCAGAACGCCCGGAGGCGCGCGTCACAACCAGTTCTGATGTACGTGCCAAGGTCAAAAACAGCGAAACCGATGAAAGGATCATGACCAGCGGCAAGATTTGATAAATCCCCGCGGGCGCGTTGAGCATTGTCAGGATGAAAATATCCGAGAAACTTACGTTGTTGCTATTAAAGCGGCGCATTTGCTCGACCAGATCAATCAGCGTCAAAAACGCAAGAAAGATCAGCAGCGTTGTCATAAATACCCGAAAATAGCGACGCGCGAAATAGAAATGCAGGATCATACGGCGGCCTCCTGCAAGGATGCGTCTTTGCGCCGGCGGCGCGGGCGCGCAGCCAGTCGAAGCATGAATGCTGCCGCGGCAAAGCCAAAGACACTTTGTGCATAGACCAAAGGCCAAAGCTGTGTGTTGTTGCGAACCGGGTCGGTCACAATGCTTTCGACCAGCTTGACAAGTACCAGCAGCAAAATCGCTCCGATGATCTGACGGCCAACGCCAAAGCGTGAAAAGCCGCCAACCAGCAAGGTTGAAAACCCGATCAATGCAGCAACGACACAAAGCAAAGGTTGGTTAAAGCGCCCGTGGGCTTCTTCCAGGACGCGGCCCGGCGATTTGCCCGTAGCAGCGGCAACCGCGTCCGTTGCAAGGAACAACTCATATGTCGGGCGTTGATCGAGCGGTTTGAAAATGGAACCAGGCCCGTCAATCAGCGCGGAAATGCTATAGGAGAAATCCGTGAACTTGGTCTTTGTGAGCGTGCGATTGTCTTTGCGAAGGGACTGTGCAATGCCATTGACCATGACAAGTTTCGGCCCTGACGCTTCGGTCACGAGAAAGCCGTCGACAGAACTATATGTCGTTGTGCGGTTCTGGTTCCGCCTGTCGCTCAGGAAAACATCCTTGAGCACGCCTTCTGGTGTGATTTCACGAATGTAGAATGTCACGCCATTGCTCGGATGTACGAATTCGCCTTCACGTAGCAACTGCGCGGACAGGGACCCGCTGATCTCGTTCTCGCGAAAGCGCAATTGCTCCAAAGAAGTTGGCACCAGATACTGGGTCAAAGCCATCATAAAGACGCCGACGAGCAGACCAAAAATGAACACAGGCCGCGCCAAACGCCATGGCGAATAGCCCGTCGCTTGCATCACGACCAATTCGCTTTCCGACGCAAGCCGGTTGGTGACGTAAACAGATGCAGCAAAAGCGGACATAGGCAGCACCAACCGCACCACATTGGGCAGGCTCAGCGCCGTGAATTCAAGAAATACAGAGGCAGGTTGTCCGTCCGCAATCAGCCTGTCGAACAAAATCACCGCCCGGTTGATCCAATAGACCGAGACCAACACCAGCGAGAAAAATCCGAACAACACAAAAAGTTGCGACAGCACATATCTGTCGAATCTTGCCAAAAGTGCCCCCACTAACTGCTTTTTTTCTGGTTCTAACCTATTTGTGCCCTATCGAAAACTGCTATCTGGCAAAGCGCGCGCATCCCCGCTATCCCTAAGGGGATTTTGCAAAAGGAATGGCCTAACATGACGAACCTTGTCACCACCTCTTTCTCTGCTGTTGATCTTGATGCGCTTGGATCCTTTGAGGGGCGCGTGGCCTTGGTCATCGCAAGCGACGGCAAGCTTGATGCAAGCGCGCGTCGGGTGAACCGGTTGACCAAAGGCGCGGTCGCGCGCTTGGTTGAGGCTGGCAAGCTGGAAAAGGCAGAGGCAGGCAGCATCATTACCCTTGGCTTTCCTGCAGGCATGGCCGCAGAGGCCGTCGACATCCTTTGTCTGGATCGCCGCCCCAGCACGCAGGATGCGCGCAAGGCAGGTGCCGCCCTTGGCAAGGTGCTAAGCGACGGCGCTGCGCTGCTATGTGCTGGCAGCAATACAAAATCCGCCCAAATCGCAATGGGCGTTGCAATGCGGGCCTACGAATTCACCCCGCATAAAAGCGATACAGAGCCAAAATCGCGTGCCCTGACAATCATGTGCGCCAAACCCGAAGACGTAGAGCCAGAGGTCAACACCCTGCTTGCCATTGCCGAGGGGGCCCATATGACCCGCGATCTGGTCAATGAACCTGCCAACGTTTTGACGACAACCGAATTTGCCAAGCGTTTGAAAGACATGGAAAGCCTTGGGCTGACAGTCGAAGTGCTTGAAGAAGCCGATCTTGAAAAGCTTGGCATGGGCTCGCTGCTGTGCGTTGGGCAGGGCTCTGACAGCCCGTCCAAAGTGGTGGTCATGCAATGGAATGGCGGCGAAAAAGACACCAAGCCGCTGGCCTTGGTCGGTAAGGGGGTGGTGTTCGATACAGGCGGTATTTCGCTCAAACCCGCTGCTGGCATGGAAGATATGACCATGGACATGGGCGGCGCGGGCGTCGTGTCGGGCGTTATGCGCGCTTTGGCTTTGCGTAAAGCCAAGGCAAATGTCGTCGGTCTTGTCGGGCTTGTTGAAAACATGCCGTCGGGCAATGCGGTGCGCCCCGGCGATGTGGTTACATCCATGAAAGGTGACACAATCGAAGTCCTGAACACAGATGCCGAGGGCCGCCTCGTTCTGTGTGATGTCATGTGGTACGCACAGGAACGCTTCGCGCCTGTCGGAATGATTGACCTTGCGACGTTGACAGGGGCAATCGTGATCGGTCTGGGTCATGACAACGCGGGTGTGTTCTCTAACAATGATGCGCTGTGCAACGCATTCCTCAAAGCCGCTGAAAACGAAGGCGAGGGCGCGTGGCGCATGCCGCTTGGCAAAGCCTATGACGACATGCTGAAATCGCGCATTGCTGATATGAAAAACATCGGTGGGCGCCCTGCGGGCTCCATCACTGCCGCGCAATTCCTGCAACGCTTTGTGAAGGACGAAACGCCTTGGGTCCATCTCGATATCGCGGGCGTTACCTCGCTTAAATCCGAAAGCGCGCTTGCCCCCGTAGGTGCGACGGGTTGGGGCGTTATGGCGTTGAACCGGCTGGTGCAGGATATGTTCGAGCGCTGATATGGGGGCCGCCTTTTTCTACCATCTGACGCGCCAACCTCTTGAAACGACGTTGCCTTTGCTGCTTGGCAAAGCGCGCGGCGCTGGTTGGCGTTGTCTGGTGGTTGGCCCGAACGTTGCACGTCTTGAGGCGCTCGATGCCCGGCTTTGGCACGGCAATGCTGCTGATTTTCTGGCCCATGGCCTTGCAGGCGGCCCACATGACGCGGATCAACCGATCCTGTTAAGTTCCCAATTCTGCGACACAAACAAACCCGCGTGCATCATGTGTATCGACGGGGCGGACATCACTGCCGCGCACGTGCAAAATTCCGAACGGACCTGCATCCTCTTTGATGGCAATGACGCCGCTGCAACCCAATCTGCGCGCGTGCAATGGAAAACCCTCACGGACGCGGGCTGCTCCGCGCAATACTGGTCTGAAGAAAGCGGCAGTTGGCAAATGAAAGCCAAGAAAGATTAACGCCCGTTAAGGTTAATGCGCCCCTTGTTCATTTTGCCAATAAACGTCTCCCTGAAGGGCCGTTTGGCAATACTGTCTAACGCACCAGAACGAGCGTGCCGCCAGAAATCTCGATCCGCTCAAAGGTTTGCAAATAGCTCATCCCCATAAGCGATTGTGACATCTGGCCTTCGTTCACATCAACCCGAAAGCGAGAAATCTCTGCGCCTTCAAACCCAAAACTTTCTGTACGGACCGACGCAATTCGGACAGGGCCGTTCGCGGTCATTGCTTCGTTTAAAAAAGCCAATGAACCCAAATCGATACCCGCTTTTTCAGCATCC
>NZ_JBAUHO010000234.1:0-3499 GCF_049680325.1 Planktotalea sp.
CGTGCGTGTTGTGGTCAAAGGCCAGAAGAACAAGAAGGGAGCACCCCTGCGCACGGACTTTGGCTTGGGCGGTGCCGACATCGTCACGATCAACCAAGCCCGTGAGCGGGCACTGGAATATCGCCGCATGGCGAAGCAAGGCCTGAACCCGCGTTTCAATGCCCAACGCGACATCCCAACCTTCGAAGAATTTGCACAACAAGTGCATATCGACCGGATGCCGACTTGGAAAAACGCCAAGCACGGCCAGCAGTGGATCAACACCTTACGCGACTATGCCTTTCCCAAGATCGGACGGATGCCGCTGGACAGCATCGACCAACCCGCAGTGATGATGTGCCTGGCCCCGATCTGGACGGAAAAGCACGAAACGGCCAAACGGCTGGCGCAACGGATCAAGACGGTGCTGGACGTCGCGCGTTCCAAAGGCTTCCGCGATGGCGAAAACCCGGTAACGGCGATCAAGGACGCGGGCGCTTTACCAAAGGTCAAAGCCAAGGTCAAACATCATAAAGCGATGCACTGGCAAGACGTTCCCGCCTTCTATGCCGATCTGAGAGGGCGAAGTGCGATGGCCGCAAAAGCGCTGATGTTCACCTGCCTCACTGGATCGCGGACAGGCGAAGTGCTGGGATTGCGCTGGGAAGAGATCGACTTTGGCGCGCGGCTTTGGACCTGCCCTGCGAACCGCATGAAAACGGGCGAAGATCATCGCGTGCCTTTGAGCGATGAAATGCTGGCGATCATCGAGCCGTTGATGGCCATGCAGTCCGAGTATGTGTTCGAGGGGCAAAAGCGGCACAAGCCACTGTCGAATATGTCAATGCTGATGCTGTTGCGTCGGATGCAGGTCGAGGATGTCACGGTGCATGGCTTCCGCTCTAGCTTCCGTGATTGGGCGTCTGAGGTTGCTAACGCGCCGCGCGAGGTGGCGGAAATGAGTTTGGCGCACCAAGTCGGGTCGGACGTGGAGCGGGCCTACGCGCGGTCTGATTTGCTGGATAAGCGCCGGGTATTGATGGCCGAGTGGTCCGCGTTTGTTACGTCCGGCAGTAAGTTGAGTGATCCGGCGTGTTAGTGATTTCGGTCAATGAACCACAACTCCTTTCTATTGACTTAATCCGTCTGGCCTTGAGCGAAGAAAACACAGCCCAACGTGCAAAAGCCATCAAGAATGTGAAGCACGATGTGGTGACTCATTTATTAGAACAACTCTCTGCCGAGAAACGATTTAATTGGACGGCGGATCCTTTGAACGCTGACTTGGTTAGATGGGTTGCGGAAACATCGGCAGAGAGAAGTGAAGCCGCTTATGAACTTTCGCAAGTCGGTCGAAGATACGAAGAGGTAAATGAAAGAAAGCTAAATGTAGCCGAGCATACTGGAATGCTCGTTTGGCGTTCGATCGTCAACAATAAATTTGAAGGAATGCACTCACCGGGGGGAATACTTCAGCAAGTGGGTGATGAAGCAAGACAAAGCAACACCCGAGGAGCTCGGGACAAGGATACACTACGGGAAATTTGGAATACGTATCGCGGCGTAGTCCACTTAGGAATGGCACTCAACCATTGTGAAGACTATCCGGAGCAAAATTGGCATGTGCTGCACCTCGCTGAGTTATTTCGTAAAGGATTGAGCGAGTGTTGCCCTAGAGGGACCTCAAGGCCATACGTGGATACGAGCGAGCAAATTTCTTTTCTATATCTTTCAAGAATATATGGCCCCCGATTTCGAGATCGGGGGCTCCCGTTCAGCACTGATTGAAGTGCATCCATCTGTTGCAACCCAAAGCAATGGAAGGAGCCTTCCTCATGTCAGAACTGTTCGAAGCAAATCGAAATTACGTTTTGGGTGATCCTGAACTCGAGATACTCGGAAACCGAGATAAGTTGGCGCAGTGGCGGCACAAGAATATGGGGCCCGCTTATTACAAACTGGGCCGAAAAGTCATCTACCGCGGCACGGACCTGAATTCATGGGCGGAAGAGAACAAGACTGATCCGAGCACTGTTATAGCAACAGGCAATCGCAAATGAGTCAGTCTTTTTTTGTGACTCGGCCTGAGCAGCGCCAATTGTCCTACGTGGACGAGCACCGATTGCTTTGCCATGGCCGCGACGTCGTGGCCTGCGTCGCCGGGATCCGCGTCGATCCCACTGAGGACGGCTTGGTCTGATGCACGTGCGCTTAATAATCCAAACATGCCAGCAAGAAATTGATGATGCACCGCACCGACTCTGGGATCATCGCCCGCTCGCTTATCATGGGCAGGCCTAAATCATGCCAGCCAAGCCAAAAATCGAGCAGCTAGGTCTCTTTGAGGGGCTTTCAAAGAGTTCAAAGCCGAAACAAGGCGCTCAAAGCCTGCCTCCCGAGCCATGCACTCGGTGTGTGGAGATGTACTTATCGGATCACCAGGTCGCAGCGCGCTTTGGCATCTCAAAAGCAACAGTGTGGCGATGGCATGAAAACAATCCCGACTTTCCACGGCGCATAAAGCTGAGCCCTGGTACATCGCGCTGGAAGTTGAGTGACTTGGTGCGGTTTGAGGTGAAAATGCAAACCGCGGATCCATCGCGCTTGGTTGCAAAGGCCAAAGGTGAGTCCGGATGAGCAGGACTTATAAGAACGTGAAGCTAAAAAAAGACCGAGTATACTCTGTCGAGCAGTTGTCAGCGGAGTATTCGGTCACAGCAAATACAGTGTCAAATTGGGTTGGAGAGGGTTTGACGGTTTCGGACAATCAAAAGCCGTACCTGTTCCGAGGCGCGGTGGTTCAAGAATTTCACAGGCGTAGACGCTTGAGCGTGAACCGCAAGCTCCGACCGGGTCAATTCCAATGTCGTGGATGCCAAACTGATGTGTTCCCCAAGATTGAAACTGTCGAAGATTTCTTTGCCCAAAATGGCAAGCATATGTATTCTGCTCGGTGCCCGCACTGCGCGACCAAGCTTCAAAAGATATCAGGTGAGACTGATCGAGACTTGGTCGAAGATTGTCGCAATCCCAATACTCCCACGGACTGCCTACACGAAGAAAATACCTTGATGTGTGGGGGTATTGGGATGAACCGGGGTGAAGATGTTCCAAGTCTTTGGTTTGTGAACGACCGTATCATTCACAGATGGCAAGTCTATGCAGGCGGACATAGCGAAAAAACGATTGTTCGGCACCTTGCTGCAATCAGGTTTTTTGAGAATGTTCTTGAGGGCAAACCATTTTCCAAGCTCTTGACGGATGATTTTGCGTCGGTGCGCGACGAGCTAAAACGGCGTGCGAATGTAGGTGCTGCGTACAGCATGTCAGCGTCGTCGATCAAGCACACCGTCTTGCATCTAGTCGCATTTTTCGCCTGGCTGTTAAAGCAGGATGGCTACAAGCGCTTGCCTGGAGATTTTGCTGGGTATCTCAAATTGCCAAAAGCAGTCTTGGCGCAATCGGCACAAGTTAAACAAAAGGAATTCCCGAGCCTTTACGAGGCCGAAGAGCTATTAAA
>NZ_JBAUHO010000235.1:0-5323 GCF_049680325.1 Planktotalea sp.
GAATCGGACTGGCCGCGCCCCAAGTTGGTATTCTGGATCGCATGATCGTGTTGGACTGCGAAAAAGAAGAGGGGAGCGAGCCTGCGCCGTTGGTCATGGTTAATCCACGGGTCATCTCGGCATCTGATGACACAAACGTCTATGATGAAGGCTGCCTGTCGATCCCAGATCAATATGCTGAAGTCACGCGTCCGGCGGATGTGCGTGTTGAATGGCTCGATCTGAACGGAAACCTGCAAGAACGTGATATGGGCGGCCTATGGGCAACCTGTGTGCAACACGAGATTGACCATCTAGAGGGCAAGTTGTTCATCGACTACCTCAAACCGCTGAAACGCCAGATGATTACCCGCAAGATGCAAAAGCTGAAACGAGAGATGGCGCGCGCATGAGCGTTCTGCCGATCGTGGCATGGCCTGATCCGCGTTTGAAGCGCATTTGCGCGCCCGTGGAACGCATCGACGATGCACTGCGCCAATTGGTGAGTGATATGTTCGAAACGATGTATGACGCGCCCGGGCGTGGCTTGGCGGCGCCGCAAGTCGGCGTGATGCAGCGGTTGTTTGTGATGGACGCAACCTGGAAGGAAGGCACGCGCACACCGCTTGCCTGCATGAACCCCGAAGTTGCTGTGCTTGGTGAAGCGCTTAGCACCAATGAAGAAGCCTGCCTGTCGATCAAGGGTGTGGCGGCCGATGTGACGCGGCCCAATCAGATCGAACTGACCTTCACCGATATCGAGGGCGTGCGGCTCTCGATGATACTTGAGGGGTTCGCAGCGATTTGTGCCCAACATGAATGTGACCATTTGGACGGTCGCGTGATTTTCGACCATTTGGATGATGCCGCGCGCGACGCGTTGGAAGCAGAATATAGGGCAATGACACAATGACGGTTCGTAAATGTATTCCATGGCCCGACAAACGCCTTCGCACCAAGGCTGCTGATGTTGCCGAGATCACCGATGAGGTACGTGCCGTTTGGGATGATTTGGTTGATACGATGGAAGCCATGCCCGGCGTTGGGATGGGCGCGAACCAGATTGGCGTGATGTTGCGCTTGGCCGTTGTTGATGCCTCTAAAGAGCGGGGCAAAGTTATCCGCCTGGCCAACCCCGAAATTTTACATTCCTCAATCGAGCTTCGCGAACATGACGAGGCGAGCCCAAATCTGCCGGGCGTCTCCGCGATCATCAAGCGGCCGCGCGCGGTTACGGTGCGGTTCCTCAATGAAAAAGGCATCATTGATCGACGTGATTTCATCGGGCTGGAGGCGACCTCAGTGCAGCACCAGATCGATCATTTGAATGGCAAAATGTATTTCGATCATCTTAGCCGTGTGAAACGCGAGATGTTAATCAAAAAGGCGCGCAAGCTATGAGAGTGATCTTCATGGGCACGCCAGATTTTTCCGTGCCGGTTCTAGAGGCGCTGGTCGCAGCAGGACACGAGATTGCAGCGGTCTATTGTCAGCCACCACGCCCGGCGGGTCGCGGTAAGAAAGAGCGCCCAACGCCCGTTCATGCGCGCGCATTGGAGCTTGGTTTGGACGTGCGCCACCCTGTGTCTTTGAAGGGCGCTGACGAACAGACTGCCTTTGCTGCTCTCAACGCTGATGTGGCGGTCGTTGTGGCCTACGGGCTGATCCTACCCCAAGCGATTTTGGATGCACCGGCAAAGGGGTGTTTGAACATTCATGCCTCGCTTCTGCCGCGCTGGCGCGGAGCTGCACCTATTCACCGTGCGATTATGTCTGGTGATCCCCAGACGGGTATTTGCATCATGCAGATGGAGGCGGGGCTAGATACCGGACCGGTTCTCTTACGCGAGGCGACGCAGATCGGTGCGCAAGAAACGACTGGCGCCTTGCATGAGCGTCTTAGCGTAATGGGTGCGCGGATGATTTGCGCAGCTTTGATGGACCTTGACCAACTGGTGCCAAGCATTCAGCCAGAAGGCGGCGTCACATACGCCAGCAAGATCGACAAGACCGAGGCACAAGTAGATTGGTCACGATCCGCCATCGAGATTGATCGCCAGATAAGAGGGCTTTCGCCGTTTCCGGGGGCTTGGACAATGCTGGGGGCTGCGCGCGTAAAGCTACTGGCGAGCAGCATAAGCACCGGCGAAGGCATCGCAGGGCAAGCGCTGGATGATGCGCTCACCATCGCTTGTGGCACTGGCGCGGTTCAAATCATTCGCGCGCAGAAGGCTGGTAAAGGCGCGCAGGATGCGCAAGAGTTCCTGCGCGGCACACCCGTGCCAGAAGGCACCCAGTTCGGGGAAGGATAACGCGATGTTTCTGGCACTTTTCGGCACGGTCGTAATCGCAGGTATCGTTGGATATATTTCCGAGAAAAGCGAATTCACCCACAACGGCTATTTGCCTTCAATCATCATATGTGTGGGCGGCGCTTTTTTGTTCTATTTCATTACGATTATGTTTCGTGTGGGCTTTGGCTCGCCGGGTGTTGACGCGATTGTTTCTTCAATCGGGGCGCTGATTATCGTGCCGACACATTGGCGAAGGTAGGGCGCAAAGCAACGCCCGAGCTACATTTTCGGCGGAGCGTTTTTGTAAATCGGTAGCCGCCAGCCAAAACGCATTGATCCTGCCCGTAAGATGACAGTGACGACAATCGCGGTACCGAATACGATGGTGTTGGGCATGTCCAAGTAATCAGCAAGGACACCAGCGCTTGCACCCGCAAAGGCCGCGCTGACATAAAGCTCGCCTTGTTTGAGAACCAGCGGCACTTCATTGCAAACCACATCACGCAACAAGCCGCCCATGGATGCAGTCACAATCCCCATTAGGATCGCGATGATCGCGGGTTGCCCGACCGCAAGAGCGACCCCAATCCCCGCCGCTACAGCGACGCCAAGCGCCAGCGCGTCGAGCCATAGCAAAAGGCGATAGCGGCTTTCCACGAGATGCGCAGTAAAGAACACTAAAAGCGCGGCCGCGCTGGTGAGGGCCAAATAGGTAGGTTGCTCGATCCAGAAGATCGGATTGCGATCCAGCAAGACGTCTCGCACAGTGCCGCCGCCGATCCCGGTCAGGGCAGCGAGGAAAGCGAAGCCAACCAGATCAAGCTGCGCGCGCGAGGCCACCAACGAGCCCGTCAGCGCAAAAATAAGGACGGCCGCGTAATCGAGAAACGTGAGCAGGCTCATGCGTTCTTCTTGAACGGAGCCATGCCCGCGCGCGCCAATTCATCTGCGCGCTCGTTCTCTGGATGGCCTGCATGCCCTTTGACCCATTCCCAGTTCACCTGATGGCGGGCTTGCGCTTCATCAAGGCGCTGCCAAAGTTCGACGTTCTTGACAGGCTTCTTGGCAGACGTTTTCCAGCCGTTCTTTTTCCAGCCGTGAATCCAGCCCGTTACGCCGTTCTTCACATAGGTGCTATCCGTGATGATTGTTAACTCTGCCGCGCGCTCAAGCGCTTCCAGGGCTGCAATAGCGGCCATCAATTCCATCTGGTTATTGGTGGTCAATTCCGCGCCGCCGCTTAGTTCGCGCTGCTTCACAATCGCGCCGCCGTCGTCCACGGCGCGCATGAGAACCCCCCAACCGCCGGGGCCAGGATTGCCGCTGCAAGCGCCATCCGTATATGCGTAAAGTCTTGGCATTCTTATGCTTTCTTGCTCTGCAAAACCACCCAAGCCGCCATTTCACCGCTTAAACCAATGTCTTCACCGTGGCTTCGCCAGATGACGGATAGGCCGTTGTCGTTCATCATTTTTTCTAATTCGGCTTCGGTAAAGTAACTGTAGCGCCGCCCGATACTGTCGCGGCTTTCATCATCGCCGATCTTCATGCCGATGTGGAATATTCCGCCAGATTTCAACGCTTTCGCGATAGCGTTTACATGATCTGGGACCTTGGCGCGTTCAGCGTGAAGAAGCGAGAAGTTGGCAAAAATTCCGTCGTATTGATTAACGGCATCAAGCGCATCGAAGGTTTCCTGCCGCGCGCTGACGCCTGCAACTTGCGACGCGATCCTGACCATTTCGCCCGAAGCATCCGTGGCCTCAACCACCAAGCCGTGCTCTGCCATGCGACCAGCAAAATGGCCGGGGCCACAGCCAAGGTCCAAAATGCGCCCGCCCGGTGCGACGTGCTCGATGAAGGCGGCAAGCTCTGCTCGATCCGCGTCCGTTTTTGTGATCTTCGCGTATTCTTGCGCTTTCGCGTCATAAATGCCGAGCGTTTCTTGATCGCTCATGAGGCTTCTCGCAGCACGCGCGGGACTTTGAATTCTACGTTTTCTTTTGCCGTTTCGACGACCTCGATAGTTACGTCAAAGCGCCCCTTGAAGGCGTCTATGACTTCGGTAATCAACACATCCGGCGCGGATGCTCCTGCTGTTATGCCAATGCTTTCAATCCCTTCAAGCGCACGCCAGTCAATGTCGCTCGCGCGCTGCACAAGCTGCGCATAGGAACAGCCTGCCTTTGCGCCAACCTCGACCAAGCGGCGTGAATTGGAAGAATTCGGCGCGCCGACAACAAGCATGGCGTCTGTCTTGGCCGCCATCGCCTTGACCGACTCTTGCCGGTTGGTCGTCGCGTAGCAAATATCTTCTTTATGAGGGCCTTGGATATTGGGAAAGCGCGCTTGCAATGCCGCGACTACGTCTGCTGTATCGTCCACTGACAAAGTGGTTTGCGTCACAAAGGCCAGCTTGCCCGGATCACGCACATTCAGTGACGCGACATCAGAAGGTTCTTCTACAAGCAGGACCTCGCCCTCGGGCAGTTGCCCCATCGTGCCGACAGTTTCGGGATGACCTTCATGGCCGATCATAACCAGTTGAAGTCCGTTTGCTGAATGACGCTCGGCCTCGATGTGGACTTTGCTGACCAAGGGACAGGTCGCGTCCACATAGACCATGTCACGCTTTGCGGCACTTGCGGGCACCGATTTAGGAACGCCGTGGGCAGAGAAGATGACGGGGCGGTCATCGGGGCATTCGTCGAGTTCTTCAACAAACACCGCACCTTTTTCGCGCAGGGCATCAACAACGAATTTATTGTGAACAATCTCGTGGCGCACGTAGACAGGCGCGCCCCATTTTTCGAGCGCCATTTCGACAATCTTGATCGCGCGGTCCACGCCAGCGCAGAAACCGCGCGGCGCAGCAAGGTAGAGTGTGAGAGGTTGTCCGGTCATCATCTGCTCCGTCTTGGAAAGCCCTGCTGTTTGGGCAACTGGTAGCGTGATGATGCGCCCTGGTCTAGGGGCAGGGGGCAGGCGAAAAGACAAAAGCCAAGGCGCAGGGCCTTGGCTTTTATAAGTTAGCTTACTTCTTCGTAGCT
>NZ_JBAUHO010000236.1:0-8365 GCF_049680325.1 Planktotalea sp.
CGCTGCGGCAGAGATCGAAACAGCGTTAACCGCGCATGGCATCCCCTTCGAGCGGCACCACTTCACGCTATTATCATGACCTATGGGCGCGCACGCGGGCGGACCGAAGCAAGCGTGCGACAATAGCTTTGCTTGCGCGTCCAGGCGGCTATGTCCTTGCGTTTGGAGCTGACCCGCATCGGCCCCCAGTCCGCCGCCACACCGCGCCAGCGTTTGTCCTTGCTGGCCATAACTTTATCGCGGGGCATCACAACCGCCAATATCCGCACCGCGCAGCTTAGATTGGACGGGCCATGTTTCAGCCCCTCGCGGCTTGGCGCTGTGCATTTATAGCCGCGTGCAGTTGCGGGCAGGATTTGCAGCAAGCCATACCACCGCCCGCCGCCGCCAACGGCCGTCTGCTTGTAAGTGCTTTCATGCTTCGCCAAGGCAGACATAAAGCCGGCCCAAAAGGCCGCTCGCCCGTCCTCGTCTGCCTCAGCATAGGCCGGGCACCATGCGTCGATGTCGCGTGGAACTGTTTGTAAAATCGGCTTGCCATGCGACTTTAGCGCGGAAACCGCAGCACGGGTCCAGACGCGCCCGGCCGGGCGATGATCCCAACGCGCCACCGGAACGTCATCTGACTCCCTGCGCTTTGGGCGGATAACCCGCTCGGGAGCCAGCGTCGCTGGCGCACTTGTTGGCGAAGCCGCGCCATCATTCGGGCGCAATACTGGGCGCTTGGCAATATCTGCATGCAGCGCGGCCATAGGCGCGCTGAACATCAAAACGACAGCAAAGAACGTAATAGTTGCGCTTTTCATCAAATGAGCCTGCCCGTTATGCCCCGCCAAAGGCAAGCAAATAGCGGTCATGATTTGCGTTTTCAGGATTTGGAAACAATCTGTTCTCGCCTATCGCGCGCCACGATTGCGCCCGAATGCGCCAGCATACACATCCTCAACGCATCAATGAGTTGACTGAAAGTTGTCGCACATGTCTTTTATTACGACCCTTAAAACCCGCCTGACCGGCCCCCAAACGTCCAAGCGCTCGAACGGGTCCGCTGCGTCACGCGCGGCACCAGCCAAACTCGAACATCCGAATCTGGACGAGCTTTTGGTGATTCCGGTCTCGAAAGAACCTCATGAGGAACGCCTGCGCAGCTACTATTTTAACAAAGGCCAGTTTCTATCCCGTCAGGAACGCTGGGAAGATCTGACGCAAATCGTTATTGATGAAGACAAACACCGCAATGCCTCTGGCGGTGGTATGCCTGTGGCCGAACTCTTGTGTCAGGGCGCGCGCTCTGATGTGGTCGCGCTGGCCGAGCATTTGTTGATCGACGGCGCGCCAGAGGAAAACCGCCCCCTGAGTGAAGCGATTTCGGCGCTTGAAAATATCCTTGGCGAACACTCTGACAACCATGTGATTGCAACCATCGTTGCCATGGCACATCTCGACATTGCATGGGCATGGCGTGGAACCAGCTCAATCCGGGACACACCTGCGCGAAATCTGGAAGCCTTTGATCTGCATTGTACCCGCGCGCGTCAAGTGCTCGATCCGTTCTGCGGTATTGAACTCGATAGCCCGCTTGTGACCTCGGCGCGTTGTGCTTTGCTGGTTGGCAATCCCAAAGCTATGGACCGCGTCGCAGATGACTATGAAGACCTGATTGACCTTGCCCCGACCCAACAACGCCACATCCGTGCGCTTGGCCATCACATGTTGCCGCAGTGGTTTGGCGACTATCAAAAACTGGAACTGGAAGCGCGCCGCACGGCCGCGCGCACCCAAGATATCTGGGGTGCAGGCGCTTATACTTGGGCCTTCTTCGATGCGCTTCTGGTCGATCCGAAATGCGCTAACACGCTAGACATGCCCTTCTTTCTTGAAGGCATCCGTGACATTCTGGAACGCTCCGAAGATCAACATAACGCCAATTTATTTGCCTCCTACACCGCCGTGTCCATCCCGAAGGTCGCGCATCTTTGCGATGATGACATGCAAGCGCGTTCAGCGCTTGAGCAAATCCAGAAGGCCGCGCAATGGATCATGTCAGAACATCTGCACGAATTGCACCCATTGGTGTGGGGCCATGCGATGGAAGGCTTTGACAATCAAGCGCGGATCGCTTCGATAGACGCCCTGTTCAAACAAGGCCGCGAGAAAGCCAATCAGGTATTCATGGGCGTTTTTGGCGAGCAAATGCGCAAAGGCAACGCGCTGATTTTCACGCCGCAAGGGCTCTACGTCCAGCAGGCCTGAAAGGCCCTTGGGGTTAAGGCCCCAAGGCCCCCGCTATCAACGTGATCCCGGCCCCATTAGCAGCGCCGCCTTGCCAAACAAAGCACTCGTTGAATGTTTGGCTGGCTCGCTTACTGACGTTTTCGGTGTTTTAGGTTCGGACAAGATCAACCCATCAATGAGTTCCTTCTCAAGGCCACATCGTCGCAAGGCCCGCTTTCTGCTACGCTTTGAGGGCAGTCGATGCAGCGCCCCTTCAACGCTTTGGCCAATGGCCCAGGGTACAACCTGTGTTTCGACCGCGACCTGATTGGGTTGTTGATTGAGGAAAATAAACGGTTCTGCGTGAACAAGGCGCTCGATATCTTGTTGGATACGACCTGCACCCAGCAACTGATCCACCGATAGGGGGATCACCAATCGCGATAACCCCAACGAGCAAACGACATCCGCATTTTCTATTGCGCCCTGGATCCGCACACGGACCAGCCCAAGCAATTTTGCTTGCCATTGCACAGGGACCAAGGCCCGAAGAAATGCATGATGTTTGATTTCAATCACCAATAACGCCGCGGGCGGTGACATTGCGCCAGACCCGACACGCAACGCAACTTCGCGCTCGAAAACCGGGCCGGTCAAAGCGCCTGTGTCAGGGTCCAACGCAACAGACGCTTTCAAACGCAAGTGTTGGAACTGGTTACGCTTTTCAGCATCAAGCAAGAGGGCCACGATTGGTATAGCAAAGAGGTTGAGCAGAAAAATCGGGAACACCGCATTTGATATGAACCAGGTTTTAGCGGGTTCAGGTAGGACCACTAAAGCACTTAAATGCAACGAGCCAACAAGCGCCAGCCCGAGCATTTGCCAAATGCTTCGCCCACGAATGTGGCGCGTCAATCGGGCCCAAAACAGGCCCGCGCATAGCGCAATACTCATCGCGAGCATGCCTGAATACATCCCGATCCCACCGATTTGATATCGCGTTGCAATCCCAATCGAGAGGCAAAGCAAACCTGCCCGCCACCCCAGAAACGCGCCGCATAGGACCAATGGAATGTTGCGCAGATCGATAATCAAACCGGCGATCGGTTCAATCGGCATGTGCATCTGCATCCATGCCACTGCACCAAAGGCAGCGCCAAGGCACATTTGCGCCTTTTGATCGGACAAAAATGACCCTCGCAAGTGCCCATAGGCAATTGTAAGCGCGCTCAGCACAGCAAGCGCACTTGTTAAATCTAACCACATCGTTGTTGAATAAAGCATGCTCGTCCCTTGTTTGGGGTTTTCCTAACACCCCAATTCTTAATGTCGCTCTAAGGGATCAAATTTTGTACGCTTTTCATAAACACCCAAGCACCTGGTGGCTTTGTGAAAGCGCTCTACACCCTCTTGCCCCCTTGCCGCCTGTGTCTTAGAACGCCCCCAACGCCCTGATTTCATGGACACTGACACATGCTTGATCTGACCTACGACGCCCCGAAAGTGAAAACCATTGCGGGAGCAAAGCACGATTGGGAACTTGTCATCGGCATGGAGGTCCATGCGCAGGTCCAGTCCAAATCCAAATTGTTCTCCGGTGCTTCCACAAAATTCGGCGCAGAGCCCAATTCCAACGTGGCCTTCGTTGACGCCGCAATGCCCGGAATGTTGCCTGTTATCAACGCCTTCTGCGTCGAGCAAGCGGTGCGCACGGGCCTTGGTCTGAAGGCTGAAATCAACCTGTTTTCCGCCTTTGATCGCAAGAACTATTTCTACCCCGACCTGCCCCAAGGCTACCAGATCAGCCAGCTGTACCACCCGATCGTTGGCGAAGGTGAAATCATCGTCGACATGGAACCGGGCATCGCGCGGCGCGTGCGGATCGAACGTATCCACCTTGAGCAGGATGCAGGTAAATCCATTCACGACATGGACCCCAACATGTCCTTCGTCGATTTGAACCGCACAGGCGTTGCCCTGATGGAAATCGTTTCACGTCCTGATATTCGCGGCCCCGAAGAAGCCGCTGCATTTGTCGTAAAACTGCGCCAAATCCTGCGCTACCTCGGCACTTGCGATGGCAACATGCAAAGCGGCTCGATGCGCGCGGATGTAAACGTGTCGATCTGTCTGCCGGGCGCATATGAAAAATTCATTGAAACAGGTGATTTTTCCCACCTCGGTACGCGCTGCGAAATCAAGAACATGAACTCCATGCGCTTCATTCAGCAAGCGATCGAGGTCGAAGCAAAACGCCAGATTGCAATCGTAGAAGCGGGCGGCAAGGTCGATCAGGAAACCCGCCTTTACGATCCGGACAAGGGCGAAACCCGTTCGATGCGCTCTAAAGAAGAGGCGCATGACTATCGTTATTTCCCCGACCCTGACCTGCTTCCTCTAGAGATCGAGCAGGCTTGGGTCGATGAGATCGCAGCCTCCCTTCCCGAACTTCCCGATGAGAAAAAAGCGCGTTTTGTCAAAGACTTCGGCCTGTCAGAGTATGACGCTTCGGTCCTGACCGCAGACGTGGATTCCGCGTCCTATTTTGAAGCAGTCGCGGACGGGCGCGATGGCAAGCTTGCTGCAAACTGGGTCATCAACGAACTCTTCGGCCGCCTCAAAGCGGATGAGAAAGACATCACATCCAGCCCGATCAGCCCTGCGCAACTAGGCGGCGTGATTGATTTGATAAAGGCCGACACGATCTCCGGGAAGATCGCCAAAGAGCTGTTCGAAATCGTCTACACCGAGGGCGGCGATCCGGCAGACATCGTCGAAGCGCGCGGCATGAAACAGGTGACGGACACCGGTGCCATTGAAGCCGCAGTCGATCAGATCATTGCCGACAACCCAGCCCAAGTGACCAAAGCCAAAGAGAACCCGAAACTCGCAGGTTGGTTCGTTGGTCAGGTGATGAAAGCGACAGGCGGCAAGGCCAATCCGAAAGCGGTGAATGAATTGGTTGCGAAGAAGCTCGCGGAGTAATCCCTGCCTCGCAGGCTTTCACCACATCGCTTTATAAAGCCCGACAATTTCCTGTGCGCTTGGCACCCGCGGGTTGTTCTGAGGTGACCCTGAGGCGAGCGCCTGCTCTGCCATCAACGTCAGTTTCGCGTCATTCGCGGCATGTCCCAACGCGCTTGGTGTCGGCACGCTAAGATCATCGTTCAACCGGCGCAATTGCTCGACCAATTGCCCGCAGGCGCGTGCGTCAGGCGTGGTGTCATCCGCCCAGCCCATCACCCGTGCGCAGGTGGCATAGCGCGCCTCGGCTCCGCCAATAGAAAACGCGGTCACCGCAGGCAAAAGCATCGCGTTCGACAGCCCGTGCGCCACATGGAAATGCGCGCCAATCGGGCGACTCATCCCATGTACCAAAGCCACGGACGCGTTGGAAAACGCCATGCCCGCCTGGCTAGCCGCCAACATCAATGCTTCACGCGCAGGGCCGTTTTCAGGCTCGGCGCAGGCCGTGCGCACATGGCGCGCAATCGCGGGCATCGCGGCCAAAGCAAAGCTATCCGTATAGGCAAAGGCCTTGCGACTGACATAGGCTTCCATTGCGTGGGTCAGACTATCAATCGCCGTATCCGCCGTGATGCGCGCGGGTTTGGTCACCGTAAAGGTCCAGTCAATCAAGGCAACCGTCGCAACGCAGGCAAGCCCCGACAGATTATACTTCTCGGTCTTTTCGGTGTCGGTAATCACACACCACCGCGTCAATTCTGACCCTGTCCCGCCCGTCGTCGGAATCGCGATCACTGGCGGTCCACATGTATCGATCTGCCTCGGCGCTTTGTAATCGCGCACATGGCCGGGGTTCACGCTCATAAAACTGATCGCCTTGGCCGTATCCATGGGTGAGCCGCCGCCAAAACCAATCACACAATCATAAGGCGCAGCGCGAAAGGCGCGCAGCCCCTCTTCAAGACAGGTATCCGTCGGGTCCTCAACGACCCCGTCAAACACGCCCCACTGCAAGCCAGCCGCATCCAGAACATCGGTAATCACCGCGACATGACCCAGCGCAACAAGGCCGCGATCCGTAACGATCAAAGGGCGCGCCAGGCCAAGCTGCGCCATGACCTCAGCGACCTCACGTGCAACGCCGCCGCCGATCCGAATGACCCTTGGGCTTTGCACCCGACCTATTACACCGTCACTCATCGCCGACCCCGCTTGTTTTAGGCACCCTAGCTGCGCGAGGTGCGCAGTGTCTACGCCCGACCTTGTCCTTTTGCGCGCCGCGACATAGCGTCAGAAAACCGCACCGAACGAAAGCCGCATATGACCCAGCCTGCACTGCACCGCTCATCCTTGCTGACCGTTGAACCCGAATGGATCGACTACAACGGCCACCTCAACATGGCCTATTACAACGTCCTTTTCGATCGCGGCGCGGATGAGTTGTTCGCTGAATTCGGCTTTGGCCCGGATTATGCCAAACGCACAGGCCACTCGACCTTCTCCGCCGAATTCCACGTCTGCTACCTGCGCGAAGTCCATGAGGGCGATCAGGTCTATGTCACCTCGCAACTGCTCGATTTCGACGAAAAGCGCTTCCATTTCTTTCAGCACTTACACCATGAAAGCGGCTGGCTTTCCGCAACTGGTGAAGGCATGGGTCTGCACATCGACCTATCCGGCCCACGCGTCGCCCCGATGCCGCAAGAGGCCTACGCGAACATGGAAAAGCTGCACGCAGAGCACAGCAAACTGCCCCACCCCGAGCGTGCAGGCCGCAGCATTGGCATCAAACGCGGTTAACCCTTAATGCCGCTGCGCAGACAGCGCCAGATAACACCCAAGCATCACATAGTTCGCTAACTCCTTATCAAACATTCCGGCGCACAGCCCGCCATAGGCCATCGCCAACCCTGCATAGACCACGCGGTGACACCACAAGCCTTGCACAACATCGGTTACTATTTTCATAAGACGCTTCAACATTCTCATATTCCTTTAAGTTGAGCGTCTGGCCAAACGCGGTTAACACTTAGGAATATGCGCGCTCAGCCCCTTGATTTCGTTGCGCTAAAGATGTGCCGTCCAAGTTGGGCGTTGTTGTGAGGAGTTGTGGAAAGTTGTTGGACCCTATCGCCCTTGGCGCATTGATCCGTGCCAAACGCGGCCAAGCATCGATCACCCAAGAGACCCTCGCGCTGGATGTCTTTGGCGATTCGACCCGCAAGGGCGACATCAGCCGCATCGAGAACGGCAAGACCACCCCGCAAGAGGCGACGATCCAGAAACTCTGCGCCGCGCTCAGTATCTCCGACGCTGAAATGCTGCCCATCCGCACCGCACGCCGCGCTGACGAACAACTCGCCAATATCCCCACGCTCAGCCGTGAAGAATTGCAAAACCTCGCTGCACGGTTCGAGCTGGACACCGCCTTCACCGCCGATGACACGGAACTGCGCCGCCAGCTCACCTTCAAAGCCGACGAATACCGCGCGCTCAAATCAGAGGTCGATCAGATCGACGCTGGCCTCAAACGCCTCTCCAACCTCAAAGCCGCCGCACAAGATGCAATCGAGCGCGTTGATCTGGACGAAGTCGAAGAACTCCTCTCCCGCGTACAAGAGGTGGAACTGGAGGAAGCCGCCAAAACCGCCGAACTGCGCGCATCCAACGCCCTTCTGCGCGGCAAGACCGAACAAGCCTTCGCCCTCCTCAGCGCCGCGGCTGATAGTTTTGCGGCTGTTGATCCGATGGAACCTGTGAAGCGGCGCTTAAAATATGAAGATTTTCTATATCGGCATGGTCATCGCCACGGCAGCGACGGCATGGCCCTTTCCGAACGCATGATCCGCGATGCACTATCTAATATTGATGAAGCCGATGAGCCTATTATCTGGGCAAGAGCACAGAACAACCTCGCCAACGCTCTCGCTAACCAAGGCACACGCACCAACGGCGAGGCTGGCGCAGAACTGCTGGCAGAGGCAATCGCCGCCTACCGCGCCGCGCTGCGTATCCGCACTGAGGCAGAGCATCCCGTCAATTGGGCAACGACCCAGAACAACCTCGGCAACACTCTCGCTAACCAAGGCACACGCACCAGCGGCGAGGCTGGCGCAGAACTGCTGGCAGAGGCAATCGCAGCCTTCCGCGCCGCGCTGCGCATATTTACAGAGGCAGAGCATCC
>NZ_JBAUHO010000237.1:0-7101 GCF_049680325.1 Planktotalea sp.
TCCTCCAGCTTGATGCGTTTATCCGCACGTTTACCGGCTTCCTGAGCTTGCTCCATTCTATCCATCGAATTGCCTAGGCTTTTGTCGATGTATGCATCTGTCGGGCGTGGTACGTTCGCGCCTCCAATCGATTTGTCTTTCAGGAAGGTTCGTTCTGTTTGGGCTTCTTTCTGTTTGGCCATTTCCTCACGGAAGATCGCATCTTCTCGGGATTGGCGCTCATCAGTCATTTTGTATATCTCCCGTTAGGTGTGCTATAATATTGTTTTTAAACAGATATATAGGTGATAATATTGAACATAGATGAAATTAGAGAGCATATGATCGAAGCTGAGAACGACGCGCGGTTTATTGATGCGCTAGACCCCGCTCTTCGTGAATTGGCCGCTAGTGGTATGAGCCCTTACATGATTGCTCTCGAATTGCTCGACCTGTCGGCCAAGGTTGTCCTCACAAGCCTACCGAATGAAGAGTTTGGTTTCTATGGGAAATATTTGGGCAAAGTTTCCGCGCGGATCGAGCGAAATGCCGTAGCCAAGGAAGACGCCATTCGAAGCCTTACATCATCCATCGATGGTTGGGACTTGCGAGAGTTGAGCTAACGACTGCCGCCTTACAAGATGGTTTCTACCTCTGCAGGCCTTTCTTCTCCGTTCTGAGCCAGCCCAATCCAGCCAGCTTCATGCGTTCTATCGGATGCGCCGCGTGACGGGCTTAGGCCCTCGCGTCAATGGCCTGCCCGCCCCACCGGCTGCGCCGCCGTGTTGGCCATGACCCGCACGGCTTGAACGATCCGACTTCTCCGACCGCATCGGCTGGAATGAACCAGCCCAGAGACGAAAAGGAGAAATCCCATGACAAATAGAAACCAAAACTTCCCGCTTTACCGCGTGTCGTTTTCACGGATCACAGGGCAGGACGAACAGGGGCGCGACGAGCTTGCTCGGCCCAAGGAGATCGGCGCAGTGTGGCCCCGCAAGGGCGACAAGACCGGCGGCATCCTTCAGCTTGATATCATCCCCATTGAGCTGACACAGCGCCAGGGTGTGATCTTTCTTGTCCCCGTGGACAGCGAAAATCAGGGAGGTGTGCGATGAATCCCTGCCCTTCCATGGCCGATCAGAACGATCAGTTTCGTTCTCGCCTTGGCACACCGGTTTTCGGCACAGACCTTCTCGGCCGGTTTGTATTCACCCCAGGGATCGACGCGCTCGCGCCTGAGGTGCAGATCGACATCTGGTTTCTGGTCCGAGACTTCGACGCCTTCACCGAGGACAACGATCCTTATGGCGAGCACGATTTCGGAGCCATCGACCACCCAATCGCGGGCAAGGTGTTCTGGAAGATCGACTACTACGATCCGTCCTTCACCATGGGCAGTGAGGACCCGTCCGACATCGCACAGACGCGCCGCGTCCTGACCGTGATGCTCGCGAGCGAATACTAGCGCCCTTCTCTAACCTGTAGGATTCAGCCTCTTTTCGAGGCTGAGTTCGCCGTTAGGCGAACGTGCTTTTGGCAACCCCCTCAAAGTTCTGGAAAATGTTGGAGGTTTATGGTAAACATTCACAATAAGTAGAGTAGCCAGATATGTTTTTGTGTCACGGAAATAAATTTCCGAGCCCCAAAAACTCGACGCAAGTGCGTCGATCTGGTCAGGATTAGGGGGGTCTCTTCCCACCCCCCTCCTGAACCAAACCCCAGGGCTAAAGCCGCGTGCAGAGCACACGGCTCGCCAAGGGCAGACGATCATCGTGAACCGATATCGCGCCCTCGGCGGCATGCCCCACCAGGCAAGCGGAAACGCTTGCGGCTGAGAGGAGCCATGGCACGACCGAAGAAACCGACGAATGACAAACGCGCGCAGTGGATCAAAGCGCGCGTTTCGCCTGCCGAACACGCAGAAATTCTTCTGCGCGCGGCTGGGGCGAGTTTGTCGTCGTCAGAGTTTCTTCGCCGTGCCGCCCTCTCCACCGAGGTGGTGGTGCAGCAGGGCGCATCAGCAGATTTTGAGACCGTCGATCAGCTTCGCCGGATCGGGGTCAATCTCAACCAGCTTGCGCGCGTGGCCAACAAGACCGGCTACATGCCGGACGGCCTTGAGGAGGCGTTGGCCAAGGTGGATCAGCTTCTCGACAGGATGATCGAGCTATGATCCCCCGCGTCGGTCCTGGGGGAGCCTCCTTCCAAGGTGCAGGGCTCTATTATCTGCACGATAAAGATGCCCTCACCTCCGAGCGTGTTGCCTTCACGCACACGCTCAACACCCACACCGATAGTCCTGATCGATCGCTGAAGGTGATGGCGTGGACGGCTATGCATCAGAGCGAGCTGAAGCAGGCCGCAGGCGTTGTGGCGACGGGACGGAAGCTTGAAAAGCCCGTCTATACCTACAGCCTTGCCTGGGCGCAGGACGAGACCCCTTCCCGTGAAGAAATGGTCACGGCCGCGCAAGACAGCCTGAAGGCGCTTGGTATGGAGGATCAACAGGCGGTGCTGGTCGCGCATAACGACACGCAGCACCCGCATATCCATGTGATCCTCAATCGTGTTCACCCCGAAAACGGCAAAGCCGCCAGCACGTCGAAAGACCATCTGAAGCTTTCGAAATGGGCGGAAGGCTATGAGCGCGGCCAGGGAAAAATCCGCGTTCAGGCACGGGTGAACCACAATGCGCGGCGTGAGAAAGGCCAGTTCGTCAAGAACGAGAACATCACGCGCGAAGAGTATGATTGGGTCAAGCAGCATCGCTCGCTTGATCCAAACGACATCAGAGAGGCCAGGAGCGCCCGACAGACGAAGGAAGCGGCAGAGCTGAAGCAAACCTTCACCCGTCGCCAGAACCGCCTTGAGGCGGCTCTGAGGCGCGAATACGCCCGCCCCCGTGCCAAGCTCGACAAGGCGATAGGCGCGACGGAAGAACGGATCGGCAAGAAGGGGCTGTTTCGGAGCTTGGTGCGTAAGCTCACCGGAGCTGAGAAACGGGACCAACGCAGCCTTGAAAGCCTGAAGACTTCGCGTGAGCGGATTGAGGCGCGCATGGACGAGCGCCGCGACGAGCTGAAACAAGGCTATGCGCGAGATTGGGAAAAGATGGAGCGCAGGCATGCAGCTGAGCGGATGCGCGATGAACGCTTGATCGAGAGGAAACGCACTGAAGGATCACGCGGTCGCGCGGGGGAAGTTGCTCGGAAGTCGTTCCGTGTTCGGGCCGGGGCCGACACGGCAGGTCTGGTCCCTGCCCCATCAGATCGTAACCGCGCCGCCAGGGCACTCGATAAAGTCGCCAAGAAGGCGGATTCCGATGGCGGCGAGAAAAGGCGCGAAGTTTCGGAAGATCGGATTGACCGCGCCAAGCGCCGCGCTGAAGGGGCGAAACGTAGCCGCAACCGGCCGAGGAACAAAGATCGCGGCAATGGGTTTGAGCGCGATTAGTGCAAGGCGCTATAGCGCCTTGCATGCAAGCATGCTTGCACTAAATTTAGCTAGCCCGCCGAACACTTTGGATCACCCCCCAAATATTGCAGCCAGTACCAGACAAAAAGCGAAAAAAATTACTATTCTCGTTAAAGATTTCTTAGGTGATCCGGCAAATAAAAATTTTCCTGATTTAGAGGTTTTTTCTGGTTCTAAATTTGTCGCATTGCAGAATCTACAAATCTTGGCTGTTTTCTGGATTGTTTCGCCGCACATTGGGCATGTTCGTTCCTTTCTTCTTTTTGCAATATCGTCAAATCCAGCCCCAAGAAGTGCCATGCTACCTATGAATAAAACGATCCCGCCAAATATTACCCAGCCCATTTGGTTATAAGTCCCTTATCGTATCGTTTTGGGTTAGTGTTATTGTGCTAAGCTAAGACGGCAGAGCAAACATCGCCAGCCTTCTTGCATGCAAGCATGGTTACATGTTTTGCGCTTTGTAAGCTTTCCACATTTTCAGGAAGAGCTGCTTCTTCGCCCCATGGCTGAAGCCGTACTCCCTGCCCGCCTGTTCGCTGAATTCTTCGAACACCGTGACAGGCACACGCACTTGGAGCGGTCTTTCCGCGACCTTCTCCGCGCGCGTGTCTTGCAAGATCACTTCAGGCGCAGCGTCCACCGCAGGCGGTGCGCCCTTATTGCTTTTGAGTTTGGTGATGTTCGTAGCCATTACGCCACCTGCCTTTCGTGAAGTTCCGCCATCTTGTCGATCACGCTTTGCGCCAGCTTCGACGCGCGCTCGTTCAAGGTGCGAAACGAGGTTTCGGTAATGGCCTTGCCTGCGTCCGACGCCGATCCGTAGGCCGTCGAGACGCCAACTTCGCCTTCGAGGACGTGATACCCTGCTTGCATCAGATATTGCCGTGCGGCAGCGTTCTCACGCTCGCTCCCTGTCGTCTTGAACATGGCAAAGGCGATCTTGTCGATCGGGATGCCCTTCTTGCGCAGGGCATGCGCCAGCACCACGCCAGGATGCAGATCATCGACGGTCTGGCCTGTCGGGATCACCACGAGATCGGCAGCTTGCGCAATCTCGGCGGTCTGATCCGAGGCGTTCGGCTTGCCATCCAGGATCAGCGCGTCAAAGCGCGGGGCTTCTGCAAGCGCCGTCTTCACCGTGGCGAAGCTCTGCACCTGAAGCTCAGGCGTGACCCCCCCTTCGGCGCGCCGTCCTGCCCAATGGGTGCAGGTCTGTTGCTGTGTGTCGAGGTCTGCGATCTTGGTGGACAAGCCACCGGCGACGAATTCTCGCGCCATCATGCGGGCGAGGGTGGATGTTCCGACGCCGCCTTTCTGGGATACCATCCCGATAATGTAAGTCATGTTTGCTGCTCCTGGTCGCTCAACCATTGTTTTTTTCATCATGCTAGCATGATTTGGTGAGATGCGCCAAGCAGGCATGCGTGTTTTCCACAAAGGCGCGTTGCATGCAAGCATGCTTACGATGGGTCGGTGCTTTCCATCTCTCTTTGAAGTTGGATCAAGTCGCGGTGATCTTTTCGCCAGGCAATAACCATTGCTGAGAATGACCCGATAATACCAACAACACCGACCCAAAACGGAAGTCCAAAAGCTGCACTCTGAGAAATAGAAAACTGTTCACGCAACGCTTCAACCTTCTGAGTATAAAGCGCTTCCATTTGTATAACTTGCGTTTCTAAGTCCGCGTGAGCGTCGGCGACCCTTTGACTGTTCGCCGAAATGTCTGTAATAAGTACATCGACTTGCTCTAAAGCTTGGCCAGCCCGAAATAGGGCTTGCGCATTATTTGCATGGGCAGCAATTGCCGATTTTAAGCTTGCGATACGTCTGTTTGCTTCTGCAATTTTTTGACGCGCTTCAATAATTTGTTGATCGGTAGTGGGGGCAGGTGATGATACAGTATTTCCTGATGCTGTTTGAAGAGTATCCAACAATTTAGCGATCTGTTGTTGAGATTGAACCGTGTAAATCATGAAGGCGACAACTAGGATAGCGCTGATTAAACCCATAACGAGGCCAGTATTGAAGAGTGTTTTACTACGCATCAGCTTTCCCCAATATGAGTGTACCTAATGCCACAATGCATGATTGCATGCAAGATGACTTAGCGCTTGTAAGCCCCGCGCTTCTTGCAAAAGGCGAGGAAGTGCTTGTCAGCATCTTTGACCGTGATGCCCTTTCCGATCACCCATGACCGCCACTCTTCCTCAAGATGGTGCATGTCCCAGCCTGGGGCGAGGCGGCGCGCTTGGTCATGCGTGTCGGAGTCGAGCCGCAATGACGAGAGCGGCAAGGGCAGGGCGCTTTGAAACGTCTCCTTCTTCGGACGGATAATCACAACGTCCTCTTCGATCGTGAAGGTGTAGTCGGGCATGTGATCGTGCTGTTCATCATCTTCGATGATCTTGCCGAGCAGGCGGCGAAACTCTTTTACCGTCGAGTTTGACCCGCACTTGTCGCGCAGCAGCTCAAGGCCAACCTTCCAGATGGCTTGCGCCCCGCAATGCTTGCGCGCGATCTCGTAGAGGCGGCGCTCCAAGGGCTTTCTCAGAAAGAAATACTGCCTGTTGAGCGTCAGAACATTGTTGTTCTGAATCGCGTCGAACACCCAATCGGACAAGGTGATCTCGACATCGAGCATGCGCCCGTCACGGGTTTCCTTCACGATCTCAGCCGAGTCGACCAGGCTGAAGACCTTGAAGTATTCTTTGCCGCCTTGCTTGAGGTTGGTTTCGATCTGCGTGCCTTGCAGGCGGCGCAGCGCGTCCTTCAGGAGCTCATAGCCGCGCCCCGAGGTCTGGCGGTTGGTGGCCACGAGAAGATCATACGCCTTGAAGCGCAGGCTTCGATGCACCTGACGGCCTTCGTTCAGCGCCGCCATGCACTGACTAATGCAGTAGATCAGCACGTCGCGATCATGGACAGTGGCCAGCCCGTGCCGAGACGGTGAGACTTCGATGAAATTCTCTCCGCGCGTGTACTTGCGCGGGTTCATATCAGGCTTGGTGGATAGCGTGAAAACAGGGTGCTCCATCGAGGCCATATCGCCCTTGGGAACAGCATCCACGATGTCACAGACAAACAGATCACGCTGCGGATGACGATCGGGCAGGAGCGGCGATCGGGCAGGGAGGGCAGCGCTGTCATTCGTCATTTCACACACCAGCTTTCGGCAAAGGGTTCGTCACTTCACACACCAGAAGTAACTATCGTCATTTCACACACCGCGCGTCAAGATTCGTCACTTCACACACCGTCTCAGCCTGTGGATAACTTGGCAAGCCTTTCGTCACTTCACACACCAACTATCGTCACTTCACACACCGTCTTTCGTCACTTCACACACCGATTTCGGAAAATCAGCCCGATTCAACATGGTTTATCAAATGGTTATCGACCGCGCGGAATCCTGTAACTCTATATTAACTCTATATAACTCTCTCACAGCTCTTCGAGCTGCTTCGAAAAGGCATCGGCCTAGTCGGCCGATAACCTATATGCGCCCCTTCGCCCCTATGGGGCGAACCCGCGCCCCCCCACCACAAAAGAGGCTTCAGGACTCACCAAAAGCAGATACGCAAATCGGAGAGGCATCCTTGCTTTCATGAAGCCCTAAGACCATCACGAACCCCGCTGCAA
>NZ_JBAUHO010000238.1:0-1670 GCF_049680325.1 Planktotalea sp.
GGTTCAGGATGTGCATCTTGGTGGGCACGCCTGCTTCCAGTGCCAGTTCCACAGCAGCCAGAACGGCATCCTCGTCGTGGTGCATAACCAATGACAGGATATCGACCATCTCGCGATCTCCGCCTTCTTTGCGAAGTATGTGGCTTTGAAGTTGGCGGAAGGCATCTGGCATCTCGGTAAAGGGCGCGCCGTTGCGCAACGCTCCAGGTTTGCGTTGGATTACAGCAAGGTAGTGACGCCAGTCATAGATAACACGACCGGGCTTGCGGTGTGATCGGTCTATGATGCGCTCGTGGGAACAGACCGTTTGACCTTCCGCCACTATGACCAGCCGCTCTGGGTAAACATGCAAGCTGACGCGCTGATTGGCAAAGCTGGCAGGCACGCTGTATCGATTGCGTTCGAAGGTGATCAAACATGTCGGTGATACACGCTTGCTGTGCTCGACAAATCCATCAAAGGCTGGTGGCAATGCCATCAACATGGGCTTCTCTGCTTCCCAGACATCGGCAATGGTACCAGGGAGGACGCGGTGCGGTGTCTCCGCCCAAAGGGCGATACAGCGGTCTTCCAGCCACTGGTTCAGCTCGTCCAGATCCTTGAAGACAGGCATGATCTGCCACATGCGACTTGAACCCGACCGGGTTTACCGGAGCTCAAGAAGCTCGGAAGGTAAGTCATGAGTAAAGGAAACCCAGGAAACCGTTTTTCGACAGAAGTCCGTGCGCGCGCAGTGCGTTTGGTGCTTGAGAATGAAGCGGATTATAAGACGCGATCTGAGTGCCTCAGATCGATTTCTCAGAAGATAGGGTGCAGCCCCGAAACACTTCGGGACTGGGTCAACAAGCAGGCTATTGAGACAGGTGAACGCGAAGGTCTGACACTGTCTGAGCGCGCGCAGATGAAAGAACTTCAGCGCGAGATCCGTGAGCTGCGCCAGGCCAACGACATTCTTCGCAAGGCGTCAGCTTTTTTCGCGCCCGCTCTCGCGCATGCGAGGCATACGCTGCCGCGCAGTGGGACGGACCTCGACCGCCTTAGGGCGAGATGATCATGTTCATCGATGACCACCGTGAGTATCTTGGCGTCGAGGCGATTTGCAAGGTTTTGCCGATTGCGCCATCTACATACTACCATCACAAATCGATTGAGCGTGATCCCGCGAAAGCCTCAGATCGCGCAAAGCGTGATGCCTTTATAATGACCAGGATCACTCATTTCTGGGAGAAGAGCGGGAAGCGATATGGGGCCGTGAAAATCTGGCACGACCTACTGGATGAAGGCACTGTAGTCGCCCGCTGCACGGTTGTTCGCCTTATGAAAATCATGGGAATACAAGGGATTACCCGTGGCACTATTACTACGACAAAGAGCAACCCTGCCTTGCCTTGCCCTGAAGACAAGGTGAACCGAGAGTTCAAAGCACCGGCGCCAAACATCCTCTGGGTAGCTGACTTCACCTACGTCAGAACGGCCATCGGCTTCGTGTATGTTGCGTTCATCATTGATGTCTTTGCGCGCTATATTGTTGGCTGGAAGGTCTCTTCATCTCCCAATGCACAGATGGTTCTTGATGCTTTGGATCAGGCGCTTTCTGCACGTCAGCCAGATCCCGAAACTCTCACCCACCATAGCGATAGAGGCGTTCAATATTTGTCGATCAAGTATAC
>NZ_JBAUHO010000239.1:0-42160 GCF_049680325.1 Planktotalea sp.
GTCCCCGACAACAATATCGGGAAACCTGTCCCCCATATCGGCGATAAGCGCGCGGGTAAAAATACGTGCGGCACCTTTAGACGTGCTGTATTCTGCGCTCATCGGCAGGGGGGACATGTCCGCGAAAGTCGCGACATTTAAAATGCGCCCGACGCCGTCCTCAACCATATGCGGAAGCACGGCTTGGGTGGCATGAACAACGCCGCCCAGATTGATGCCCATGGTTTCGATGAACGCACCTTGTGGCACGTCCAGAATATCGCGGCGCGGATAGATTGCCGCGTTGTTAATCAAGATACGTGGCGTGCCCAGCTTGGTCCTGATCTGCTCGACAACACTGTGAACTTGCGGCGCATCCGCAACGTCGCAAGGAAATGGAAATAGCAGGTCGGGATAGGCATCTGCGGTTTCCTGCAAAGCGTCCATGCGCCGCCCAAGCAGTGCAACGCAAACTCCCTCAGCCGCGAGCTTGTGGGCCAAAGCCCGTCCAAGGCCAGAGCCAGCACCAGTTACAATTGCGGGTCCGTTCCGGATGATTTCTGTTGGGGTCATGGGCGCATCTCTTCTAGCAAATGATGTCCAACGCGGATCGCATTGGCAGCAATGGTGAGCGATGGGTTTACCCCAAAGGAGGTCGGCATGAAGCTGCTGTCAACAACCCAGAGGTTGTTCAGATCATGGGCCTTGCAATTGACGTCCAGAACCGAGGTTTTCGGGTCATTCCCGAAACGCAGCGTGCCGCAGGGGTGACCAAAGTTCAATTCAGGTTGCAGCGATAGGAACAGTTTTCGCTGACCGCGAAAAGCGCGCCGAATGGCCTTGCGAAAGGCTTTGCGCCGCGCCTTTAGCTCTGGCGAAATCGTATATTCAATGCTCAAGGTACCCGGATGCTCGGGGTCATGGATGACACGGTTCTTGGGGTATCCGTAGTCTTCAAGCAAGCCGACGAAGACCTTGGCATTGCCAAGCATTTTAACAGCGATAGCGGCAGGAATGCGCGCTAGATCATTTGCCAAAGGAACGCGCGAAAAAGCGGATCGCGCCAGCATTAGCCTTAAGTAGTGCAGAATTTCACCATAGCCCGCGCCAATGCCCATGCTTTGAATAGTGCCAAAACGATCGCCGCTTTGGTGGTACAGATCACGCAAAGAAATCGCCTTACTGGCACCCGCACCAGCGATTTTTTTGCGCGGCCAAAGTGCGAACATTTCGTTCAAGTGAAACATCAGATTTCGCCCGACCAGCCCGCTTGAATTGGCAAGGCCGCCATCCCCGGAGGCAAGCAACAAGCGCGCCGATCCCAAGGCACCGCCTGCAAGAATGACGCGTTTGGTTGCAAGGGTATGTTCAATGCCATCGCGGAGCATGCGCAGGGATGTAATTTTTGTGCCGCTGCTTTCGATCGCGGTAACTTCCGCACGATCTAAAAGCGCGGCATTGCCCGACGCAAGCGCGGGTTCTACACCCGCAGAACGACCATCCATTTTACATGGTCTGGGGCATTTCGATCCAAGGCACCCAAGACATCCGTCGACATAGCGAATGGCTGAATGCAGACGATAAGGATGCAAGCCGCGCGCGCGCATATCGTCCATGATCGCACGATCACTTGGGTCCAGCTCGGGGGCGGGCTTTAACGCGTTCTGCGGTTCGGGCGATAACGGGTCAGGCGCGCCGCACACATGAAACATCGCTTCGGCCTGATCGTACCAAGGTGTGAACGCATCGAAACGCACGGGCCAATTTGCATGGGGATGATCGTCGATGTCGTGGCGTTCGGGGCGTTCCAGCGTGGCAGCATAAAAGGCAGAGCTACCGCCGACGCCCGCCCCGATGGGCGCGAAAAACGTACTGGAATGACCATCAACTTTTGCGCGCATAGGCTTGGGCCAAAAGCCACGCAAACTGCGCGCTTCGGGGGTGAACACATCACCATGTAACGCCTGACGTTCGCTGCGATGTCCGCTTGGGCCTTTTTCGATGAACAGAACCCGCATCCCACCTTCGGCCAGAACACGTCCGATGGTGCCACCGCCCATCCCCGTCCCGATGATAACGGCGTCCCAGTCCTGATCCAACACGGCAAGGCTCATTGCGCGGCACCGTTGGTGAACACATCTGCAAACAGGCTTCGAATACGCAATGCCGCCGCGTTGATGATATGGTTGTTGTCAAAATACTGGGCTTTGCCTTCGTGCAAGGCAGAACAATGCGTGTCAGTGCAAAAATAGGGCGCAGGATCAAGGATCGTTATCCCTTGAGCCGCCATCTTCTGGAATGCTTTTTCGAGTGGCATCGCGCGGGCCTCGACATTGCTGCGAGGTGTCTGGACTGCGTCGTCCAGCTGGGTGCTGCTCAAACGATGTCCTGCCAGCGCACGCGCGATCTTGCGCGAGTCATAATCGGGAATTTCAGGAATGGCAGATAGAACAAATACCTTTGAACCCAGATCTTGCAGTGCACCTGTCGTTAGCCCTAGACCTGAAGAAATCTGCTCGCTTTGAGCGCCAGACATGCCCGCAATCTCTGCGGCAATCAGGTTACCCGCGTCCAATCCGACGCCGCCACCGTTGGAATAATATCCCCATCTACCCACCAAAAGCACCCTTGCAAAAACGTCCTCGCGAAGCGCAGCTTCAATTTTTACATTGGCATCTGTGCAGGCGTTGTCCTGCGCGGGTGTTGCGGATGTTTCGTCCTTGGTTAGCCCGAAGACAGGTGCGCAACCAGCGCGCCAAATCAGAAGCGCAGGGGCATTCGCTTCATAGGCCGCAAGTTCCAATCCCTCTTTCAGTGCACGCACGTGGCTATCGCCCCAGATCAGGATGTCGGGCGTTTCCTCTGGCCCAATGGGGCAGGTTTCCAGCCCGGCGAATGGCCCTGTGGCAGGTACAGTGCAGCGCGACCAGTCTTGCAAAAAATCAGCCGATGCATCGATGTGCGTGCGCAGGGGCGGGGCAAATCGTTCGATCATACCGTCCTTGATGAACAGCAGTCCACCTGCGGCGACAAGCGCACCGCTGACGAAAGCGGCCACACCAAACGTGGGCCAGGGTGGTAGCGTCGAGCGGCGGAAAGGTCGCTCGACAAATCGCCATGATAGATAGGCGAGCAGGAAACTCAGCGAAAGCCAGAACACCACTTCGAGGCCACCTGCATAGCCGTCACGGTAGTAGCTCGACAGTGTCAGAACAGGCCAATGCCATAGATAAAGCGAATAGGAGATTAGCCCGATTCCAACTGGCAACGGGCTGCGCAAGCTGCGGTTCACTATGTTCTCATGTTGGCCATTCGCAATAAGCAGCACCGTGCCTAGAACCGGAAAAATCGCATGCCAACCCGGAAACTGCGCGCCAGCAGGGATAAAGAGGATACCGCCCAGAACAAGCGCAAGACCTGCAAAACTGAGGGCGCTGTGTTCCTGAAGGGTGCGGCGCTGGCTTTCAATGGCAAGCAAGACACCTGCCAAAAGCTCCCATGCGCGAAACGGAAAAAGGTAGAATGCCGCGGGCTGTGAGCGCTGGGTGATCCAGATGCAAGCGATCAACGATGCCCAGAAGGAAAGCCAAAGCACCACGCGCAATCCAAGGGGGCGGCGCAGCAGCACTACCATCAGGATTGGCAGGACGATGTAGAACTGTTCTTCAACTGAAAGCGACCAGGTGTGTAGCAGTACTTTGTCTTCTGAGGCGCTGTCGAAATAGCCAGCTTCGCGGAAGAAATTCACATTCGACAGGTAGACCGTCGCGGCGATCAGGGATTTGCCGAATTCGCGAAACTCGAAGGGCAACAATACGACATAGCCAACAAACAACGCGGTAACAGCCATGGACACATAGGCCGGGGCAAGCCGCTTGATACGACGCATGTAGAACCGTTTGAGGCTGATAGCACCCGTGCCCTGGCCTTCGCGCCAGAGCAATCCACCAATAAGAAAGCCCGAAATGACGAAAAATACGTCGACCCCGACAAAGCCGCCCTGCAAGCCTGAAACACCAAAGTGGTACAATACGACGGCCAAGACCGCGATAGAACGCAGCCCGTCGATTTCCGGGCGGTAAAGGGGGGGCGTGTGGCTACTCATACGTGCAGTCTAACAAGGGTAAACAAGGGCGTCTTGGTTCAAATGCCAGTGCTTTGTGGCGATTTGATGGAGGGGGTTTCGGAAATCGGATCAAAAGCCTAGTTTGCAGGTGAACGAATGAGGCACTTAATGCAAGACTCCGATGACCTGAATGTTTCTGCCACAGATCCTGATTGGAGCCGTGAAACGGTCACGCGTTTCTGGCAACCTGGCCAAAAACTCTTGCGTTCTGTTCGGCGGTATCAGGCCGCGCAGGCGCGGGGTGGTTTGCTTGGCAAGCTGGCTTGCAAACGTTGGGCGCTTTCACATCTGTTCTGGTCCACGATCACCCAAAGCGAAATCCATCTGAATACAAAAATCGCTGGCGGCCTTCGCCTGACCCATCCTACAGGTATCATCATTCATCCCGACGCCATCATTGGTCCCAACTGCATGATCTTTCATCAGGTCACCCTTGCTGGCGCGGTGGAGCTAGGCGGGCATGTGGATATTGGCGCGGGTGCCAAATTGCTGGGGCCACTCAAAGTCGGCGATCATGCGAGAATTGGGGCCAATGCTGTTGTCACCGGCGATGTTGAGGCGGGTCAAACGGTTGTCGGGATTCCCGCACGTCCAATTTAGAAAAAGCGCGGTGCCGGCCCGCCGTTGGCGATCCATTCGTAAACCTGAAGCATCTGCTCTGCTTTGCGCTCCCACGTGAAGTGGCTTTCGATCCGCGCCGCCGCGGCAGCACGCATTGGGGCGAGAGGGCCGGGGTCAGCGCAAAGCGCAGTCAATTCATCGCGAAAGCGGGTGATTATTTCGTCACGTGTACCGATTGGCACCTTGATGCCCCAATCCTTTTCCACCAGCTCGCCTGGACCCGCATAGTCCACGATCAGGGGCGGAACGCCGAGCGCCATGGCTTCCAAAACAACCCCGCCGCCGAACTCCCGTATGGATGGGAACGATAGCAGATGACAGGTTTTTAGCACGCTCTGCACCTCTTCATGCGCCATCCAGCCGTGCCAGTGAACGCCTTTGCTATGTTCCGCTTTCAAGGGTTCCAGCATCGGTCCGTCGCCGATCATCTCAATTTCTAAAGCGCCGCTGTCCAGAAGGGGAGCGGCCGCCTCGAGCAACATGTCCGGGCCTTTATAGGGGACCATTCGACCGACAAAACATGCGCGCAAGGGACCGGTTTCTGCGGGATTTGCTACACCTGAGAACCGCGCTGGATCGATGCCGTTTTCGGGCATGTAGATGCATTTCTCAGCGAAACGCGCAGGCATTTCACTCGCCGTATGGCGCGAGCCTGTGAGGATTGCAGCCGCGTGCTTCAGCGTTGATGTGCGTCCGGGCAAGGCTTTGTAGCCAGAGCGTAGATAAGAAAGCCATTCGCGTTCGCGGCGGCGTTCTGAATCAAAGCCCTTGGGCCAAGGTACGCCGCCATTTAAGGGACCAAGCACAAAGGGCACGCCCGCTTTCGCACATTTGCGCGCTATCGGGCTGATAATTGTCGGACTAAGTGGCGTGACGCGATGCACGATATCATATTCACCTGCACGGATTGCACCGCCGAATTGCTTCCAGATGAGACGCTCAAAATAGGGATAGCTGATCGCGTTGATAAGTTGCAGCGTTGTCCAACCCTTGCCCTCGCCCATACGGAGCTTTTCACCAATTGCCCAAAGGGGGCGCGCGAATGCCTCTGAATCGATAGCGGTAAAATCTGTGCCTTCGACCATGCCAGCCCGCAAGAACGCGTCGCGATTGCGGATCTGCGTTACGATGTGGGCGTTACATTTATCCTTGATCGCACGCGCCAGCGACCAACCTACGAGTGGAACGCTCACCCATTCGGGGTTCGCCGCTTCGGCGATGATTAAAACGCGTGGTGGGTTGCTCATCTAAAGAATTGTCCGCCAGTGAAACGGTTCCATACTGGGGGTTCGTGCTATGCGTTCGGCGCGTAGGGTTTCGGCATAGCCAAGCAGCGCACCTGAAAAAAGCCACGTAAGGGGGGTAAGCGTGGCATTCGGGATCATATCAAGCACGTTGATCGCGAGCAGCAATGAGATCGCTCCTGCATAAGGGGTGATCGACGCGCCATAGCTTGGTTTAGCTTCGCGCCAGATCATAAAGATTGGCAAGGTGAGCAGCCCAAACTCGGCAAGAAAACCGACCCAGCCATAGACGCCGATGGCGATGATCCAACGCCCGTCCGTCACGGTTAGGATAATGCCGCTTACAGGATCAAGGATGTGATTGCGCCCCCAGCTGCCCCAACCGAATAGCGGTTTGAGCATCGCGCGTTCCATCAGGATGATCTCGTTATCAAAGCGGAACTTGAGCGATGCAGAGCGCTCTTCGCTGACGGCCGCGGCTTGATCCAGCATCCATTGCACTGGCACCAGATCAAGACCTTTCAAAAGGGGATAACCGACAGCCAGTGCACCGATCAGGGCCGCGATCTTTATCTGTGCATTGCGCTTGAACAGGAAAACAACCGGCAAAAGAAAGATCGCAAACAAGAGCGCGCCCATGGATTTGCAAAGCACCAGAACCACCAGCATGTAAGCGCAAGCGACATAGGCCATCAGTTTTTCCTTGCCTGCTTCCGCCTTAGCGATTGCGAGGGCGGAGATCACAACCATCATTGCAAACAGCGCAACCCAGATACCGTGATAGAGAAAAACTAGTGGGCGATACCCGCCAAATCGGATGGATTGGCCGAAGACGTGCTGAAAATAACCGTAGACCCAGGTGTTAAGCTGTGGGCTCAGGCGAACCTCGATCAGCATTAATAGCGAATAAGCCAAACCGCTGAATACGAAAACCTTCAGAATTTCCTTTTGACTGGCCGCATCTACCAGAAACTTGCGGGCAATCAGGAAAGGGATGACCGTGATGAATTGCAACATGCATAGGGCTAGCATGTCCGTTGTCCCCAGCCCGCGAATGCCGACTTGCCCGTAGAAAACAGGCTCGCCGTTGGTCAGAACTGTGAACATCGGGCTAAGGATAAACACGGCAAGTACAAGTCGCGGCAGCAGCGTGTCAGGCATGAGCGAGCCACGATGCCCGTACATGAAAAAGCAGATGATGAAGACAGAAAGGCTGGGAATTGTGTCTTTGTCAAAGGCCGGCAATAACGGGAAATCAAATCCCGCAGGGGGCGGCGGCAGTATCAGATAGCCTGCGACAATCGCCCAGATGAACGCCTTTTCCACAGGCAAGCGTCGAAACATCACCAAAGTGACGAAGGGCCAAATGGCCAGCATCCCAAATGCGATGATATTTGGCATAGTGGTTTCGCGCTCGTTCAGATCCAGCGTGAGCCGGGAATTGCCACCTTATACGCCGCAAAAAGCGGCGACACTATGTCGTGCAGCTGTGTCGTGATGAAACGTGATGATTTTGCGCAATCTGCCATGTAATTGCCACGTTTCGTGCATACCCTACGGGTATGATAGATCGTCCTTTGAAAATTGCATATCTGTGCGACATTAGTCCGCTCAACACGAACCTCTATTCCGGCGGTAACGCACGCATATACCGTGCGCTGCAACGTCAGGCGGGCGAAGTGACGATTATCGGCAATTCATGGGGGCTTGCAGAACCTGTGCGCCGTTTGATGCATATGTTGCCAGAACGTATCAACCTGCGCCTTCGTTGGCGGTTACATCTGGTCCTCGGGCGGATCATTTCGTTGCGATTGCGCCGCGAATTGATCAAAGGCGATTACGACGTTCTGTTTTGCGCCTATTCGTTTCAATCGCTTGCAGGGCTCGGGTCCGTTCCGGGCGTTGTGAGCGCCTTTACGACAGACGCAACGCCAACGATATTCAAGAACTCGGTGATTGGTAAAATCTATGGTTCGGGCTGGTCGCTTTCGCGTTATTTTGATCCTTGGATCACGAAAAAAGAACAGCAGGTGTTAGCCGATACAGATTTGTTGTTTATACCTTCGGAGTGGTTGCGCAGCGGGATAAAAAGCACGTTCGAAATAGATCGTGAAACGATCTGCGTGATTCCGTGGGGCGCGAATGTATTCGGGGTAGAGCCACCAGAATTTCCAAACCCTTTGCGTGCTGATGCCCCTGTCGAACTTTTGTTTGTCGGACGCAACTGGTTCGCCAAAGGCGGTCAATTGGCTTTAGACGCATTGCGCGCACTGGAAGCGCGTGGTCATGCGGCACGGCTCACCATTCTGGGCTGTACTCCGCGTGGCATAAAGAACAGCGATACTGTCAAAGTGATTCCACAACTCGATAAGTCCAATGATGCGGACCTGGCCGCGTTTGAGGACCTTTTTAGAAAAGCGCACTTTCTAATCAACCCATCAATGGAAAGCTACGGCTTCGCGTTTTGTGAAGCTTCGGCATATGGCCTGCCATCGCTGGCGCTTCGCGCCGGTGGTATTCCCATCCGTGACGGGGTGAATGGACATGCGTTGCCAGTTGGCTCAACCGGCGAAGACTTCGCCGCCGTGATTTCGGAGTATCTTGCTAACCCGCAAGCACATGAAAAGTTGCGCGAAAGCTCGCGCAAGGAATATGACGAGCGATTGAATTGGGATACTTGGGGAAAGGCCGTCGCCATTCAATTGCGCCGCGCCGTTGATGCGCAGCGCTAAAGCCTAGTAGCCAGTTCCGGCAAATACGACGCCTACAGTCTTCAACAGGACACGCAGATCAGTCGCGAGCGACATTTCGCTAAAATAGGACGCATCGAATGTCGCGCGTTCTGCAAAGCTGCTCTCGTTGCGCGAAGAGGTCTGCCAGAAACCCGTGATGCCAGGGCGCATCGCATAATAAGCAACACCCGGATACATGACACGCTGGTCCAGCATCATCGGACGCGGACCAACAAGGGCCATATCACCGCTGAACACGTTTAGGAGCTGGGGCAGTTCGTCGATAGATGTCTTGCGGATCAAGCGTCCAATCGGCGTGATGCGCGGATCACTTTTCAGCTTTTGCGTCAGGTCCCATTCACGGCGTGCTTCAGGATTCTGGGCCAGATAATCGTCCAATACGCTTTCTGCATTGGGAACCATGCTGCGCAGCTTCCACATGCCAAACGCACGACCATTCTTGCCAAGACGGGTCTGGCGATAGAACGGGTTGTGACCGTCTTTCATAATGATGAGCGCAAACAGGCCAACGATCAGCACAGCAGGGACCGCAACCAGCAATGTCAGGATGACATCAAGCGTAGGCTTGATGATAGATCCATAAAGCGATCGCACCTGCAATTCTGACGTTGCGCGCGGCAGTCCGCCAATGATGTCGGCATAGGTCGTAAGCCGTCTATCATGTGATGCCATTTGAGCGATCCCCAATAACCACAACGCAGCCCAAGAGCCACAACACAAACCATGATGTACGCATGACTTCAAAACCCGCCCTAGCAGGGGCGCAATCAAACAGTCGTTGGAATTCCAACACAGCAGACACCAAACACCGACCAGGTCGCCCTAATTTTGACAGCGGGCGACTATGAACAATGTGTCGAAAACTTGTCTAAACAATTCACGACAAGTCATGCATGCCACAAAATCGCCACTTTGGTCAATGATTTGCCCCATTTGTTTACGGGGAAAACGCGTGGCAAAGTGACGTAGAAATTGGATTTCTAACGTTATTCCAAGGGCTCGTCCAAGCGCGATCGCGGGCTGCGTTGCAGCTTGGGGGTGCATGTGTCGCTGCGTAGTGTCGGGGGCCCGTGGCGCGCGATTGGTTCGCTTTTGGAAACAGAGAGCGAGCCGAGCGAGATTGTTTCAATTAATTCGTCGGATACGCACAATTTGAATAGAAGACAGATTAGCTTTGCCACAATTGAACTGTTTGGGTCGGGGCAAGGAATTCACGTCATTGAAAAGTTAAATCAACCTGCGTCGCGTATTGTTCGTTCAATTCTTGTTTCGCTTACAGAATTATTAACCAAATATAAAAATTTTTGCGCCGTAGCGTCAATCGGCTCATAATGGTCGTCAGATAGGGCAAATGGCACTGATTTTAGTCGAATCACTATTTAGAGATAAGCGCATTCGTGGTGCTGCTGGAGAGAATCGAACTCTCGACCTCTCCCTTACCAAGGGAGTGCTCTACCTCTGAGCTACAGCAGCCCGCTGTGGGCGGCTGAGTAGACCCAAATTGACACTCGCGCAAGCGCAATCTGGACGCTCTGAGTGAGCTAGGTTACAGAAGGTCCATGGCAGAGCGAAACGACCCTAAAAAACAGCGTTCAGAGCAGGCTTCTCGCGAAGATCGGCTCAAAGCGGCGTTGAAAGCAAACTTAGGGCGGCGTAAGGCGCAAGCGAAAGTGCGGACACGCGCTGGGCAAGAACAATCGCCAATGGAAAAAACGCCCAAGGGCGATACATAAAGAGTAGGTCAGGCACATGGATTCAATTCTCGTCAGAGGTAACGGCGCGCTGAACGGGCAGATCCCGATTGCAGGTGCGAAAAACACAGTTCTTAAACTTATGTGCGCGGCTTTGCTGACGGACGAGCCTTTGACGCTGACAAATGTACCGCGTCTGGCGGATATCAGAACCTTGAGCGACGTGCTTGAATCGCTCGGTTGCGAGATTGCTCAGCTGGCCAATGGCCGCGTGCTGGCATTGAATGCAACGCAACTGACCTCGCATAAAGCGGATTATGATCTGGTGCGCAAACTGCGCGCGTCTTTCAATGTGCTTGGTCCAATGCTGGCCCGTGCAGGCGAAGCGATTGTCTCCATGCCCGGAGGCTGTGCCATCGGTGCGCGTGCGGTTGATATGCATCTTGATGCGCTGGAGCGGCTGGGCGCGACTATTGAGCTGAAAGACGGCTATGTGCATGCCTCAGCGCCGAAAGGTCTGAAAGGTGCTGAAATCCCGCTACGCTTTGCGTCTGTGGGGGCGACTGAAAACGCTATGACGGCGGCAACGCTGGCGAAGGGCACAACCGTTATCAAAAACGCTGCGCGCGAACCCGATACAAAGGCGCTGGCTGATTGTTTGATCGCCATGGGCGCGCAGATTGAGGGCGCGGGCACAGAGACTATTACCATTCAGGGCGTTGACTCGTTGCATGGCGCTACACAGGCCGTGATCCCTGATCGTATCGAAATGGGCACATTCATGATTGCGCCCATGATTGCTGGAGGTTCTGTTGAACTGCTTGGCGGCCGGCTTGATCTGATCCCGTCTTTTGCCGAAAAGATGCAAGAGGCTGGCGCAATCATCGAAGAAACCAAACTTGGCTTGCGCGTCACCAAGCCTGATGGCCCGATCAAACCTGTGAATGTTACGACCGAACCATTCCCCGGGTTCCCGACTGATTTGCAAGCGCAATTCATGGCTATGATGTGCTTTGCTGATGGTGTCAGCGTTCTGGAAGAAACGATTTTCGAGAACCGCTTTATGCACGCGCCGGAATTGCTACGCATGGGTGCACATGTCGAAGTCCACGGCGGCACTGCAACTGTCACGGGCGTTGACAAGATGAACGGTGCGCAAGTGATGGCAACCGATTTGCGCGCTTCTGTTTCCTTGATCCTCGCGGGCCTGCGCGCAGAAGGCGAAACGCAAGTAAACCGCGTTTATCACCTTGATCGCGGCTATGAACGGATCGAAGAAAAACTTAGCGCGGTTGGTGCAAATATTGAACGGGTCAAAGGCTCATGAGCGACGACGCACGCTTTGAAGACGGTATCGAAGCACCGCTGAACATCGGTGCGCAGGATGAAGATGATCTCAAGATCATCTCTGCGCTGGTTCAAGACGCTGTTTTCCCCGCGAATGAAATGCGCTTTTTCGCAGGCGAGCAGCGTTTTGCCATGCTGGTGAACCGCTTCCGCTGGGAAGACGGCGGCAAACGCGCGCCCGAGCGTGTGCAATCCATGCTGCACTTTTCGGACGTATCTGCTGTATCCAGTCAAGGCATTGATCGCTCGGACAAGGACATGATCCTGTCCATTCTCTCGGCTGAGTTCGAACCGGGAGAGGCACCGTCCGGTCACGTCATCCTGACACTTGCGGGGGATGGTGCAATTCGCCTTTCGGTCGAAGCTTTGGAAGTGACTTTGAAGGATGTAACGCGCCCCTATGTGGCTCCTTCAAAGAAAACCCCCAGCCACGACTGACTTACGCGACGGAAACGACTTTTGCTTTCGTATTACCCTACACAAAAATTCAAACAGGGACCTGATACGATGCAACGCCTTTTAACACCTATGATATTCCTTTCGCTCCTTTTAGCAGGGGCAATTTTCGGGTTCTTCTACGCATGGATCTGCTCGACCATGTGGGGGCTGGATACGCTCGAGCCGAACACGGCCATCGCCGCGATGAATGCGATGAATATTTCTGTGCGCAACGGTGTGTTCATGCCAGCGTTCTTCGGAACCCCTGTTGTGCTGCTTATAACGGGTGCTGTTGCCTTCCTGGCCAGCCAACGCAAGGTGGCGATTTTGATCCTGGGCGCTGGTCTTGTCTATATCATTGGCGCATTCATTCCGACCGCCAGCGTCAACGTGCCGATGAATATTGCTCTTGAGGCTTATTCGGAAATGCTACCAACAGCACAAGCGCAAGAGATCTGGAATGCTTATTCCCCGCGTTGGCAGTTCTGGAACACATTGCGCACGATTGCCGCCAGCATCACGCTTATGCTGGTTGGCGTTGCTCTTTATGTGCTGCCGCGTCGCGCCTAAGCGCCCTTGAGGCTACTCCTGTCTGGCGTTAAGTCTTGCGCCAGCCACGAGGGACTCCCATGCCGCAATTTCTAAGCACCGCTGATGCAGATTTCGAAACCCGCTTTACTGCGCTTTTGAATGCTAAACGTGAAGACAGCCCCGATGTTGACGCCGTTGTTGCGGATATCATTGCCGATGTACGCGCACGCGGTGACGCAGCCGTGATTGATCTGACCAGCAAGTTCGATCGTTTGACGCTGACACCCGAAACGCTTGCTTTCTCGCCCGAGGAAATCGAAGCGGCCTGCGCAAAGGTTCCCGAGGCGGAGCGCGCTGCGCTTGAACTCGCTGCTGCGCGCATTCGGGCCTATCACGAAAAGCAGATGCTGCAGGATGCCAGCTGGACCGATGAGGCTGGCGCAACGCTTGGCTGGCGTTGGACGCCCGTTTCTGCGGCTGGCCTCTATGTGCCGGGCGGTTTGGCGTCCTATCCATCGTCGGTTCTGATGAATGCAATCCCTGCAAAGGTAGCAGGTGTCGAACGCCTCGCTATCGTTGTGCCGACCCCTGACGGTATCGCCAATCCAGCGGTGCTACTGGCTGCGCGCATCGCGGGCGTTGATGAAATTTACCGCATCGGCGGCGCGCAAGCGATTGCCGCGCTGGCTTATGGCACCAACACGATCAAACCCGTGGATAAAATCACTGGTCCCGGCAACGCCTTTGTCGCGGCTGCCAAACGGCGCGTGTTCGGAAAAGTCGGGATTGATATGATTGCTGGCCCCTCCGAGATTCTGGTGATCGCGGATAAGGACAACGACCCTGATTGGCTTGCCCTTGATCTGATGAGTCAGGCCGAACACGATGAAAGCGCGCAATCGCTTCTTATCACCGATGACGCCGCCTTTGGCCAAGCCGTCGCAGAGGCGGTCGAAAAGCGCCTTGAAACGCTGGAACGGCGCGCAATCGCTGGGGCCAGCTGGCGTGACTATGGCGCGGTAATTACTGTTCAGAACCTCGATGAAGCTGCTGCCCTGTCAAACCGCATTGCGCCAGAACACCTGGAGCTTTGCGTTGCGGACCCCGATGCGCTTAGCGCTAAATGCATCCATGCAGGTGCGATTTTCCTCGGCCAGTGGACGCCCGAAGCCATCGGCGATTACATCGGCGGTCCCAACCACGTCTTGCCGACAGCCCGTTCTGCGCGCTTCTCGTCCGGCCTTTCGGTAATGGACTTCATCAAACGGACGACACTGTCACGCATGACGCCCGAGGCCTTGCGCGCCATCGGCCCTTCTGCTGAAGTGCTTGCAACATCTGAAAGTCTTGAGGCACATGGCCTGTCCGTGACCGCCCGCTTACAAAAATTGAATGAGTAGTAATATGTCCCGCATTGCCAATATCGAGATCGACGACGCAAATCTCCCGGCCCCTACGCCCGAGATCGAGCAGGAACGCAAAGTCGCGGTCTTTGATCTTCTTGAGGACAATTCCTTTACGCTGCCCGCGCGCGATGATCGCCCGACGCCTGAGGGCCCCTATGATCTGACGCTTGCGATCCGCGAAAAACGGCTCGTATTTGACATTAAAACCGCTGCCAGGGAAACCGCTGCTGAGTTTCACCTTTCGCTTGGCCCGTTCCGCCAGGTCGTCAAAGACTATTTCCAGATTTGCGAGAGCTATTTTGATGCAGTGAAGACGTTGCCGCCCAGCCAGATCGAAACCATCGACATGGCACGGCGCGGCATTCACATGGAAGGTAGCCGTATTCTGCAAGAACGTCTTGAAGGTAAAGCCGAGATAGATATTGATACTGCCCGCCGCCTCTTTACGCTTATTTGCGTTTTGCATTTTGGGGGGTAAGTGATGGTTGCGGACCTACCCCAGTCGGTCCTGTTTTGTTGCGATCATAATGCTGTGCGCTCGCCTATGGCCGAAGGGATCATGAAGCAGTTCTATGGCACGCAAACCTATGTCCAATCTGTGGGCGTCTTTAATGATCTGGAAATCGACGGTTTCAGCATCACGGTCTGCGCTGAAATGGGTGTCGAGCTTCAGCGCCATCGCTCTCGCTCTTTCGACGAAATGGAAGAGTTCGGCGATGATCTTAGTTCATTCGACTTAGTCATTTCGCTTTCACCAGCCAGCCAACGCCGCGCGTTGGAACTGACGCGGGTTTTTCATCTTGATGTCGAATATTGGCCAGTAATGGACCCTACCGGACTAGGCGAGACGCGCGAGGCGAAATTAGATGCCTACAGACAGTCGCGCGACCAGATCATCGCGCAGCTCACTGAAAAATGGGGGCCTCCACATGGCACAAGTGATTGAAAACTATTTCGCAGCGTTTAACGCGGGTGATATCGAAGGAATGCTTGCCTGTCTGAGCGATGATGTGGCCCACCATGTCAACGAAGGCCAGATCAGAACCAGCAAAGACAAGTTCCGCGCCTTTTGCGAACATATGAACCGCTGCTATCGCGAAGAGTTAACCGATATGGTGATCTTTCAGACAGGCGCGCGCGGTGCGGCTGAATATGTGGTAAACGGCACCTATCTGGCAACCGATGCTGGCTTGCCCGAAGCGCGCGGGCAAAGCTACAAGCTGCCCGCAGGATCGTTTTTTGATCTCGACGGCGGCAAAATCAGCCGCGTCACAACCTACTACAATCTCGCTGACTGGATCGCGCAGGTCACCTGATGGAGATCCGAGTGCTGACAGGGGCTGCAATCGCGGATGCGCTCCCTGATCTGGCCCGTTTGCGGATCGCGGTCTTTCGCGACTGGCCCTATCTCTACGATGGTTCCGCCGAATATGAAGAGCGGTATTTACAGGTCTACACTGAAGCGCAAGGTGCTGTGATCGTTGCGGTTTACGATGGTGAAACCCTTGTCGGTGCTGCAACGGGATGCCCGCTTCTGGCACATTCGGACGATTTCAGCGCGGCCTTGGCCAGCGCTGCGCTGCCGCTTGATAAGACCTTCTATTGTGCCGAATCCGTGCTCTTGCCAGAGTATCGTGGCCAAGGGTTCGGGCATGTTTTCTTTGATCGTCGCGAAACGCAGGCCAAGGCGTTGGGCTGTTCACATTCCGTGTTCTGCGCTGTTGTGCGCCGCGCCGATCACCCGTTGAAGCCAGCAGGCTACCGCCCGCTTGATCCTTTCTGGCGCAACCGTGGGTACGCGCCGCTTGATGGGGCGATTGCCCGCTTTGACTGGCAAGATATCGACCAGCCCGTTGAGACATCCCACCATTTACAATTCTGGAGCAAACCCCTGTGATTATTACAGAGCCCGCACGCCAAACCCCTGTGATCCATAAAACGGATGTGCTCGTTGTTGGTTCTGGCCCCGGCGGTCTTGCCGCCGCTCTGGCCGCTGCGCGCGAAGGGGTAGCAGTGACACTGCTGGAACGTTTCGGTTGTTTTGGCGGCAATATCACAGTCGTCGGCGTCGAAGGCTTTGCTTGGTATCGCCACGAGAAAACTGTCGAGGCAGGCGGCATCGGGTGGGAGTTCGAAGAACGGGCCAAAGCAATGGGCGCAGCGGTGCCTGAAAGCCAATCACTCAGTTACGAGCTTGATAGCGAAGGCTTTAAACTGGTCGCTGACAAACTGGTTGAGGAGGCAGGCATCCACCCCATGCTGCACCGCCAGTTTGCCGCGCCGATCATGGACGGCAACGCGATCAAGGGCGTCATCGTGGAAAGCAAAGCGGGCCGCGAAGCGATCCTCGCCAAGGTTGTGATCGATTGCACAGGCGACGCTGACGTTGCCCATCGCGCAGGTGCCGCGACCCAAAAGACCCCGCTGGAAAAGATGCAGGCGGCTTCCGTCATGTTCCATCTGGCGGGCGTCGACAAGCAGCGATTCATGGACGAAGTGCGTGCCGATCCGCAGACTTACAAGGATTGGTCCACTGGTGAATGGACGGTCGAAACCGATGGCAAAGAGGATGATATGTTCTCGCCTTTCCTCAAACGACCGTTCGAAAAGGCCATCGAAGCTGGCGTGATCCCTGCACATCTTAACACCATCGCGGGCACGTGGGGCGCTGTGCATGATAGCGGCGAGATGACCTATATGAACCTCGTGCATCTGGCTGGCTGCGATGGCACCGATCCAGACAGTCTCACGCAGTTCGAAATCGAAGGGCGCAAACAGGCCATGTTCGCCATCGAAGCGCTGCGCCGCTTCGCGCCCGGATGCGAGGCTGTGCGCCTGCGCAACTTCGGCATGTCCATTGGCATCCGTGATACCCGCAAGATTGATGCGCGCTACAATATGACGGGCGCGGATGTGCGCGGCGAGGCGCGGTTTGAAGACAGCATCGGGATCTATCCTGAATTCATCGATGGCTATGGCATTCTCATTTTGCCCACGACCGGACGCTATATGCACATTCCCTATCGTTCCATGCTACCCAAAGGGGTCGAAGGGCTGCTGGTTGCGGGCCGTGCGATTGGCGGCGATCAGGTGGCTCATGCAGCCACCCGCAACATGGCGTGTTGCGCAGTGGCGGGTCAGGGCGCTGGCGTGGCTGCGGCGCTGTGCGTCAAGGGCAAAGTGCCTCTGTCAGAAGTAGATATCCACATTGTTCAGACGCGCCTTGCATCCCAAGGCGTGCGTGTTTTCTAGTCGGTTTCTGCCAAAGCAATCATGAGATCTGCAAGTGTGGCCAATGGCGCTGCACTTGCCGTGTCATCGCCGTGTGCGATCTCTTGCAGACCGATCAGCCCTGCATAAAACAAGCGGGGCAGGTCGGGATTGCCCATCTTCATCTCATTAAAAATGCTGGATAAATGGTCCAACCGCGCGCTGTCGACGCGGTGCACAGCGTCTGCGACGCGCTTATCTGCTTTGGCCCAGGCCCGTATTGCGGGTTCCGCACCAACGCCGCCAAAGTCATCTTGCGGGGCTGTAGCAACCTCAGACAGGGTGCGCAGCTTGACTTCAGGTGATGGGAGAGAATCCAGCAGCGTAATGATTTCTCGCGTTGCCCGTTCTTCCCAGAATTCAAGCATTTGATCCTGAAAGGTAGGCACGTCTTTGAAGTGCCAATAGAACGACCCCTTGGTCGTTTTAAGTTCGCGCGCCAGCGGTTCTGCCTTCAACGCTTGCGGCCCTTGCGAGGTCAAAGCGCGAAAGCCTGCGGCAATCCAATCGGTTTGTGACAATCTGCTCATAGCGCAACATACGTCAGCGTATTGACTGCTGCAAGATCACTTACTATACGCTTACGTATGGAGGATCGGAAATGAAATACCTAATGTGGATTGCCGCCGGCTTGATGGGCTTGACGAGTGCTGTTCATCTTTTTCTCGGGACTGGCGACATCATGTCACCGATTATGCAGGCCGAAACGCTCGATCCTGCGATACGCGCTATCGCGATGGTCGTCTGGCATATGGTTTCGCTAATGCTGCTGTTATCAACTCTGGCAATCGCCTATCTCGCACGGACGCCAAACCAGGCGTTGAAGTGGTTCGTTATCTCTATGCAGGTTGGCTTTACACTGATCTTTTTGTTTTACAACATCACCCATTTCGCCGCGCTTTTTGTGCTGCCGCAATGGACGGTCTTCCTAATTGTGCCAATTCTGATGATCTTCGCGCGCCCTAAAGCCGCTTGATTAGTGCGCTGCGCCTTGCATCGAGAAAGGCCTTGAGCGCGGGATAGGGCGTCAGCGCGATTGCGGTTTCATAAGAAGCAGCGGCAGCGCTCAACTGTCCCAACTGTGAACAAAGATGGGCACGGGTTGCATGATAGCTTTGAAGCCCCGCAACGGCGCGTGAATCAAGTGCATCCAGCACCGCCAGACCCGCCTCGGGCCCATGCACATGGCTTAGCGCGACGGCATATCCAATCTGCGCCCCGAGCGTCGGGAAAAGCTGGCAAAGGCCTGCATAAAGCTGCACTGCGCCGCGCCAGTCGGTGTCTTCCCCGTCGATGCGCCTTGCATGGACGGCTTGAATAGCGGCTTCCAACTGGAACCGCCCCATCTGGCCAAGCGCGCTGGCTTTGTGCAGCATCGCTTGCGCACCGCGCACGAGGGTGCTGTTCCAGTGCCTTGGGTCTTGTTCATCCAGTGGAACAAACGCGCCGTCCCTTATGCGCGCATCGCGCCGTGCAGCTGCAAAGCCCAGCAACGCCGCCAGCCCCAAGGCTTCTGCGTTGCCGGGAACCTGGGCGCAGAGAACGTCGGCCAGAAACAGGGCTTCCATCCCCAGATCATCCCCCGCGTCCAACCAATCTGCTGAATACGCCGCGTAGATCGCTTCCATCACTGCGCCAAGACGGGGCCGAAACGCGTCTTGCTCGGGGATAACAAAGGGAACGGCATTTACCTTGATCTTGTTTTTCGCGCGCACAAGGCGCTGTGCCATTGTTGCCTTTGGAACCAGAAAAGCCTGCCCGATCTGCTCTGCGTCGAGCCCCATAACGCATTGCAACATCAGCGGCGTATGCATCTTGGGGTCAATCGCTGGATGCGCGCAGACCAGCATCAATTGCAGCCGCCTGTCAGGAATCGCTTCTGTTGCGGGTTCGATGCCCATCTCTGTTGCTTCTTCCTCGGGTGCAAGTTTGGCTGAGCGCCGTTGAATATCTATCAAGCGATTACGCGCGACGCGCATCAGCCAACCGTCAGGATTGTCAGGCACACCCTCTTTGGGCCAAAGCGCGAGCGCCTTGGCAAAAGCATCGCTCAGCGCGTCTTCTGCGCTGGCAATGTCCGAACTGCGCGCTGCCAATATGGCAAGCAATCGTCCATAACTGGCGCGCGCCGCCGTTTCGGCCGCGCGCGCCGCTTGGATCATTCGTCGCCCATCGCCGAGGCGCGAATTTCGATCTTGCCGTATTGTGCGGCCGGGCATTTGCCCGCCCATTCAATAGCAGCATCCAGATCGGGTACGTCGATGACGAAATATCCGCCTAGCGTCTCTTTGGTTTCAGCAAAGGGGCCGTCCTGCACCTGAACTGACCCGCTCGCGGCGCTCAGGGTCGTGGCAGTCTCAACACCGTTGAGCCAATCGGTATCGACAAAAACACCCGCTTGGTTCAGCGCACCGATATAGGCACCATATACTTCTTTTTGTGCGGCCCAATCCTCGGGGGTCATATCGGCAAAGTCGGCGGGGTTGGAATAAAGTAAGAATGTATAACGCATTGAACTGGTTCCTTATGCAGCAGTGTTGAGGTTAGAAAGGCCCTGGTCGAGAGTTTTCCCGATCATGCCGTCCATGAAAAGCCCAAAAATCCGGGCAATCGGGTTGCGGCCCAAATCGGCCTCCATACGCCATTCCACGGCAGAGCCGCCCGCGCTTGGTCGGACTTCGACAATCTGTTTGGGCTGGCCCATTGCACCCATGTCGATATCGTAGCGCACGGAACTGTCTGTGACAGCAGATACCGTCTGGCTGCCTTTGCCGTCCTTGCCGTCAAAATGAAATCCAGATCCGACGCCACTGCTGGGCCCGAAGAGGGTGATCTTCAAAGCGGGATCGCTGCTCTTGTAGGGGTTTATTTTCTGATAGCCCTCGTTCGAAGCCAGCAGCGCGATCACGTCGCTGGGGCTAGCTTGCACTTGTGCGGATCGTAGCACAGTCACCTCGCGGGGCAAAAGCTGGGTCGCCAAAAGGGCAGCGGCGAGAACGCCTGCGCCAATGGCTGCGGTTGTCAGTAGGGTCATTTATCGTCTCCTTATCGCATAAAAGCAAAAGCGCTTTCATGGACATGACGAACGGGACAAACCCACAATCGACATCCTCCTAAAACTTTTTCAACTTTTTTCGGATTGATCCTAGTCAACGCAGGAAATTTTTAACGGGTTTACGCTTAGGCAGTCGAAAAGGAGTAACGCTATGTACGATCGTATCCTTGTTCCAATTGCAATAGATCACATAGATCATGCCGAACAATCGCTAAACGCCGCACGGCACATGCTTAATGCGGGCGGCACGATCAGTCTTGTAAATGTTATCGAAGACATTCCCAGCTTTGTGGAAAACTACCTGCCTGATGGCACGCTTGCGTCGAATGAGCAGCATGCGAATAAGGCGATGGATATGCTTGCTCACAAGACAGGTCACAACTACGACGCAGCTGTCATTCACGGCAAACCGCATATTTCGATTGTAGAGCATGCGAAAAAGATCAACGCAGATTGCATTGTCATCGCATCGCATAAGCCGGGGCTGGAGGATTGTTTCATCGGTTCAACCGCAGGGCGCGTCGTGCGCCATGCGAAATGTTGTGTGCATGTGCTGCGTTAGGTGGTCAGTTCGTCATAGCACTCCAGTGCTTTAGCCGCGTACATCATCGACGGGCCTCCGCCCATCTGGATTGTCATCGCCAGCACATCTGCGACCTCGTCGCGGGTTGCTTCCGCGCGTACCAGCGCTTCGACATGCAAAGCAATGCAGGCGTCGCATTTGGTCGCGACGGCAATTCCAAGGGCGACGAATTCCTTGGTTTTGAAATCCAGCACGCCACCCTCTTTGACTGTCTTTCCCAATGCGCCAAAGGCTCTGGCCGTTTCGGGAATGGCCTTGTTCAGGCTGCGCAACTGGTTGCGTGTTTCATCTAGTTTTTTGTTCCAAGCCATTAGAAAGCCTCCTGTATTCTCGCGTTCGATTTGCGCGTAACAGGGCAAGGCAGGCGATGGCTTTGATCTTAATCATATAGGGTAATAAAAGCGAAACCCCCGGTGCAGGGCACCGGGGGTCACTCAAGCTTTTAGCTAAAACGCAAACGCTACCCGAGAAGGCGACGCGCAATGACCTGAGCTTGAATTTCGCCAGCACCTTCAAAGATGTTGAGGATACGCGCGTCACATAGGATGCGGGAGATCTTGTATTCCAGCGCGAAACCGTTGCCGCCGTGGATTTGCAGCGCGTTGTCCGCCGCCGCCCAAGCCACGCGGGCGCCCAAAAGCTTGGCCATGCCAGCTTCCAGATCGCAGCGACGACCTTCGTCCTTTTCACGCGCGCTGAAATAGGACAGCTGACGTGCTATCATGATTTCAACGGCCATCATGGCCAGCTTGCCAGACACACGTGGGAAGTTGATTAGGCTTTTGCCGAATTGCTTGCGGTCCTCGGCATACTGCATGCCAACGTCCAGCGCGGATTGCGCCACGCCGATTGCACGGGCCGCTGTTTGAATGCGGGCGCTTTCAAACGTCTCCATGAGCTGTTTGAAACCTTTGCCTTCCTCGCCGCCAAGCAGGTTTTCACCCTTCACGTGGAAACCGTCAAAGGCCAGTTCGTATTCTTTCATGCCGCGATAACCAAGCACTTCAATCTCGCCGCCTGTCATGCCCTCTGTCGGGAAGGGGGCGTCGTCGGTGCCGGGGGTCTTTTCGGCTAGGAACATCGACAGGCCTTTGTAGTTGTCCGTCTCGGAATCCGTACGCGCGAGCAGGGTCATCACATGGGTGCGCGCGGCGTGGGTGATCCACGTTTTGTTGCCCGTCACTTTGTAGTCGCCGTTCTCGTCCTTCACAGCGCGCGTGCGCAAGGAACCGAGGTCAGAACCTGTGTTGGGCTCGGTGAAAACAGCAGTCGGAAGCGTTTCGGCAGACGCAATACGCGGCAACCATTTGGCTTTTTGTTCGTCCGTTCCACCCGCGATAATCAGCTCCGCCGCAATTTCTGAACGCGTGCCGAGCGAGCCAACGCCGATATAACCGCGCGACAATTCCTCGGACACAACGCACATGGATGCTTTAGACAGACCAAAGCCGCCAAATTCCTCGGGAATAGTCAGACCAAAAACACCCATTTCCGCCAGTTCCTCGATGATTTCCATCGGGATCAACTCGTCCTTGAGGTGCCATTCATGTGCAAAGGGCTCTACCTTTTCAACTGCGTAACGGCGGAATTGATCGCGGATCATTTCCAGCTCTTCGTCAAGACCAGAGGCACCGAACATAGTCGCGCCTGCTTGTTCCTGCATCAGTTCAACCAACCGTGAACGCGCGGCCTGAGTGTTGCCGCCTTGTGTGAGCGTCTGAATGGCCGGTTCCATCATGGCGCGCATATCGTCTTGGGTCAGGCCGATATCTTGCAAGCGCAGAATTTCTCCCTGATTCATCGGGATGCCGCCATAGAGCTGCCAAAGGTACTCGCCAAACGAGATTTGAAGCAGCAGTTGTTCCAGCTCGCCTAGCTTGCCTTGTGCGTTCTGGCGCTCGGCCCAGCCGTGCATCTGGCGCAGGCTTTCAACATAGGTCGCAACCCAAGCAAGACCATGGCTAGCCGTTTGATTTTCCTCAATAAGTACGTTAGAAACACGCCCGTCTTCGCTTACCAGTGCGCGTAGTTTTTCGCGCGCAATTTCCAGGATTGCCTCGATGGGACCAAGTGCGGCCTTGGTCGTCTGCAATAGATCGGGGAGGATCACGGGTGTGCTCATTGTCATATCCTGTCCATCATGGGCCATCGGGAAAACTCCTTAAAACGCTTCCGGGTCAATTAATCCTTTCGCACGTGCAGCGCAACAAAAATACGAAATCTTGCAAAAAATTGTTTTAATCTTGCGCATTGATTTGGTGCTTTTCTGACCTACGCAGCCGCGACATGCACTGTTATGAGCAAGCATGGACATGTTTTTCTCGATTCTCCCGCTAAGCCTATGGATTGCCGCTTTTGCCATCGCGGTTTTGGCAGGCGTGGTGAAGGGGATTGTCGGGTTTGCGATGCCTATGATCCTTTTGTCGGGGCTTAGCACCTTTACGACACCCGAACTGGCCTTGGCGGGGCTGCTGCTTCCCACGCTTGTTACCAACGCGATGCAAGTCTTGCGCTACGGTCTGTCGGCGGTTTGGGATGCCGTAAAGCGATTTCGCGTCTTTCTAGCTGTCGGCGCGGTTATGATTTTTTCATCGGCACAGCTTGTCCCGATCCTGTCAACGCAAGCGCTCTTGCTGGGCATGGGGGCTGCGGTGACGTTCTTTGCGCTCTGGCAACTTTCAGGACGCGCACCAGCGCCGGGCAACACAGCACAAAGCCCGCGTCTTGATGCTCTGGTTGGCGCCTTTGCTGGTTTTGTCGGTGGCATCTCGGGCATGTGGGGGCCTCCGACCGTGGCCTATCTCACGGCGATTGGCACTGAAAAGCGGCAGCAGATGCTGGCGCAGGGTGTGATCTACGGCTTGGGTGCGGTCTTGCTGGTGATCGCGCATACGCACTCGGGCATATTGAATGCACAAACGCTCCCTTTCTCGCTCGCACTGTTGTTGCCCGCGATCTTGGGCATGTGGATCGGCGCGCGGATTTCGGACCGCGTCGATCAGGCGACGTTTCGCAAAGTGACATTGATCGTGCTCATCATCAGCGGACTTAACCTTTTGCGCCGCGGCTTCTTTGGCTGACGTCAACGCCCGCTCGAAAAGACCTGTAGCAAATGATGTGGCGCTGTACGGGCAAGGCGCAAAGCCGGCCAGCTGGCAGCGATGATCGCTGCAAGAACTGCGATCAAACCCAGCAATATGTATGACTTCGGAAAGACGAACATCGGCAATTGCCAGCCAAAGGCCGCAACGTTGACGACCGCCAAAAGGGCCCACGACAGCGCCAGCCCTAAGGGAATTGCCAAGCAGGTTACACATCCGGCCAGAACAACAGAACGCATTAGCTCCAAGCGTCCTAGCTGTGCGCGGGTAATCCCGAGCGCCCAGATAGGGGCCAGCTGCGGAAGCCGCATCTGGCTTAGTGTTAGCAGGCTCATCATGATAGAAAATCCCGCGACGCTAAGCGTCAGAACGTTTAGCGCGGCAGTGACTGTGAAAGTCTGCTCGAAGATCCCGAGCGAGAGCGCCTTTATTTTGGCTTGGTTCGCGATTGCTGTGTCTGGCAGGTCAAATTCGCTTTGCAAAAGCGTTGTGATCGCCTCTACCTGATCGCTTGTTACACGCAGACCAAAACGTAGCGCAGGCGTATCAGGGTAAAGCGCGCGAAATGGCTCTAGCCCGATAATCATTTGCGGAGCAGGATTGCCGTAATCCGAATAGATCCCGACGATACGTTGGTCTTGCGCGCCGGGGACCGTATCGCCGACACTTAATCCTGCGCGCAAGGCAAGTTGTTCGTTAATCAATGCCGCATTCGGCTGTTGTAGCGCGTCCCATGCATTTGGGGCCTGTTCAAGCAGCGGCCAGTGATCGCGATAGGTCGCATGATCCTTTATCGCAAAGACCTCGCCCGATTGCCCGTTCAGGCGAATTGGCGCGCTGATGATCGGTAGAATGGCGTTAACCTTGCCATTCAATATGGTTTGCAAACGGTCCGCTTGTGCCTCTGTTTCCACAGTTACGTAAAGTTCAGAGGCAAGCCGCTGATCCAGCCAGCCTGTAAAGGTCAGTCGGAAACTGGACACCATGGTGCTGACGCCCACGTTTGTCGCGATTGCCAGCAAGAGCGCCATCAAAGCCATTGATAGACCCGGCACCTGACTACGCGTGTCCGCCCAGAACCAATGGGGCAAGGCGGCCCGAGTGCGGCGCTCCATGAAGGCCAGCGCGCGATCTAGGAGCCAAGGCAATAGAAACGCGGCTCCGATCAAAAGGCATCCGAGCAATATGAAACCTTGCAACAGACCTGTCGCCGTCAGGCTTAATCCGAACGCAAGCGCCAGCAGAACCGTCCCAGCCAAAGCCAGCATCGCAATTATGCGCCGCGCCGCGCTTGCCCATGCTTGCGGAGTTCCAGCCTCCATCAATGCCACGCGCGACAGACGAAACAGCGTGCCAGCGCTGGCGATCAATGTACCCCCGATTGCCATGGCAAGACCGGATAGCCACCAATTCGCGCGGATTTGCAAACCGCCTGTGAGTTCCGCGCCATAAAGCCCGCGCAGGGTTGCCGCGACATCTGGAAGCAAGGCCGCAGCGATGAGATATCCAAGCAATACGCCAAACAATCCGGCAAGCGATGCAAAGATGAGCAGTTCACCGATCAACATGACAATCAACGCGCGCAAGGACACCCCAAGCGCCCGCAAGGTGCGAAACATAGCGCGGCGCTGCTCGAACGCCAAACCAATCGCGCCGTAAACGATGAACAGGCCGACCGCAAAGGAAAGCAGGCCAAAGGCAGTGAGGTTAAGATGAAAGCTGTCTGTTAAACGCGCGATGTCATCATTTCCGGTTTGCTGCGTGATCGGCGTTAGATGTGGGGTAACTTCGTTTAACTCAGTCCTGCCAATCGGTTGATCGGGCAAAATCACCAAATAGTCCAAAGCATCGCCGCGTTTCAAAAGCCGCGCAGCTAGCCCGATATCAACCATGGCAGTACCGCTTGGCAGGGCGGCGTCGATCGTATGTTCGATTCCCATGGTCTGCATTGCCTCAACCACGTCCGCCGCAACCAAAGCAAAGCCGCGATTAGAAAAGAAACGCTCCAAGGGCAGTGATTGCAAATCCCTGGCTATGCTTGTCGCGGGGGATGTCAGCGGCTCGATGCCAAGCAAGTGTAGTGTTTTTCCATCAACCACAAGCTCGCCCGAAATTCGCGGGGACACCAGCCATCCAGCGCGGCGCAACGCGGTGAAATCCCGCGTCACGAGTGCGGCGCCCTGTTTCGCGACCAGTCGATCCATCTGGCCTTGTGTCACCTGTGCGGCGGCTGCGCCGTAGCTTGCACGCGCTTCTGAATTGATCGCCTGCACGCCCGTCCAAAGTGCTGTTGCCAAGGCTAAACCGACGAACAGTGTAAACAGTTGCAACGGGTTACGTAGCCAATGCGAAAGCAGCGCGCGCTGGGCAGGGCGGTAATTCATGTCGCGATGACCCCGCCCTTAAGGACGAGTTGGCGATCAAGAACGCCCGCATGCGCGCTGGAATGGGTGACCATCAGCAGCGCCGTGCTGGTTTCGCGGGTGATCTCTAAAAGCAACGCCAATACGGTTTGCGCTGTGTCCTCATCCAGGTTCCCCGTGGGCTCATCCGCCAAGATCAACGCTGGTTTGGCGGCAAGCGCGCGGGCTATAGCCACGCGTTGTTGTTGCCCGCCAGAAAGCGCTTCGGGATAGGCATTCAGGTGATCCTCAAGCCCCATGCGCTGCGCCAGCGATGCGCACCAATCTGCGTCATGCGTTCCTGCAAGCTGCGCTTGAAAACTGATGTTCGCGGCGACATTCAGGCTTGGAACCAGATTGAACTGCTGAAAGATGATCCCCACCTTTTGCCGCCTGAGCCCCGCGCGTTTGGTATCACTAGGATCGGACATCAGCGCGCCGCTAATATGAATCGCGCCACGACTTGGAACGTCTAGCCCGCCGATCAAATGGAGCAACGTGCTTTTGCCTGATCCAGACTCGCCCATCAACGCAAGGCTTTGCCCCTCTGCCAGATCAAGAGAAACACCGCGCAATACATCGACGCTACCTGAACCAGCGATATAGCTTTTATGAACGTTCTGCGCTTTCAAAAGCATTGCGGCCTCCAACATTACTTAGCCCTTTAGATAGCGCTGGGCGCGGCGATACAAGCGGAGCACTGCCGCATCTTTAACGCGGCGTTTACGAGCGCTTTGAATTCCTTTAAAAGCCCGCTCTATTGCTTGCCCTCCAAGTGCGTGGATTGACGATTGAATAAGACGCTTACAGTATTTGCAGCCCTAACAATGCTTGCAGCCTGCGGTGACCCTTTGGCGAAGGTGGACAAGTTGTCTTCGGTCGAGCTGGCGGATGACGCAGTCACGGTAGGCGCGTTGCCCGATCCAACGCAAGGCAGTACGCCGAAAGGCTTGTTCTCGGGCCTGTTCGGGGCAAAAGAAGAAGCAGCACCTGTTGTGGCACTGGAAACGGCACCCCTTGAGGGAACAGATGGTGCGGTGAGCGCCGCGCTATCCTCGGAGGTGGCAGCAGCGCCGGTGCCGAGTACTGAAAAACGCGGCTTGTTCGGCTTTTTGCGTGCGAAAGAGGATGTCCAAGCCGCCGTGCCTGTCCAGGAGATTGTGACAGTAGAACCTACGCAGGATGCGGCAGGTGAAGCAATTGTCGAAAATGCAAAGGTCGAAGCTGTTACAGCAAGCGCGCCTACAGCACAGGCGAAACCGCGCAAAGGTCTGTTCGGCCTGCTTGCAGGCGCACGTGCCAAAGAGCAAAGCCTGACAGACGAGCCAGACGTGCAAACTGCCTCGCTTGGCCCTGTCACTGCGCCATCCGCTCCATCCGCGCGCGAAACAAAACAATCAGTGCTCGCAAAACGCACACGCGCGCACAAGGGACCAGATGTTCAAATCGTTCCATACGGTTCCACCTTGCCGTCCGGTGCGGTGGCGCGTGTTTGCGATCTGCCAAGCGGGCGTTTGGGTAAAGAGGTTGGCAAGTTCCCCGAACGCGGCCGCGGCTATAAAATGTTTGATAGCAATCCAAGCGCGGCGGGTGCACGCCCGTTTTATGTGACAGGGTTCGACGATAATTGCGCCCGCACTTTCACAGCGGCGCTCGCGCTGTTCGGCAGCCCGACAATGCATGAACAATTGCGCTATGGCCTGCCTAGTTCCGTTCAGCCCTACAGCACGACGGACAAGGCCTATGAGGGTGTGAAGCAATCGGTGTGCGGCGTCGGTAGAAAGAAAGCCTGCGGTGCCAAGATCGGTTTGCTTGAAAAAGATACCGTCTTTATTTCGATTTATGATCGTATTGGCAGCAATTCGACATGGTCAAACGTGCTGTTGCACAAGGGATGGGTGCTCGCTGCGGATCGCAAAGGTTAAGATCCGAGGTAGCCCCCGATGATTGCGATGAATGCGCCAATGTGAACAACCATAATCGCGCGGTCTTTCCACATGACGCCGACGATGAACCACAGGAAAATGCCAATGACGAATGCGGCGATGTTCCAAGGCACGATATTTAGCCCAGTGAGGCCATAGCCGATAAGCTGAATGACAGTGGCAATCCATTTTACAATGTCTACGGGTTTCATGTGAGCCACTCTATTTGGTTTTCAATAATGCGGCGGTCTTTCGTCGCCGAGCACGATTCCACCGCCACCCTGTGCCTCACGTTCACCTTCGCGCGACATCAGCATTTGCACACGATGCGTCAGAACCGCAATTTCGCGTTCCTGACGTGCAACAATATCAGACAACTCATCTGCTGTTCTTAACAGTTCCGCTGTCTTTTCTTCCAGGGCTTGAATACGTGTATCACTCATATTGCCGCGCTATCATGGCGCTGCATCCTGCGCAATTCCCGTTGCACTGTTGCCCCCTTAGCCGATGGGCGGTAAAGGGCAGGCATCCTAGCCAATGAGAGAGAGACATCATGGCCAAAGTGAAAAAAGCCCCCCGCCCCAAGGCCGCCGCGCCAAAGGGATTTCGCGACTATTTCGGCGCAGAGGTAACAGAGCGCGCAGAGATGCTACAAAAGATTGCAGGGGTCTATCATCGCTATGGCTTTGACGCGCTTGAAAGCTCGGCTGTTGAGACGGTCGAGGCGCTGGGCAAGTTCCTGCCAGACGTGGATCGCCCCAATGAGGGTGTGTTCGCGTGGCAAGAGGACGACGATGCCGATTGGCTGGCGCTGCGTTATGATCTGACGGCGCCGTTGGCGCGGGTCTATGCAGAGAACCGCAATGATTTGCCCACCCCCTATCGCCGCTATGCGATGGGGCCGGTGTGGCGCAATGAAAAGCCGGGGCCGGGGCGCTATCGCCAGTTCTATCAATGTGATGCGGATACCGTTGGCGCATCCAGCGTTGCGGCGGATGCAGAGATTTGCGCGATGTTGTCTGATACTTTGGAAGTCGTGGGCATCGCGCGGGGCGATTACATTATCCGTGTCAACAACCGTAAGGTTTTGAACGGTGTCATGGAGGTCTGCGGCATCGCGGGCGATGATAAAGCGGACGAGCGCGGCATTGTTCTGCGCGCGATTGACAAGCTGGATCGCCTTGGCGTCGACGGTGTGCGCGCGCTTCTTGGCGAGGGCCGCAAAGACGAAAGCGGCGATTTCACCAAAGGTGCTGGGCTAAGCGATGCACAGGCTGACATCGTCATGGGCTTTATGGATGCCAAGCGCGAAACAGGCACGGCGACTGCGGCGCGTCTAAGCGAATTGGTTCAAGGATCGCGCGTTGGCGAGGAAGGTGTGAACGAATTGCTCACCATCGCCGAGTTGCTAACGGCGCAGGGCTATGGCTCTGATCGGATCGAGATCGACCCGTCTGTCGTTCGCGGTCTTGGCTACTACACCGGCCCTGTTTACGAGGCTGAACTGACCTTCGAGATCGAAGATGAAAAGGGGCGTCCACGCAACTTTGGGTCTGTCGCGGGTGGGGGTCGCTATGATGATCTGGTGAAGCGTTTCACAGGTCAGGAAGTACCCGCAACGGGCGTGTCCATCGGCGTTGATCGCCTGCTCGCTGCGCTGCGTATGAAGGGCCGTGTAAAGAGCCATTCAAGCGGTCCTGTCGTGGTGACTGTCATGGATAAGAACCGCATGTCGGATTATCAAAGCATGGTCGCGGAGCTGCGCGATGCGGGTATCCGTGCAGAGGTTTATCTGGGCAATCCCAAGAACTTTGGCAACCAATTGAAATATGCGGACAAGCGGAACTCGCCCATCGCGATTATCGAAGGCGGGGACGAAAAAGAGAATGGCGTTATCCAGATCAAGGACCTGATCCTTGGCGCGAAGATTGCCGAAAGCGCGACGCTTGAAGAATGGAAAGACCGCCCCAGCCAATATGAAGTGCCACGCGAGCAATTGGTCGCGAAGGTGCGCGAAATTCTGGAAAGCCAAACCACTGACAACCAAGAGGCTGAGTAGGCATGAACGGCGTAACTGCAAAAGCGAATGCGCTGCGCGCACGTTTTGAATCCTTGGGCGCTGTGCCGATTGAGACGTCGATCTTGCAACCTGCCGGCACGTTGTTGGACCTTTATGGCGAAGACATTCGTGCGCGGGCCTATATTACGTCTGATGCTGCGCGCGGCGAGCAAATGTTGCGTCCCGATTTTACGGTGCCAGTGGTACAGATGCATATGGCCGATGGCGCAGAGCCTGCCCGCTACACCTATGCGGGCACGGTTTTTCGTCGTCAGGAAGAGGATGAAAGCCGCGCGAATGAGTATGCGCAGGTTGGCTATGAAGTGTTCGATCGGGCCGAGCCGATTTCGGCGGATGCCGAGGTTTTCGCGCTGATTGCACAGGCCTTGAGCGATGCGCCTGTGCGTGCGTCTACAGGGGATATCGGCATCCTTGTGGCTGCTGTTTCAGCGCTTGAAACGAGCGAGGCGCGCAAGGGTGCGTTGCTGCGTCATATCTGGCGCCCCCGCAGGTTCCGCGCGCTTCTGGACCGCTATTCCAAACCCGCGGTCAAGCGCGAGATACTGGATGCGAGCAATCCGTTTGAGGGCGTCGCGCCAGAGATTGGCCTGCGTAGCAAGGCAGAGGTCGAAGCGCGGCTCGAGGCCCTGCGCATTGATGCAGAAACGCCGCCCATTTCGCCCCGCGAAATCGAGTTGATCGAGGCACTTTTGAATGTGCGCGAAATGCTACCTTTCGCGCTGGAACAGCTTCGTGATCTGGCGGTTGATTTGCCAGCGATCAGTGCCGCTGTGGAACGTTTGAATGCGCGCATGGTTGCGCTTCGGGTGCGCGGCGTGGATGTGGACCAGCTGGAATTCGAAACCAGCTATGGCCGCAGTTTGATGGAGTATTACGACGGGTTTGTTTTTGGCTTTTATGCGGAAACACGCGCCGATCTGCCGCCAATTGCGACGGGCGGGCGTTATGATGCGCTTACACGGCGCTTGGGGCAGGGGGCTGAAATTCCAGCGGTGGGCGGTGTCATTCGCCCCGATCTGTTGATGATCCTGGAGGGCGCGGCATGAGTATCAAGCTGGGAGTGCCATCCAAAGGCCGTTTGATGGAAAAGACATTCGATTGGTTCGCCGCGCATGGTGTGCGATTAAGCAAGGCCGGATCAGAACGCGAATATGCGGGCGTTGTCGAAGGTGTTTCGGGTGTTGAACTTGTGCTGCTTTCGGCTGGAGAAATCCCGCGAGAGCTTGCTGCGGGGCGCATTCATTTGGGCGTCACGGGCACTGATTTGATCCGCGAAAAGCTTAGCGGTTGGGAACAACGCGTTGAGGAACTGGCACCGCTCGGGTTTGGTCATGCCGACCTGATTATCGCCGTGCCTGACTTTTGGGTTGATGTGCGCACGCTGGATGACCTTGATGCTGCCGCCGCAATGTTTCGCGCGCGAAACAACTTTAGATTGCGCATTGCTACCAAGTATCACCGTTTGATCCGCGATTACCTGCGTCAGAACGGAGTTGCGGACTATCAGCTTGTGGATTCCCAAGGCGCGACAGAAGGCACGGTAAAGAACGAAACGGCTGAGGCTGTAGCAGATATTACATCGACTGGTGAAACCCTGCGCGCCAATCATTTGCGCCTGTTGGATGACGGGCCGGTGCTGAAGTCACAAGCGACCTTGTTCCGCTCAAAGTCAGCTGGAATGGGCGATGCAGAGCGCGATGATTTTGCAAGTCTGCTTGAGACACTGAAGCTGGGTTGAAGGCAATCGCGCCCGTTCATCCGGGCGCGAGAATGCTTAATTCAGGCGGTATGGGTTAAGATATTCTTGCCCCGAGTGAAATTAATTCACATGATAAGTAAAATAGCGCTGCTTTTGTTGAGCAGCCTATTCACTCGTGCGCTGATGCCTACGATAGTTGCAGGAAGGGTAATCTGAATGAAATCCATCGAAGAGCTCAAAGCAGCCCTGGGGGCGGCGACGGCCAAGGTAAATGCCCACGTTGCCACGCGCCTTCCGCTCGCCAATCGCGATGATTTTGAAGCGGCGTGTCGCGGACAGATCGCGTCCTTGCCCGAGGGTGGTGTGTTGAACGCGGCCGGACGCAAGGCGTGGGACATTGCGGATTTTGATTTCCTTGAAGCGGATTGCCCAAGCAGTGTGAATCCGTCGCTTTGGCGCATGGGGCAACTTAACAAGATATCTGGGCTGTTCGAAGTGGTCGATGGCGTTTGGCAGGCCCGTGCTTGCGATTATGCCAATATGACGATTATTCGGGGCGAGAGTGGCTGGATTCTGGTTGATCCATTGATGACAGCGGAGTCTGCCGCCGCTGCGTTGAAACTGCTCAATGATACGTTGGGCACGCGGCCCGTTAGCGCAGTGCTCGTCACCCATACGCATCCAGATCATTTTGGCGGCCTTAAGGGCGTGACGGGCGATAACCCTGTGATCTACGCGCCAGACGAGTTTATGACCTATGCGGCGTCCGAAGGGGTGCTTGGCGGCAATCATACGTCACGCCGTGCGATTTATCAGTTTGGATTGACGCTGGAGCCCAGCCCCGAAGGCGTCATCGATGGCGGCATTGGCAAGACCGTTGCCAAGGGCACGCGCACGTTTGTGGAGCCAACCGAGTTCATTTGTGAAACCGGTGAAGAGCGTGTGATCGACGGGGTTCGCATCCAGTTCCAGATGGCAAGCGGTACAGAAGCCCCAGCCGAATTCACCTTTTACCTGCCGGATCACAAGGTTCTGTGCATGGCAGAGGTTTGCACGCAAACCATGCATAACATTCTGCCCCCACGCGGCGCACAGGTGCGTGATGCTTTGCTTTGGGCGCAAACAATCGACGAAGCCTTACTGTTGTTTTCCGCTAAGACGGATGTGTTAATCAACTCGCACAACTGGCCTGTCTGGGGGCAGGAAAACGTCATGAGTTACATGGCTGAACAGCGGGACATCTATAAGTACACGCACGATCAGACATTGCGTCTCGCAAACCTTGGACATACGCCAAACGAGATTGCAGAGCTTATCAAAGAGCCTGACTGGCTAAGCGAGAAGTTCCACGCGCGCGGGTATTATGGTTCGCTCAAATTCAATGCGCGCGCGGTGTATCAAATGTATTACGGGTTTTTCGATGGCCAGCCCGTCAACATTGATCCACTGTCGCCCGCGCAACTTGGCACGCGATTTGTCGATGCTGTCGGCGGTGCTGATGCGGCGCTGTTGGTTGCGCAAAAGGCGGTTGAGTCCGATGATCTGCAATGGGCTGCGACTGTCTTGAATCACATGGTTTTTGCAGGCTGCGCGAGCGAGGATGCGCGCAGGCTTTTGGCGGAAGTGTATCGCCATCAAGGCTATCGCGAGGAATCGGGTATCCTGCGAAACTCCTATCTTTCGGGTGCCAAAGAGGTTGCCGAAGGTATCACACGTTTGCCCATGACGGGGGGGCGGATCGAGGATCTTGCCGCGACGCTGAGCCTGACTGATTGGTTCAACGCTTTTGCGCTGCGCCTGAACCCCGAGCGCGCGCGCGGCGTTGATCTGACGCTCAATTTCAATGTGGATAATGCGCAGGCGGCGGTCACGGTTTGTCGTCAGGTTGCCTTTGTGCGCGAGGGACATTTGGCGAGCAATGCACAGGCCAGCATCACGATATCGCAAGCACAGCTTGAAGCGCTTGGCGGTGGAAAGCTTTCGATCGAAGACGCGATGAAAGAAGGCGTGATCGTTGAGGGTGATACCGCGGTGGTCACGCGGTGGTTAGACCTGCATGACAGTTTTGATTTCTGGTTCAATATTGTTACGCCATAGGACATTCATCAAAAGGGAACCCAAAGCATGACCCGCACGTTAGACTTTGACTATGTGGTCGTTGGCGGTGGGTCTGCTGGCTGTGTCATGGCCGCGCGCCTTGCTGCGCAAAGCGGGGGTAGCGTTGCGCTGGTGGAACGGGGGCGCGGGGATACCAATCGCTGGATTCATATCCCGGGAACCTTCTTCAAAGCGTTGCAGGGGCAGGACGCCGATGCGGTAACATCCGAGCCTGATGCCTCGCTTGGTGGCTTGCCATTCAACGTTCCGCAAGGGCGTGTTCTGGGGGGCGGGTCGTCCGTAAACGGGATGATCTACATGCGCGGCCAAGCACGGGATTATGATGATTGGGCGGACATTCATGGATGCACGGGTTGGGCTTATAAGGATGTTTTGCCGATCTTCCGCCGGCAAGAAAAGAACGCGCGCTTTTCGGATGAGTTTCATGGGACAAAGGGGGCGTTGGTTGTTTCAGATCCTTCAGCGCCGCATCCTGTTTCAAAGCGTATTATTGAGGCCGCGATTGCGGCGGGCATTCCCGCGACGGATGATTTCAACGGTGGCACGCAGGAAGGTGCGGGTTGGTATCAGGTGACCGCCCATGGCGGGCAACGCCAATCAGCAGCCCATTGTTTTTTGAAGCCGGAGCTTGGGCGGGAAAACTTGCAGGTCCTGACGGGATTGATGGCGCAGCGGCTGCGCATTGAAGGTCGCCGCGCGCGTGCAGTTGAAGCAAAGGATAGCGCTGGAAACGACATTTTGATCCGCGCTGCGCGTGAGATCGTTTTGACAGCCGGTAGCTTTCATAGTCCCAAGCTGTTGATGCTTTCGGGCATTGGGCCAAGGGCTGAGCTGCTGCGCCATGGCATTGATGTCGTCCATGACGCAGCTGAAGTTGGTGCCAATTACCAAGATCATGTTGGCGCACCTGTGACACGGATGCTGACGGGCATGAAGGGTCTATACGGGCAGGACAAAGGGTTCGCCGCGATCAAGAACGGAATTGATTATTTTCTGTTTCGCCGTGGATTGCTGACCTCGAATATTCTGGATGCAGGGGCCTGCGCAGACACCGACGGGGACGGTCGCCCAGACGTGCAGTTTAACTTTGCACCCTTCGCGCCGAGCAGACCAGGACAGCCACCGATGGCCTGTCAGGCGGTGCAGGTACATCCGATGACGATGCGCCCCAAATCGCGCGGGCGCCTTGGCTTGCAATCGCGCGACCCTGCGGATCAGCCAAGCTTCATCGCGGACGCATTGGCGCACCCCGAGGATTTGGACACGCTGCGACGTGGTGTGCGCCTTGCGCAGGATATCTTTGCGCAAACACCGCTTCGGGACATTGTCGGCGATGAGATATGGCCTGGCGAGGGCGTAAATACCTCTGTCGGCTCTAACAATCTGGATGATGCGATCCGCGCGCAGGCGCGTACGATTTTTCACCCTGCTGGCACATGTCGGATGGGCCCGACGCCTTCGTCCGTGGTCGATTTGCAACTGAGGGTTAACGGCGTCGAGGGGCTTCGCGTTGCAGATTGCTCTATCATGCCAGCGCTTGTGTCAGGCAACACCAATGCGCCGACCATGATGATCGCGGATAAAGCGGCAGATGCGATTTTGAATGGCTAGAACGCGCCTTCGGGCGGTTTGTCGATGAAATGCTTCCGTACTTACCTTACGCCTGCGGCAAAATAAGGATCGCCCGAAAATCGTTGACGTTTGTGAGTGTCGGTCCCGTGATGATCTGGCTTTCTATTCGGGCAAAAAAGGTGTGCGCGTCGTTGTTTGCGAGCGCAGTTTGCGGATCGGTTTTTGCGTTTCGGGCCAAGGCGGGCATGTCTGGTCCTGCGTAGGCACCTGCGACTTCGGCAGCGCCGTCCACTCCGTCAGTGTCACAGGCAAGCACATGAATTCCCGCCTGTCCGTTCAATGTGACCGCTGCCGAAAGCACGTATTCTGCGTTTGGCCCACCAACGCCGTCGCCGCGCCGCGTGACGGTGCATTCTCCGCCTGACAGTAGCAGGATCGGCTTGTCCCCCTTTGCCAGCTTTGATTGTAGCGAAAGGGCGAATTCGGCCTGCTCCACAGCCAGATCGCGCGCTTCGCCCTCTAGCGCATCGCCAAGGATGCGAACATCAAGCCCTTCGTTGGAAGCGATGGCGGCAGCGGCTGCGAGGGAATGGGAGGGCGCAGCTATGATCTTCGTTTCGGCCCGCGCAAGGCGAGGGTCATCTGGATGGATCACGTGGGAGTCATTCGCGATGGCCTGTCTGATATTTGGTGCAACTGGAATTTTATGCCGTTCAAGAATTGCCAGCGCATCCTGCGGAGTGCTCTTGTCACCTACAGTTGGGCCAGAGGCGATTTCCGCGGGGTCGTCCCCGGGCACATCGGAGATCAGCAGCGTTAGCAAACGGGCGGGATAGCAAGCGGCGGCGAGCTGGCCGCCTTTGACGCAGCTGAGATGCTTGCGCACGACGTTCATGTCCCCGATTGCCGCGCCTGACGCGAGCAAAGCGCGATTGACTTCAATCTTATCCGCCAGGGTAAGCCCGGGGGTTGGCGCGCAAAGCAAGGCAGAGCCACCGCCCGAAATTAGGGCGATCACGGTGTCATCGGCAGTGAGATCGGAGACCTTTTCCAGAAGGCGCTGCGTCGCCATTTGTCCGTTCGCATCTGGGACAGGGTGCGCAGCCTGCGCGATTTCGATGCTTTTTGTCGGGCGCTCATAGCCGTATCTTGTAATCACAAACCCTTTGCAGGGGCCATATTCAGCCTCGACAGCTTCGGCCATGCGCGCGCTTGCCTTACCCGCACCGACGATTACCAAGCGCCCCGTTGGGCGGGGCGGCAGGTGTTGGGCAACAACGCGCATCGGATCGGCGGTTGCGACGGCCTCTTTGAACAATTGGGTCAGAAAGTCTTTTGGCTGAGCTGCGTGATTGGCCATCTAATTCATCCCTGTTTTTTGTAAGGATCGCGCGTTTTTCGAATTTGTAGCTATTCCAGGGTTTCGGCCACCTTCGAAAACCGGTCACGAAATTTTTCTAGCGCACACCGATTTCCGCCAGTGCGGCGCTTAGCTCCGCTGGCATTGGTTCTTCATGGGATTTACCCTCTGGCAGGTCTGCTGGCGCGTCCTCGGGTTTGAGATAACGCCAGCCTTGAAAGGGTCGTTTCAGGGCATGTTGGGTCAGGATCAATCCCGGTTTCATCACGATGGCGCATCGGCGAATGCCGTCGTCGCCAATCACTTCATCGAGACGTAGGATGGGCTGGCGGGCTTGGATGACGCCTTTGATGACCCAGTAAATCGACCCGCCCTTCAGAATTTCTTCTTCGCGTTTGGGCCACATTCGGGTGACGTGGCGGTGCAAACCGTCCGACGCAGCGGCGCGCATCTGTTGCCAGTCTTCCAGTCCCTCGACCGATTCTGTGCCAACACTCAGTTTAATAAGGTTTATGTGTGTGTTCACAGAAAGTTTCCCAGTTTTGCACTACATATGGTATGCAGTTTGAGAGCAACATCAAGGTGTGGTAATTTCATGACGTTTTCACAACTCCTGTATTTTGACCCAAAAGCTCGTTGCTGCCTATGGATACCATCTGTAGTAGACTTGTTAAATCCGCTGCACACCAAGGGAATCGTCTGATGAATCGTTTTGCTGCCCCAATCGCCGAGCAAATTTGGGATATGAAGTATCGCTTTAAACAAGCGGACGGCAGCCCCATTGATGCTACGGTCGAGGACACATGGGGCCGCATCGCCAAAGATCTGGCGAAAGTCGAAGAAGATTCCGAGCATTGGGAAGAGCAGTTCTATGCTGCGCTTGAAGATTTCAAATACCTGCCAGCAGGCCGCATTACCGCAGGTGCAGGTACCGCACGCAATGTGACGCTGTTCAACTGCTTTGTTATGGGCACAATTCCTGATTCCATGGGCGGCATTTTCGAGATGCTGAAAGAAGCGGCGCTGACGATGCAGCAGGGCGGTGGCATTGGTTACGATTTTTCGACCATTCGCCCCAAAGGCGCGGATGTGAAGGGCGTGGCGGCAGATGCTTCCGGCCCTCTCTCGTTCATGGATGTCTGGGATGCGATGTGCCGCACAATTATGTCCGCAGGTTCGCGTCGCGGCGCGATGATGGCAACGATGCGCTGTGACCACCCTGATATCGAAGATTTCATCACTGCCAAGTCCGATGCAGCGCGCTTGCGTATGTTCAACGTTTCTGTGCTGATTACCGATCCGTTTATGGAAGCGGTGAAGGCAAACGGGACGTGGGATTTGATGTTCGATGGCATAGTCTATCGCACGGTGAACGCGCGTGATCTTTGGGACAAGATCATGAAGGGCACCTATGATTATGCCGAGCCGGGCGTGATTTTCATCGACCGTATCAACAAGGCCAACAACCTTGGGTATTGCGAGACGATTGCAGCAACGAACCCTTGCGGCGAGCAGCCTTTGCCACCCTACGGCGCGTGTTTGCTTGGCTCTATCAACATGGCGCGCCTGGTTGCGGATCCTTTTGAAGCTGAAGCCTCGCTTGACATTGTCGCGTTAAATGAACTGGTCGCGACGGCCGTGCGTATGATGGACAACGTCGTGGATACATCGCGTTTTCCGCTTGAAGCACAAGCGCGCGAAGCGGCTGCAAAGCGACGGATTGGTCTGGGGGTTACCGGTCTGGCCGATGCGTTGTTGATGGTCGGTTTGCGTTATGGATCCGAGGAAGCGGCGCGTCAGACGGACGAATGGTTGCACGCGATCGCCCGCGCCGCCTATCTGGCGTCAGTGGAATTGGCCAAGGAAAAGGGTCCGTTCCCCTTGTTCGACGCAGAGGCGTATCTAGCCAGCGGCGCAATGGAAGATATGGACGAAGATGTGCGCGAAGCGATCCGCGAACATGGTATTCGCAACGCTTTGCTGACCTCGATTGCACCGACGGGCACGATCAGCCTTTATGCAGGTAACGTATCTTCGGGCATCGAGCCGGTGTTCGCCTATGCCTACACGCGCAAAGTTTTGCAAAAGGACGGATCACGTACGGAAGAAGAAGTCGTCGACTACGCTGTGCAAATGTGGCGTGACAAGTTTGGCGATAAAGAGCTTCCGGATTATTTTGTGAACGCGCAGACGCTGGCACCGCTGGACCATGTGCGCATGCAGGCTGCGGCGCAGAAATGGGTTGATAGCTCTATTTCCAAGACGATCAATTGTCCTGAGGACATCAGCTTTGATGATTTCAAAGAGGTCTACATGGAGGCGTGGGATAGCGGCTGTAAGGGCTGCACGACCTACCGCCCGAACGATGTGACCGGGTCTGTTTTGAGCGTAAGCGAGCCCAAAGATGCCCCCGAAGTCATCGCCAATACGGACGCAGAGCCACAGCGCCCGCATGGCGATGTGGTCTACATGTCCGAGCCTTTGGATCGTCCGCAGTCCTTGGAGGGCGCGACTTACAAGTTGAAATGGCCAGACTCTGAACATGCGATCTATCTAACCGTAAATGATGTGATTGTCGGCGGGCGTCGTCGCCCGTTCGAAGTGTTCATCAATTCCAAGAACATGGAGCATTTTGCCTGGACCGTCGCATTGACGCGGATGATGTCGGCTGTGTTCCGTCGCGGCGGAGATGTGACCTTTGTGGTTGAAGAGCTGAAAGCGGTCTTCGATCCACGCGGTGGTGCATGGGTTGGCGGTAAGTATATACCTTCCATCCTTGCAGCGATTGGCGGCGTTCTGGAACAGCATATGATCCAGATCGGCTTTCTTGAAGGTGAAGGCATGGGCCTGAAAAGCGATCCGCAAGCGCAGGTTATCGGGATGACGCCAAACCGCGGCAAGGCATGCCCAAGCTGTGGTCAATATGATCTGCGGATGGTCGAGGGTTGCATGACCTGCGGAAGCTGCGGTCATTCCAAGTGCGGATGATCTGAGCGGTTCAGAGGAACGCTGAACGCACAATACCCGCGCGCCGCGTTTCGATCACGCTTAGAATGTCGGTGATGGGCAGGCCTGTTCTTTGGATCAGGGCTGCCTTGTAGGGCGGCAGATTTGTGCATTCCAACAGGATGTGTTTGTGCGATGGTTTGATCTGTGCTGCGACATGCGCGCAGATTTCAGCGCTGGCACGTACTTGGTCCAGTTCCGCCCGATTGTTACTGATGACATCGCGTAGGTGGCAGGTTTCTGGCAGACCAATAATGCTGGTTGCATAGTCTGCACGCGTGCCGAGATGCCGGGTTCCAAGACGGGTCGCATCAAAGGTCAAGATCATCAGTTCTTCGGGTTGATAGCGAGCACCAAGATCCGCTAGCGCGATAAGGGACGAGCTGACGAAGGGGCGATCAGTTTGCGCCGCGAGGTGGGTTTGCCAGTAAGACAGGAACCCGCAGGATGTCGCAATGACATCGCCTTTGGCGCGTTTCAGGGCTGTCTCAAATGGGGTGATGTCGATGTTGTCGGGCCTATCCGTGACGATCTTGGAAACCGTCGCGGCGGGAATGCGGATAATCTCAACCTCACCTTGATAGGTTTCGGGGCAACCGACATCCCCCGGAACACGCGGAAATGCTGTGTCCAGTTGCAGGATCGACAGGGCAACGTGCATCGCTATTGCCGGACGTTCTCGGGCAGCCATGTCGCAAGCTCTGGGAAGGCCACAAGGATGACCACCATGAGCAGCATCAGGCCAACCATCGGGATTGCGGTTTTTGATATGTACCCGATCTCGTGACGCGTCATGCCCTGAAGCACGAAGAGGTTGAAACCGATCGGCGGCGTCACTTGCGCCATTTCGACAACGACCACGACCACGATGAAGATGCCGAACCAGATCACGTCAATGCCTGCTTGGCGGATCATCGGTTCGACAATCGCCATGGTCAGGACGACGGATGAAATGCCGTCAAGGAACATGCCGAGGATGATATAAAAGACGGTGAGTGCCGCGATCAGGGTGATGGGTGAAAGCTGCATTTCGTCGATCCACGCAGCAAGGGCGCGCGGCAGGCCCGTGAAGCCCATGGAGAGCGACAGGAAGGCCGCGCCCATCAGGATAAGCGCGATCATCGCAGAGGTGCGGGTTGCGCCCATGAGGCTTTCCAGAAAGACGCTGGCAGAGAGCGAACGTTGGAAAGCGGCGAGGGTGAGCGAGCCTAGCACGCCTACGGCAGCAGCCTCTGTCGCGGTGGCCCACCCGAAATACATGGAACCGATGACGGCGAAGACCAAGAGCAGAACGGGGATGAGAAAGCGGGACTCAGCCAGCATATGCCCGAAACTCATCGCGGGTTCCGGTGCGGGGCGTTCGTGCGGGCGGAAGAAATGCCATGCCATGATGTAGGCCATGAAAAGGCTGGCGAGCACGAGGCCCGGAATGATGCCTGCCATGAAGAGTTTGATGATGCTTTCGTTGATTGACACGCCATAGACAATCAGCGTGAGCGAAGGTGGTATCATCAGGCCCAAGGTAGCAGCGCCTGCGAGCGTGCCGATAATCATATATTCAGGATAGCCACGCTTGCGCAGTTCCGGGATCGACATTTTTCCGACGGTTGTCAGGGTCGCAGCGGAGGAGCCGGATACGGCGGCGAAAATTGTGCAGCCCGCGATGTTTGTGTGCAGTAGGCCACCGGGCAGCCAGCGCATCCAGGGGGCAAGGCCGCGAAACATGTCTTGGGATAATCGGGTGCGATAGAGAATTTCGCCCATCCAGATGAACAGAGGCAAAGCGGTCAATGTCCATGAGCTGGAGCTTGTCCAGATTGTGGTAATCATCGCATCGCCTGCGGGGCGTACAG
>NZ_JBAUHO010000240.1:0-6200 GCF_049680325.1 Planktotalea sp.
GATCACGCAAGGGATCGGAGTTCATCGCGCCGGCGCGCCAGCCAAAGCAACATCATTGCCAAAGGTGCCTGATTGATCTCACCGCTATCCAGCAAGGCCATAGCCTGTTCGAAAGGGATCACGTGAGTGCGGATATCTTCATGCTCGCTGGCCAATCCATGCACAGCTTGCTGGACCTTATCCAAGGGGCAAACACCTAGAAAACAATGGAAAAATTCGGTCGAATAGCCAGGCGCAGCATAGACTTTCAACATCGGGCGAATGTCTTGCAACGCAAGCCCCGCTTCTTCCACCGCTTCGCGCCGCGCCGTTTCAATTGGCGCTTCGCCAGCATCCACCAATCCCGCGATCGGCTCAAGCATCCAAGGCAGCGGATCTGAGCGCAGCAGCGGGCCGTAGCGCATCTGTTCAATTAACATCACAAGATCGCGTGCGGGATCATAAGGCAGCACCAAGGCCGCGTCATAGGCCACGAAAGCCCCGCGCTCCAGGGTCTCGCTTTGAGCGCCGTCAAAGCGCGGGTATGCCACATCAAATGTATCCAGCCTGAAAAAACCCGCATACCCGTCATCGCGCATTTCAAGCGACACGGTACTTGCAGGCATATCGCGGCGCAATGTGCTTGGCGCAGGGTCGCGCGCCAGTTCTTTCGCCCAAGCACGCGCGCGCAAAAACGGCAGCAAGCGTGCGATCTCGTCCACGCTGGTGTTTGCGTAATGCTGCATAACCTCGCGCGCGGTATTAAGCGAAAGCCGCCCCCATTGCGCCGCCCAAACCTGCAAATCCCAGACCTGCCCTTGCTGCCAGCGCCCCGGCTTCGGGAAAAACACCTTTGCGGGCAATGATCCCCCCTCAACGCTTACATGAACGGGCTTCAGATCATATTCAAAGCCGCCCTCATAAAAGCGCAACCGTGCGATATCTGTTTCGCTCAAATCCTGAACAAGAATTCCTTGGGCACTTGCACCGCTCTGCTCCGCGATCATTGGAAAGGGCTCGTCTTTGACCCAAGTTGCCAGATGATCCGCCAAATTCGCATCGCAATAGGAAATTTCGACGCGCGAACGCCCCAAAACCAGTTCCAGCAACGGCACATGACAAAGCGTGCCATAAAAGAACAGAGATTGGCTCAAGACGCGCGCCTTGACGTATATTCAGCAAACAAACCGCTAAGGGCCGAGCCGACAACAAGCGTTGTGATGATAAGCGGGGTTGCGATCAGGGTCGCAAATTCGAACATGATTTGAAAGGCAGCTGCCGCCGCTTCGAAGGCCCCGTCATAACGCCCGCGCATGGAAACCTGAAACATCTTGTAGCTTGAATGCAGAAGCAATGCCCAAAACAACATCACCACGCCGCCAGTGAGACCATTATTGATCGCGGCACCCATGCCCCGCCCCGCGCGTGCGCCAACAACTTGCCAGCCGACCAGAAACCCGACAACAGCATTTATCAAGTTGAAATTGCCGAAGGTCTTACCCTCCTCGAACAGAGGTTTGACCATATCTGAAACCAGCCAAGCCAATGCGGCAAGGCAAAGGGCGGCGATCACTCGGGCGGCTGTGGGCATTATTGCGACTTTCGAATTGTGATTTGTGTTACGTCGCAGTTTCCGCTGTGAAACGCCGCGGCGCAAGAGGTCAGATAAAAGTTCCACATGCGCCTGAACCGATCGTCAAATCCCATTTCCGCAACGCGATCCCATGTCTCGTTAAACGTCTCAAACCAACGGCGCAGGGTGATCGAATAGCTCTCGCCAAACTCCTTGGACCTGACGACCTCCATCCCCGCTTTTTTCACCTGCGCATTCAATGCGCCGGGGCTGGGTAACATGCCCCCCGGGAAGATGTATTTCTGGATAAAATCCACACCCCGCCGATAGACCTGCCAACGGCGATCCGCAACAGTAATGATCTGGAGTGTCGCGCGCGCTCCGGGCTTGAGCCGATTGCGCACCGCTTCGAAATAGACCGGCCAGTATTTTTCGCCCACCGCTTCAAACATTTCGATGGAGGCAATGCCGTCATAGCGGCCTGTTTCGTCGCGATAGTCTTGCAGTTTCAGCTCGACCATGTCCGAAAGCCCCGCCTTTTCAATGCGATGCGTTGCGTACTTCAACTGCTCTTTGCTAATGGTCAGCCCGGTCACCTTTAATCCGCGCTCTTTTGCGGCATATTCGGCAAAGCCACCCCATCCGCAGCCGATTTCCAACACATGATCGCCCGGCTTGGCCCCCATTTCATCGACCATAGACGCGTATTTCGCAATTTGCGCCTTTTCGGTGCTCTCTTGTCCAGTCTCGAAAATGGCCGAAGAATAGGTCATGGTTTCATCCAGCCAAAGCCGATAGAAATCATTGCCCAGATCATAGTGATACGAGATATTCTTGCGCGCCTGTTCTTTGTGATTGCGCCTTAGCCAAAAACGGAACCGCTCGATCATCCGCACAAGTCCCAAGCCCGGAAAACCGTCATAAATCGTTTCGTTATCCGTGTGAACAAGGTCCATGAATGCCTGCAAATCTGGCGTGGACCACCATTCATCCAGGTAGGCATCACAAAAACCGAGATCGCCTTCACGGATCAAACGCGCAAAAAGATCGTCATTATGGATATAAAGCGCCGCGATCGGGCCCGGGTTTTGTCCCTCAGCCCGAAACACGCGCCCGTCTTTGAGATGAAAGTCTATGCGCCCGTTTCTCAAGGATCTTGCGGTCGCGAAAACCTGCGCGAAATAACGCGGAAGGCCCTTTTGTTCGTCTGTTGAAGTATAAATCATGTCCCCCCCTTCACATCGACGCGCATGCCGCGCACGCGTGCATGTCGCGATGATTTACGGAAGTTTGGCGCAAAACAGGCGTTTATGGCAAGACTGCGCGCCCAAGCCCGCGTTTAGAAGCCGCGATTTTGATAGGCATCCAGCGCACGCTGGCGCCCTGCTGCAAGATCGCGCGCCGGGCTTGGATAGATATCGCGCGCGGTCAAATTCCAGCTTTCGGGAATAGCCTCATAATAGCTTAGCGCCGTTTCAGGCGGATCGCTTTGGCCTTCTGCAATCCATCGCTTCACATAAAAACCTTTGGGATCAAACTTGTCCAGTTGCGTGTCCGGATTGAACACGCGGAAATAGGGCGAAGCATCGGGCCCCGAGCCCGCCGCCCATTGCCAGCCCATGGCATTTGATGCGGGATCCCAATCGGTTAGGCATTCTTCAAACCACGCCTGCCCGATGCGCCAATGGGTCAGCAGATGCTTGCTCAGGTAGGAGGCCACGATCATGCGACCACGATTGTGCATCTTGCCTGTCACATATAATTCGCGCATCGCCGCATCGGCAAACTTCACCCCTGTGCGCCCCTGCTGCCATGCGATGACCTCTGGATGCGCCGCGTCGGTATACCAAGCAAACTTGTCCCAATCGGGCTTCCAGTTGCTTGTCAGGATATGCGGCGAATGATGCATCAGGTGATAGGCAAATTCACGCCAGACCAGCTCTTTCAGAAAGACCTCTGCGCCTGCTTTGCCCTCGTGCAATGCGCGCATCCCCGCATGCCAGCATTGATGCGGGCTGATTTCACCAAGGGCGAGGTTCTCGCTCAAACCCGATGTTCCGCGCTTTGATGGGATATCGCGCATCTGGACGTAATCGGCCACGTCATCTTCGATAAATTCGGCAAGCCGATCCAGCGCCGCGCTTTCACCGACCTGCGCGTGACGCGCGACAATCAAAGCACCGCGCCGCATGGCCGCGCCAAGGTGCCAGTCCGCAAGCCGCTCGCTCTGTGGCCATGTTTCCGGCGCACAAAGGGTCGGCGGCGCGGATCGCGGGGCATCCACGCTACGGTCTTTCACGGACCGCCAGAACGGCGTGTAAACTTTGTACATGCCGCCCGTTTTGGTTTGCACGCTCCATGGCTCAAACATCACATGCCCACCGAACGAGCGGGCCTCCACCCCTTGCGCGCGAAGCTGGGCTTTGATGTCAGTATCGCGCGCAACGCTCTCGGGATCATAAAGCCGTGACCAATATACCCCTTGCGCGCCTGTCTCGGCCAGAAGCGCAAGAAGCGTGTCAAGCGCAGGGCCGCTGCGCAAAATCAGCTTTGCACCCATTTCGGCGAGCCTGCTCTCAAGCGCCGCCAAACCCTGCCCCAACCGCCACTTTGGCGCTGCGCCAAGCCGGTCAACCAACGGATCGCGAATGAAAACCGCAATGACAGGTGCATTTGACGCGCAAGCCGCGGTCAACGCCGCATGATCGCTTAGGCGCAGATCGCGCCTGAACCAGACAATGATAGGTCGCTGTTCATTCACGCGGCATGCACCCGGCTTTGTAGCTAGCGTTGTGACACGCCAGCAGAGGATTTAGTCAAAGCACATCATCCAGAGCATTCAATAGCTGATCTATTTCGCCTTTGGACGTGTAATGGGTGAAGCTAAGTCGCAGCACCCCCAAGTCAAGATCAACGCCCATCGCGCCCAAAGCACGTAGCGCGTAAAAATCCCCGCCCCCTGCCATAATACCGTGTTTTGCAAGCTTCGCCGCCGTCTCTTCCGCATTGCTTTGCAGCGACAAGGCGACCGTTGGCGCACGCCCTGTCGCCTGATCTGGCCCGATTAGGCGCACAGAGTTCTTCGAGCTGGCATAATCAAGCAAAGGCTGAAGCAAAGCCGCCTCATGCGCGCGCATCAGATCATGCACACCTGCGCCGCGCGCCGTGGCATCGCCGTCGATTCCATGATGCCCCGCAAGCGCATCGATGTAATCCGCCATCCCCGCGCAGGCCGCAATCTGTGCGTGATCCGGCCCGGCTGGAGTAAAGCGTTTATAAAGGCTTTCAGCATTGAAGTAATGGCCCTGATTTGGCAGCGCCATGCCCAAAGCGCGTCGCATAACCATGATACCCTGATGCGGGCCATAGGTCTTGTACGCGGAAAAGAGATAGATATCCGGTCCCAGTTCACCCACATTGGCAATCCCGTGCGGCGCGTAGGAAACGCCGTCAACGCAGACAAACGCCCCCGCCGCATGGGCCATGGCCGTTATCTCGGTCACCGGGTTGATTTCGCCCACCACGTTCGAGCAGTGCGGGAAGCACACAAGCCGCACCTTTTCATCTAGCAATCCTTCAAGGGCCGCTGGATCAAGATGACCGGTTTCTGGATCAATCTTCCATTCGCGAATTTCAATGCCGCGTTCTGCCAAACGACGCCAGGGGCCTGAATTGGCCTCATGGTCCTGATTGGTGACGACAATCGCTTCGCCCGCCTGCATGAAACCGGCAAAAGCCTGTGCCAGAACATAAGTGTTTTGCGTTGTGGACGGGCCAAAGGACACTTCATCCGTATCAACGCCCATGATGGCGGCTAGGCGCGTGCGTGCCTCGTCCATTTCCTCGCCTGCAAGGCGCGAGGCTTCGTAGGGGGCATAGGGCTGGACTTTACGCTGTGTGTAATAGCGCGTCAGACGGTCCACGACCTGAGCACAGGTGTAGCTACCACCAGCATTTTCAAAGAAAGCCTGACCTTTCAGAGAGGCTTGCGAAAATGCAGGGAACTGCGCCCTGACAAAGTCTAGATCTAGTGATGACATCATTCATCTTCCCCAATTTTGCCGAAGAGAAACGCAAATCGCGTCAAAGCGCAAGCATCTATAAGTTGAGTGAAAAGTAAAAATCTTCCGTAAAACCTGCTGGAAACCGTTACCGTTCTGAAAGCTCAAATCTTAACCCGGTAACAAGCCAGTTTGAGGGCTATCCAACGAGTGTTAAGACGCATCAAAAAATTCGCAAAAATTGTCGTGTATGCGGTTACATGTCGCATGTGGACTTAGGAACGACGGCAACGCAACGTCTGTTTGCGAGCAATGCTGGCACTCAGAATGACAAGGTAATATCACATTACCGTTATTTCTAGGGAGGAGGCGCTTCATGAAACCGCCATTCACAGATCTCGAGATTAAAAAAGCCGACGGTGGCTTTTATCGCGGGAACAGCCTACCGATTGCTCTTATTTCCAAGGGCATCATGGTAGCACTTGTACTTTGGGCACTTTTGTTCCCAGCCAATGCAAACAGCACGCTTGGCAGTTGGAACTGGAGGTTGCTCGAAGGCTTCAACAGTTTTTACATCATTATCGTTGGTTTGTTTCTCTTTTTCTTGATTGTGGTCGCTGCTTTGCCTTCCACAGGCAACCGCATCA
>NZ_JBAUHO010000241.1:0-1972 GCF_049680325.1 Planktotalea sp.
GTCTAGAGACACTGCTCTCTTGTGCCGAACGCATGAAAAACAACCATGACATACATTTCCTGATCATTGGTGAAGGAGACTTGAAAGCCGACTACCAAAACCGCTGTGCTGAACTACCCAATATAACCTTTGCGCCGGGTGTTCCTAAAGCAATGGTTCAATCGGTATTGAGCCAGTGCGATTTACTCTATTTTTCAGTGCTGCCATCAAAAGTCTGGGAGTTCGGTTTATCACTGAATAAGATCATCGACTACATGTTGGCTGGAAAGCCCATCCTCGCCTCTTACACGGGGTACCCATCGATGATTACGGAAGCCGAGTGCGGAAGCTTTGTCCCATCAGGCGAGGTGGAAGCACTACAGAATGAAATCATGCGCTATGCTCAAATGTCCAAGGCTACTCGCGAGGAAATTGGTGCGCGAGGTAAAGCATGGATTCTAATCAACCGAAGCTATCCTACGTTAGCTCGTAAGTATCTAGAAATCATGTCTAAAACCGTTAAAGGGCCAACTGATCTTGCTGGTGATATCCATCCACGCGAGTTTCGATAAGTTTGCGAAGCCCCCTAATGTCGCCTGTTTTCAGAATTAGCTCTAGTTCGCGCAAGATGGCAATAATCTCGATCTGGCTCAGCATTTTTTCCTCGGCACGCAGAATTTTACTATGCGGCGTAGCCCCTAGACTATCATCATCAATCAATAATTCTTCATAGAGCTTTTCACCCGGGCGCATACCTATGATTTGTATCTCGATATCACCCTCACCATTCTCTAGAATTGTCCGGCCTGACAATGTGATCATGCGCCGCGCAATATCAATAATCCTCATTGGTTCGCCCATATCAAGTACGAAAACATCGCCACCTGTTGCATAGGCCCCGGCCAGCAAAACAAGGCGCGCCGCTTCGGGGATAGTCATAAAGAAACGCGTGACTTCTGGATGCGTAACAGTCACAGGCCCACCGCGACGGATCTGCTGCTCAAAAAGCGGTAGCACGGAGCCTGAGCTGCCCAGCACATTGCCAAAGCGCACCATAGAAAATTTAGTTTTGTCAGAGCGCGTTTGAAGGTCCTGCACCACCAGTTCAGCAAGCCGCTTAGTCGCCCCCATAATGTTGGTAGGCCGAACCGCCTTGTCAGTAGAAATTAGGATGAAGCGCTCTACTCCCATAGCCATTGCCGCTTCCGCTACAACCTGCGTGCCCAGAACGTTGTTTCGGGCGCCTTCTAATTCATTCTCTTCAACCAATGGAACATGTTTATAAGCTGCCGCATGGAGTACTATCTCTGTGCCCGTTTCCTTCATGACCTCAAGCACCCGACGCGCATCCGTCACAGAACCAAGCCGCGTTGTCACAATAATTCCCGCATTTTCAGCAATTGGACGCAACTCGCGATCAATCTGATAAAGCGCAATCTCCGAACGCTCAAACAGCACTATATGGGCCGGTGCAGTTCCAACGAGTTGGCGACACAGCTCCGAACCGATTGAACCGCCGGCGCCCGTCACCATCACACTACGGCCTGCGTAGGTCTTAGCCACATCCGGAATATCCAGATCCACCTTATCTCGCCCCAAGAGTGCGTCAGGTGTAACTGTCCGCAGCTCATCTGCCTGGCCCTTACCCGCGACAAGATCCACATAGGAGGGTAAAATTTGCACCTCACAGTCCAGATCAATCAGCCCTGTCAGGATGGCATCCCGACGCGCAGAGGAAATAGAAGGCATTGCCAGCAAAACGCGTTCAATCTTGCCCTGCGCGACCAGGTTTTCCAACGCGGCAGGCGATTGCACCTTCAGGCCCGAGACGATCAATCCGCGTAACGACGGGTTGTCATCCACAAAAGCGACGGGCGATAATTCTCTGGACTGGCGCAGAGCGGATGCCAACTGAATGCCCGCCGCGCCTGCGCCATAGATTATGACCCTCGTCTTGTCAGAACTCCAGGCGTCCATCAAGGTAAGTATACCC
>NZ_JBAUHO010000242.1:0-20342 GCF_049680325.1 Planktotalea sp.
AGATGCGTGCCACAGATATCGAAGTCGTCCTGATCGAACCCGGTCCCATCACATCCGACATCCGTCGCAATTCCATCCCGCATTTTGAACGCTGGATTGATTGGAAAGCGTCGGCACGCCGCGCGGAATATGAGAGCGGCCTGCTGGATCGCCTATATCAAAGCAGCGGGCCTGATACCTTTGAACTGCCCGCCAGCGCGGTCACTGAAAAGCTGCGCCATGCCTGCGAGTCAGCGCGCCCAAAACCGCGTTATTATGTCACCAAAGCAACCTATATCATGGGAGCTTTGCGCCGGATTCTAAGCACGCGTCTTTTGGACAAGGTGATTTCCAAGGGCTGATGAGGCAATTTGCCATTCGCTTTTTCGATCATGCCCGCTACATGTGAGCCAACAGACGTTAGGGGCGACAATGGCAAAAGATCCACTTTTTATCATTATGATTATCGCGATGTTCGTGGTGGTCGGCATTCTTTTGGTTGGCATCGGCGGCTTTGCCAAAGGTGGTGATTTCAACCGCAAACACGCCAACCGCATCATGCGCTATCGCATTTATGCACAGTTTGTAGCGGTATTGCTGATTTTGGCAGTCGTCTATTTTGCGAGGGGTTAAGCAGTGGTCGTTTTGAACAAAATTTACACCAAGACGGGTGATAAGGGCGAAACCGCCCTTGGGAACGGCACCCGCGTGGCCAAGCATTCGATGCGTGTGAACGCCTATGGGACAGTAGACGAAACCAACGCAACTGTCGGCCTTGCTCGCCAGCATGCGAGCGGCGAAATGGATGCCCAACTTGCGATGATCCAGAACGATCTTTTCGATCTGGGTGCGGACCTGTGCCGCCCCGATATGGAAAAAGACAAGGATGCGGAATACCAACCGCTGCGCGTCAGCGATGCGCAGGTGGAACGCCTCGAACGCGAAATTGACGCGATGAACGAGCAATTGGACCCACTGCGGAGCTTTATCTTGCCCGGTGGCAGCGCTTTGGCTGCCCAGATGCACCTTTGCCGAACCGTATCGCGCCGCGCTGAACGGTTATCCGTTGAACTTTCCACAATCGAGAGCGTGAACCCCGCCGCGGTGAAATACCTGAACCGCCTGTCGGACTGGTTTTTCGTCGCTGGCCGCATCGCAAACAACGGGGGCAAAGACGATGTGCTCTGGGTTCCTGGCGCGAACCGATAGGCAATTACACCGAACGCGGCGTCGTTGGGTCCTAAAATGGCGATTTTGGCCTGTTACCCCTGCGCGCAAGATTATATCAACGCTGTGACGAAATTTGAAAGAGTCGCGATGCGACGCTGAATCTAAGGGAGACCTACGCCAATGAAGGTGCTTGTACCTGTCAAACGCGTGATCGATTATAACGTGAAAGTGCGCGTCAAAGCGGACGGAAGCGGTGTTGATCTCGCCAACGTAAAAATGTCCATGAACCCTTTCGACGAGATCGCTGTAGAACAAGCTATCCGCTTGAAAGAAGCGGGCAAAGCAGATGAAGTCATCGCTGTTTCCGTAGGCGTCAAGCAAGCGCAAGAAACCCTGCGCACGGCTTTGGCGATGGGCGCAGATCGCGCGATCCTCGTGATTGCTTCTGATGATGTGCACAACGACATCGAGCCGCTGACAGTTGCGAAAATCCTCAAAGGCATCGTAGACGAAGAGCAGCCGGGCCTTGTACTTTGCGGCAAGCAGGCAATCGACAATGACATGAACGCAACGGGCCAGATGCTTTCTGCGCTTATGGGTTGGTCACAAGCGACATTTGCCTCCGATCTGGACATCGACGGCGACAGCGCGACAGTAACGCGTGAAGTTGACGGCGGCCTTCAAACCATCAAAGTGAACATGCCAACGGTTGTCACTGTTGACTTGCGTCTGAACGAACCACGCTACGCGTCCCTTCCAAACATCATGAAGGCGAAGAAAAAGCCTTTGGATGAAAAGACCGCCGCGGACTATGGCGTGGATGCGTCCCCACGTTTGGAAATCATCAGCACGGTTGAGCCAGCTGCGCGCGCCGCTGGTATTAAGGTCGGCTCTGTAGATGAGCTTATCGAGAAACTTAAAGAAGCGGGGGCTGTATAATGGCTGTTCTACTTCTCGCAGAAGTCACCGATGGCGAATTGGCGTTGGACGCCACAGCCAAGGCCGTAACTGCGTCCGTATCCCTTGGCGATGTCACCGTGCTTTGCACGGGCGCGACATGCGCTGATGCAGCGGCGCAGGCCGCAAAGATTGCCGGCGTTTCCAAGGTGCTATGCGCCGAAGATGCGATGTACGGCAAGCGTCTGGCAGAGCCCGTCGCGGACCTGATCGTATCCCTTGCAGGCGATTATGAACATATCGTTGCGCCCGCGACGACAGACGCAAAGAACATCATGCCCCGCGTTGCGGCCTTGCTTGATGTCATGGTGATGTCCGATGTGACATCTGTCATCGACGGCTCTACATTCGAGCGTCCGATCTATGCTGGCAACGCAATGCAGACGGTTAAGTCTTCTGATGCGAAAAAAGTCATCACATTCCGTGGCGCGACATTCGACGCGGCTGGTGACGGTGGCTCTGCGTCCGTTGAAAACATTGGCGCGGCTGGAAATCCTGGTCTGTCCTCATGGGTCGAAGACAAGGTTGCAACGTCTGATCGCCCCGAACTCACGTCCGCGGGCGTTGTTGTTTCCGGTGGACGCGGTGTTGGCTCTGAAGATGATTTCAAAATCATCGAAGCGCTTGCTGACAAGCTTAACGCGGCCGTTGGCGCATCTCGCGCTGCGGTAGATAGCGGCTATGCCCCGAACGACTGGCAGGTAGGCCAGACGGGCAAGGTTGTTGCGCCCGATCTTTACGTGGCTGTCGGCATCTCCGGTGCGATCCAGCACTTGGCGGGTATGAAAGACTCCAAGATCATCGTTGCGATCAACAAAGACGAAGAAGCGCCCATCTTCCAGGTTGCCGATTTTGGTCTGGTTGCCGATCTGTTTGATGCGGTTCCCGAGCTGACGTCCAAACTTTAATAATTCTGGCAGGTTTTCTGCCAGACCACATCAAAGGCCTGCGTTTTCGCGGGCCTTTTTTGTTAGGACAAGAGATGAGCACAGGTTTCCTGCAGCGCCTGGGCTGCCTGTAAATGTGCGTTCGGCCCCATCAACTGCTTGGCAGCCGTTCGGCTGGTTAGCGATTGCGAAAGATCATTCCAATCCCCGTTTAGTGAAACAGGGTCAGGCACGCTTTGCACATAGGCGCTGGCTTTCGCACGCATACGTTTGACCATATCCGCGTCTATCAGCATAGGATCGCTTGGTTTCTCAATTGCACATTCAGGCGGCGGGCTACCTGCGAACCAAAGCAAAACTGTCCGCTCGCCCAGAAGCTTTAGCAATACCGTCATCCGCGCGAGCCATATTTTTTGCAACTCGTCGCAGACCATCCGATACCGCTCGGCCGATTGTGCCTGAAGCGCGCCAAGCATTGCTTTCGTGAAATGGAACTCGGTGAAATCCACCTCCGGGAACAACCGAACAAGCGTTTCGCGCGCGCAAACAAAGCGATCATTTCGCCTTGGATGGACCTTGAAATAATGATTGCTAAGGTTCAGCGCGCCAATAACTTGAACCACCCTAAGGTCTGCCTTTTTTGCGACCTCAAGAATTGCAGGATCATTAAGGTAGGCGTCTAGCCCCCCGCTAATCATCCCCAAGTTTACAGCCTCTGCCGGCAAATGCTCTGCCAGCAACGTCGGAAAGGGACGCGCAACGAATTTGCCAAATGTCTCTGTCGTGCCAAGGAACGCGACATATGATTTGTTCAGATTATGTTTTGGCCCCCTGAATTGTATCCTTGATCCATCGTAAGCGCATAGCTCATAGTTCAAGCCACTCAGGCCTGTTACATTATAGGTCATCACACCCACCTTTTTTCTCACCCAAGGCTGACGTTGGCGGGATTCGCTAAATAAATTGCTAAAGCGAAAACTTAACGCAAACTTGCACGGCCTGCCCTTGCAGAGCCGATGCCCAAAGGCCTATTGTCATGCGAACCCGCCAAGGAGAGACGAATGGACATCAAGCGCGTTGGAGTTGTTGGTGCAGGCCAAATGGGCAATGGGATTGCCCATGTTTTGGCATTGGCGGGCTATGAGATTTTGCTCAATGATATCAGCGCAGAAGCTCTTGATGGCGCGGTCGCGCGGATCGACAAGAACATCGAACGGCAGGTGTCAAAAGGGGCTGTCAGCGCCGAGGACAAAGCCGCAGCAATGGCGCGGATCAGTACGACGCTAGAATTGCCTGATCTCGGCCAAACCGATCTGGTTATTGAGGCCGCGACCGAGCGTGAAGAGGTAAAGCATAAGATTTTCGCGACTTTGCTTCCTCATCTTGCGGACCACACGATCCTGACCTCGAACACGTCGTCCATTTCGATCACACGCCTTGCGGCTGCAACCGACCGTCCTGAACGGTTCATGGGTTTTCACTTTATGAACCCTGTGCCTGTGATGCAGCTTGTTGAGCTCATTCGCGGGATTGCGACTGACCAGCCAACCTATGACGCCTGCCTTGGCGTCGTTGAGCGGTTGAACAAAACAGCGGCATCTGCGGAAGATTTTCCTGCCTTTATCGTGAACCGCATTCTGATGCCGATGATAAACGAAGCCGTTTACACGCTTTACGAAGGTGTCGGTTCGGTCTCATCCATCGATCAATCTCTTAAACTGGGCGCAAATCACCCGATGGGTCCGCTGGAACTTGCAGATTTCATCGGATTGGATACCTGCCTTGCAATCATGAACGTACTGCACGACGGGTTAGCGGATACGAAGTATCGCCCCTGCCCGTTGCTCACAAAGTATGTTGAAGCTGGCTGGCTTGGAAGAAAAGCCAAGCGCGGGTTTTACGACTATCGCGGCGATGTGCCTGTCCCGACGCGCTAGACTATTAACTTTTGCCAAGTGACAGCGTGTGTTCGCGCAACCACGCCACCAAACCGCGCGGGTTACTTGACCATTCTTTGATCTTTTCGTCTGCAATAGGCTTACCGACAACCGGCTTTTGGGGCTTGCCACAGGCATGCATAACTTCGTGGATCAATAGTCCCTGTCGCAGGGTCGGCGAAATGCGATTGGCGATCTGATAAGCGCGGCTGTTTTGACCCGGGAAATGGATGGGCACCACTTTTGCACCTGAACGCTGGATCATCTTCGCCGTGAACGGGTTCCACTGCTCTTCAATCGCGGGTCCGAACCACGATTTTGACGAGGCGACGACGCCCGACGGGAATAGAACGATTACACCGCCTTGTGCCAAATGATCCATGGCACGGCGGCGCATATCAAGGCTTTGCTCGCGCGCATCTTCTTCGTGCGGAAAAGGCACGGGGATCATGAATTCTTCGATCTCGCTGACCCCTGTCAGGAGCGAGCGCGTTAGAATGCGATAATCGGTACGCACTCGGCCGATCAGCTCTGCCAATATCATGCCATCAACCAAACCATGTGGATGGTTCGCGACGATAATGACGGGGCCCGTTTTAGGAATATTTGCAATCTGGCTGTCAGGCGTACGCAGCTCGATCCCCATATGGGTCAAGGCTTGGGCCCAAAAGGCCTGACCATAGGCAGCGCCTGAACGTTCGAATCGGCGCACCAATCGAATAAGAGGAATCTTTCCTGTCAGCCACTCCATCACACGAATGGTTGTTGCTTTCCATGGGTTGGTAAATGTGTTCGCATACGACAGCTTTCGCTTGTCATATGGCGCTGGCATGCTCGCCCCTTTGGCGGCAGGTTTGATTGCTGTCGGTGTTTGCACTTGATCAATCATAGTTCAACTTGTTTCCTCATGCATCCTACCCTACACGCAACGCGCCCGGCTTAACAGTCTTCTCCAAAGCGATCGGCAACCAGTGCCTCAAGGGCATCGGCAAGTGCTTGTGCGTCGACGCCGCTGGTTTGCACTTCGATGCTGGTTCCCTTGGACGCTGCTAACATCAAAAGCCCCATGATACTGTCACCGAGCGCGCTCATTCCATCGCGGCTGACTTCAGCGGTCGCATCAAACGCTTCGACGACCTCAACCAGCTTTGCAGACGCGCGTGCGTGCAAACCCTTTTCGTTTATGATTTTCAGCGTTTTGTTAACGGTGTCAGACATCAAAATCAGTCCCTAATTCAAGCGTTTGAAATGTTTTGGCTATCAATATACTTGCGCCCCGCATCCATCGCAGCGCGGACAGCGTCCCCGACAGGCAAATCGCGGCTTTTGGCAAGCTTAATCAACATTGGCAAATTCGCGCCATACAGAATACGACGTCCTGCTGGCTGGCATGCAAGCAACGACAGGTTTGACGGGGAACCACCAAACATATCCGTGACAACAACAACGCCATCGCCCTTATCTACCAGTTCTGCTGCGGAACAGATTTCCGCCTGTTTGGCGGGGCGATCATGATCGGGTTCAATTGAAATTGCTTCGATACCACTTTGAATGCCGACGACATGTTCAATCGCCGCGAGGTATTCGCGGGCGAGACCACCATGTGCAACGATCACAATTCCAATCAACGGCCTAACCTTTGGTGCTGTTTTGTCATCTTTAAAGGCCTACTGGTTCTGACCTAGTTCGCGTTCCAATTCTCGGTGCCTACATGACACTTGCCACCCAGCAAGCGCAAGCGTCTGCGCAATAACTTCCGTTACGGCAACTGAGCGGTGCCGCCCGCCGCTACACCCAAAAGCAATGGTGAAGTGCGATTTCCCTTCTTCAGTATATGCAGGAAGCAAGCTTGTGCAGAGCGCGCCAACCTGTTCAAGGAACGCCGCATATCGCGGGTCTTCAGACACATATTGCGCCACGCGCGGATCGCACCCCGTCAAGGCGCGCAGCTCGGGCTGCCAATGCGGGTTTTGTAAGAACCGGCAGTCGAACACCATATCTGCGGATCGTGGCAAACCGCGTTTGTAAGAGAATGAATGCAGCGAAACAGCAAGCCGCAACCCTTCTTCGATTGAAAAAAGGCGCGTGATTTCAGCGCGCATATCATGTGGACTAAGATCAGAGCTATCAATCAAGATGTCCGCGCGGTCACGCACGGGATCAAGAGCCTGTTTTTCCCGCGCAATGCCGCGCAACGGATCTTCGGCCCCAGCGAGCGGATGGCGTCGCCGGGTTTCAGAAAAGCGACGCAGCAGGACATCATCAGAGCAGTCCAGGTAGACGACCTCGAACTGCAAATCGGTGCGCCGCGTCAAGTCCTCGATGGTTTCAAGCAGCGCCCGTGTCGAAAACTCGCGATTTCGCACATCCAACCCCAAAGCGAGCGGGCGCGGATAGGCTGGCCCTTGTAACAGACGCGGAAGCAATGACAGCGGCATGTTGTCGATTGCTTCATATCCACTGTCTTCAAGCGCATGAATCGCGGTGGCACGGCCAGCCCCCGAAGGGCCAGTTACCAAAACAAGGCGCTGTTTTCCGTCAGTTGTTTTCGGTTCAACGCCCATTTGATACAATCTCACTCACTATTCGAGGTGCCGACGCTCTTTAAGTAGGTCAAAAGCGCGAAAGGCAAAAGCGTTAACCCCGGATTCTTAAAGAGTCTAAGTGAATAGCCTTGTAGTTCAATCGCATATGGTTCGGGAAGGCGATTGTCTTCGAGCACGTCCAGATCAACGGCACATGTGAGCCGCGCCTGATCTATAGCGGCGCACTCCAAGATTCCGAACCTACGCGCTTCTATCTTGCTTTTGATATTTTCGGGGCAACGCGCAATCAACGCATCGCCTTCCGCATGGATCTCACATTGATCGTCAGCGACAAGATCACACCCCAGCGCCATCATCTGCAAAGCTATTCCAGATTTTCCGGTGCCAGAAGCGCCAAGCAATAGCGCGCCGTTGCCGCGCCACGCTATTGCTGTTGCATGAATGCAAGTTTTTCCCTGCTTTGGCACCGACCGCTTCAGATCGGCAAACCAACGACGAAACGCGCGCCAAGTGGCTCTGAGTTGATGTCAGCTGCTGTCGGGCGAATATTCTCGGCCCAGATCACACCGCCGTGCGCCTCCACGATCTGTTTGGAGATCGCAAGGCCCAGACCGGAATTGTTGCCAAACTGGCCCTCCGGACGTTCTGAATAAAAGCGCTTAAACACTTTACCCAGCGCCTGTTCAGGAATGCCCGGACCGGTATCTTCAACAACCACAAGCACGCGATTTTCCCTTTGGCGCGCCCAAACGCGAATAGCATCGCCATCTTCACAGAAGCTGACAGCATTGGTGATGAGGTTCACAAATACCTGTGCAAGACGCCCTTCCAAGCCCGAAATAGTTATCGGTTCGGATGGAAGATCAGATATAAATTCGATCCCGTTGCTCGAGGCTTGTTCACCAAGATAGTCGCATAGGTTTCTGACCATATGGATAAGATCAAAGGCTTCTTCGTCTTCTTTCACCAGTTCACTATCAAGACGCGATGCGTTCGAGATATCGCTGACAAGTCGATCAAGGCGACGCACGTCGTGTTCGATCACTTGCAGAAGTTTTTCGCGCTGATCGTCGCGTTTTGCAACGCGCATGGTGCCTACCGCAGAGCGAAGCGATGCGAGCGGGTTCTTGATTTCATGTGCAACGTCAGCGGCAAACTGCTCGTTACTATCAATGCGATCATAAAGTGCGGACACCATCCCGCGCAAAGCGCCTGACAGCCGACCGATTTCATCAGGTCGGGCCGTAAGATCAGGAATACGAATGCGTGCAGCACTTACTTTGCCTTTGTCATTGCGACGACCGACTTCAGCCGCCATCGCCAAATCTGACAGCGGGTTGGAAATTGTCGAGGCCAGAACAAGGCTAAGTCCGATCGACACAAGCGTTGCGATCAGGAACATCTGCAAGACGCGCTCGCGCTCGCTTTTTACCAGTTGATCGATTTCGCCGGAAGCGCTGGCAAGCGCAACGACGCCAACGCTTTGGCCATCTACAGTGATTGGCGTCGTCACAGTGAAAATCGCGCCGCCGTCCATATTAAGGCCTTTGCCCACAACGGTTTCGCCTGATGCCGACTTGCCCACGAGTTCCCGTAACTGTTCCTGCAACGGCGGAACGGAAATTTCTTTCGATGCGAAGAAGGGCGATGTTATCAGCGTCCAGAACTTCGACAATCCGTCTACGATAAGTGTTTTGTCCTCAACCGAGCCAAGCTCTGCATTGAGGTTCGCAGCACTGCCTGTTGCATTCGCGACCAAGCCGCCCTCTGGCCCGAATACAAAGACCTGAACAGAGTTACGCAGATCAAGCGCGGCCAATGTGGCCATTGTTTCTTGATCGTTGACCGCAAGGTTTGTTTCACCGCTCGCAGTAATCTGGGCCTCAAAGACATCCGCAACAAGCTCTACCTCGCCAACAAGCGAGGCCGCCCGTTGGGACGCCAGACTGTCACGCGACGAGTTGAGATACAGAATGCCCGCGACCAAGATATTCAACGCGATTAAGTTGAACGTAATGATCTTACGCGTAAGTGGCGAGCGCTTTAGCGAGAACATGCCTCGCCGTTCGCGGCGATCGCGCACTTCCTTTTCAACAGTACTGTCTGGCGCGATCCAATCATCGCCAAGAACAACATCCATTTCCTGTCTCGCCTTCGGAACACGCCCGGGCGATATACGCTCGGCGAGGGCCATTATTCTTCGTTGTACCGGTAGCCAATGCCGTAGAGCGTCTCAATCGCCGAAAATTCATCGTCGACTGAACGCATCTTCTTGCGAAGGCGTTTGATGTGGCTGTCGATGGTACGGTCATCAACATAAACCTGATCGTCGTAGGCTACATCCATCAACTGGTCACGGCTTTTGACGAATCCGGGACGCTGTGCAAGGGCTTGAAGCAGCAAGAATTCCGTTACAGTCAGGGTAACGTCCTTGCCCTTCCACTTAACGGCATGGCGCAGGGGATCCATCGTCAGATCACCGCGCTCGATGACCTTGTTTTCATCGGTTTCTGCTATCTCAACGCCGTCCGCCGCATCCTGACGACGCAGAAGCGCGCGAATGCGTTCGACCAGCAGACGCTGGGAGAAAGGTTTCTTGACGTAGTCATCCGCGCCCATGCGAAGGCCGAGAACTTCGTCAATCTCATCATCCTTTGACGTCAGGAAGATGACCGGCATGGAGGTTTTCTGGCGCAAGCGTTGCAGCAAGTCCATTCCGTCCATACGGGGCATTTTGATATCAAGAACAGCCATATCGGGCAATTTGCGATTGAACGCATCCAGAGCCGACTGACCATCGTTATAGGTTTCAACCTCAAAGCCTTCAGCTTCAAGAGTCATCGAGACCGACGTCAGGATGTTCCTGTCGTCGTCCACCAATGCAATTTTGGACATGCCTGTTTTCCTTGTACTGCTCAATTACCAGTTTATTTTTTTCACTATCTCTCGCGTGTTTCGCGTGCCCGATCAATACCCAAGTGCGAATCGGCATCGCAGGCGTGACTTATTTGGCACCTAAAAGAGTTATTTTTTGCTTATCGTCTCTTTTTGCACACAAATAATCCGAGGCTTAGGACGATGATTGCGCTAAACTTTGTGTGGTTGCGCTAACTGCGCCAAAGCGTCCTGTTCACGGCAGAAATCGGCATGTTAAGAGGCGGTATCGCCTCGTTCGCCTGAGTGCGGTCAGTCTTTGGCTCAAAGCCGTGACTGTTAGTTCAAGACAAGCCGCGCAGGCGCGGCAACAGGAGTTATCGCATGACAACTGGACGGGTAAACCCTTCTTTCAAGCTCGAAGATCAAGGCATCACGGAGCTTGGGTCAGTCTATTACAACCTGATGGAGCCTGCGCTGATCGAAGAAGCGCTGAAAAAAGGCGAAGGCGAGCTTGGCAATGGCGGTGCTTTCCTTGTTACGACGGGAAAATTCACTGGCCGCTCACCTAAAGACAAACACGTTGTGAAAACGCCAGACGTTGTTGACACCATCTGGTGGGAAAACAACGCTGAAATGAGCCCTGAAGGCTTCGATGCGCTTTATGCTGATATGCTAGAGCACATGAAGGGCCGCGATTATTATGTCCAAGACCTTGTCGGCGGCGCTGACCCTGCGCACTCGATCGACGTGCGTGTTGTCACCGAACTTGCGTGGCACGGCCTATTCATCCGCACAATGTTGCGCCGTCCTGAACGTGACGCACTTGATGATTTCACGGCTGATTTCACAGTTATCAACTGCCCCAGCTTCCAAGCGGATCCCGCCAAACACAACTGCCGTTCCGAAACCGTAATCGCGATGAACTTTGAGAAAAAGCTGATCCTGATCGGTGGCACGGAATATGCGGGCGAGAACAAGAAATCTGTCTTCTCTTTGCTGAACTACCTGCTGCCTGAAAAAGGCATCATGCCGATGCATTGCTCGGCCAACCACGCCAAGGGTAACCCTGTTGATACGGCTGTGTTCTTTGGTCTATCCGGCACGGGCAAAACGACCCTCTCCGCCGATCCAGAGCGCACGCTTATTGGCGATGACGAACATGGTTGGTCAGATCGTGGCACATTCAACTTTGAGGGCGGTTGCTATGCTAAAACGATCAACCTCAACCCCGAAGCCGAACCCGAAATCTACGCGACAACCTCCAAGTTCGGCACGGTTATCGAGAACATGGTTTACGATGCGGAAACCAAAGAACTTGATTTCGACGATGACAGCCTGACCGCGAATATGCGCTGCGCATATCCGCTGCACTATATTTCCAACGCGTCCAAGAGCGCGCTGGGTGGCCATCCCAAAAACATCATCATGCTGACATGTGACGCCTTTGGTGTTCTGCCCCCCATTTCGCGCCTGACGCCCGCACAGGCAATGTACCACTTCCTTTCGGGTTTTACGTCCAAAGTCGCAGGCACAGAGCGCGGCGTGACCGAGCCAGAGCCAACGTTCTCAACATGCTTTGGCGCGCCGTTCATGCCCCGACGCCCAGAAGTATACGGCAACCTGCTCAAAGAAAAAATCGCCCAGCACGGTGCGACATGCTGGTTGGTCAACACAGGCTGGACAGGTGGCGCATACGGCACAGGCTCACGCATGCCGATCCGCGCGACACGCGCCCTTCTGACCGCTGCGCTTGACGGCTCCTTGGCAGAGGTTGAATTCCGCAAGGATGCCAACTTCGGCTTTGACGTTCCGATCGCGGTCCCCGGCGTTGCAGAGGTTCTGCTTGATCCACGCCGCACATGGGGTGACGGCGCAGGGTATGACGCACAGGCGCAAAAGCTGGTTCAGATGTTTGCGGACAACTTCGAACAATATCTGCCCTACATTGACGACGATGTGAAAGCAGCGGCAATCGGTTAAGCCAAAGCCCCATCATCAAACGCGACAAAGCGCCCCTGATATTTTCAGGGGCGTTTCTTTTTGGGCCAATGGTATTAGATTGAAACGCATGAGATTTGTCATTTTCCTTTGCCTGCTGCCCTTTTCCGTTTCCGCCCAAGGCTTTGCAAGTCTTGGCACGCAGGCGGACGGCTTTGCCTTGCCCGACCCAAACTATGAAATCACATTCCCCGAAGATCACGGCACGCACCCGGAATTCAGGATAGAATGGTGGTATCTGACGGCCAATCTAACGGACCCGGCCGGTCGCGCTTACGGATTGCAATGGACGCTCTTTCGCAGCGCGCTTGGCCCGTTTGAGCGCGCAGGCTGGAGCGACCCGCAGCTTTGGATGGGCCATGCTGCGGTGACCAGCACAGATCATCATTATGTAACGGAACGGCTGGCCCGCGGCGGTATCGGGCAGGCGGGTGTCAGCCTTGTTGATGGCTTTGACGCTTGGATTGATGATTGGCACATGCGCGGCTCACGTGATCTTTCAGCGCTTGAATTGCGCGCAAGCGGGTCCGATTTTGTCTATAAAGTTAACCTTACCGCACAAGGGCCGATCACGTTGCAAGGCGATCAAGGCTATTCGATCAAGTCGGCTTCGGGTCAGGCCAGCCACTATTATTCGCAACCATTTTACGACGTTGCTGGCGCCTTGACGCTGCCTGAAGGCGACATAGCGGTCACAGGCCACGCATGGCTTGATCGCGAATGGTCCTCGCAGCCTTTGGCAAGCGATCAAACGGGATGGGACTGGTTTTCGCTCAGCTTTGAGAGCGGCGCGCGGATGATGGGCTTTGTGCTGCGCTCTGATACAGCCGCGCCCTACACCTCGGCGACATGGATTGACGCAGATGGCACCGCAACACCGCTGCCAAATGGCGCATTTGAGGCAACTACGTTAGAAACGTCTCAGGTCGGCGAACGGAGTATACCAACGCGTTGGGCACTTAGCCTTCCATCTAAGGGCGTGGCTGTCACCGTTGCGGCGATCAATACGCAGGCGTGGATGGCAACCTCTGTCCCTTACTGGGAAGGACCGATCTTGATTGAGGGGTCGCATTCCGGGACAGGCTATCTGGAAATGACTGGCTATTGATTGAACTGCGCCAACGAACCTGTGACCTGTTGTGCGATGGCGCAATCCAATAAGGCGGTGTAGCACATCCTTATGAAAACAGACTTTCCTTTGACACGTGATTTGGTCCTTGTTGGCGGTGGCCATGCGCACGCGCTTGTCCTGAAGATGTGGGCTATGAAACCGCTTGCGGGCGCGCGTCTGACAGTTATCAACCCTGCCCCCGCTGCGCCCTATAGCGGCATGCTACCCGGCTTCGTTGCAGGACATTATTCCAGCGACGAACTTTACATTGATCTTGTCCGCCTCGCTCGCGCTGCGGGCGCGCGCGTGGTGCTTGGCAAGGCCGAGCACATCGATCTCGATGCCAAGCAGGTCATCGCACCCGGTCGCGCGCCGATTGGTTATGACGTGTGCTCGGTCGATATCGGGATCACCTCCGGCATGCCCGAGTTGGACGGGTTTACAGAACACGCAGTTCCCGCCAAGCCACTTGATGATTTCGCCCGAATTTGGGACGGGTTTTGCCGCGAAACTGGAAAGGCCGAGGTTGCAGTCCTTGGCGCTGGTGTCGCGGGCGCAGAGGTAGCCATGGCCGCAGCGCACCATTTGAATACCTTGGGACGCGAAAGCGACGTCAGCCTCATAGATCGATCGCAAGCTTTGTCCCGCTTGGGTGGCCAAGCACGCGCCAAGGTTCTGGCGGCCCTCGATCAGCTTGGCGTAACTCTTTTTGAACACTCAAGAATTCTGCGCGTGGGCGATGACCACGTCGAACTTGAAGGGCATGGCAAGATCCCCGCGAAACTGACGCTTGGCGCTGCGGGTACACGTGCCTATGACTGGATTGCCAAGACAGGCCTTGCGCTTGAAGACGGCTACATTCGCGTTCGCCCAACCTTGCAAAGCGAAACCGACCCGGACGTATTCGCCGTCGGCGATTGCGCCCATCTCAGCCATGCACCGCGCCCGAAAGCCGGGGTTTTTGCGGTGCGTGAAGCGCCAATTCTGTTTCACAACCTGCGCGCCGCGTTGTCTGGCACCCGGATGAATGATTACCACCCACAGTCTGATTACCTAAAGCTGATCTCGTTGGGCGGGCAAAAAGCGCTTGGCGAAAAGCAAGGCATAGCGCTTTCTGGTTCGCTTATGTGGCGCTGGAAAGACCGTATTGATCGCAAGTTCATGCTTCAGTTTGATGCGTTGAAACCGATGGCGGGTGCCCCACTTCCAAAAGAGCGGGCAACTGGCATGCTCGAACATTCTGGCCCGATCTGTGCTGGCTGTGGCTCCAAAGTCGGGCGCGGTGCACTGGCAAGCGCTGCATTTTCGCACACTGGCGCGACCCGCGCAGATGTAGTTACCCTACCCGGCGATGATGCCGCGCTTTTGCAAATCGGCGATACGCGGCAAGTTCTGAGCACCGACCACCTGCGCGCCTTCTGTGATGATCCTGTGTTGATGACGCGTATCGCCGCTGTGCATGCACTTGGGGATATCTGGTCCATGGGGGCCGCCCCGCAGGCAGCGTTGGTAAGTTTGATCCTCCCGCGTTTGAGCGCCGAATTGCAGGAACGCACCTTGAGTGAAATCATGCAAACGGCCAGCGAGGTTATGGGCGATGCAGGCGCGCAAATTGTCGGCGGCCATACGTCGATGGGGGCTGAACTTACGATCGGTTTCAGCATCACCGGCCTTGCTGATCGTGCGCCGATCACGCTCGCTGGTGCGAAGGCGGGCGATGTTTTGTTGCTGAGCAAGCCTGTTGGAACTGGCGTCCTTTTGGCCGCGGAAATGCAAATGAAGGCGCGCGGCGCAGATGTTGCCGCAGCCTACACAAGCATGGCCCGCCCCTTGGCAATCGATGCACAAGCATTGAGCGGTGCGAACGCAATGACGGATGTCACCGGGTTTGGCCTTGCGGGACATTTGGCCAACATCTGCCGCGCCTCAAACGTAAGTGCAGTGCTGGACGCGACGCGCGTTCCGCTTTTGGACGGGGCTTTGGCATTAAGCGAAGCGGGTATGCAATCAAGCCTTTACCCAGACAATCTGTCAGACGCGCTAACGTTGATGAACGCGCCACTGAGCGCGCGCGGGCGTTTGATGCTTGATCCCCAAACTGCGGGCGGATTGCTTGCTGCTTTGCCAGAAAATCAAGCCCAGCAAGCGATCAAAGACCTAACAAAACATGGAATTTCGGCAGTGTGTATCGGCCAGATCAACGAAGGCCCTGCGCGGATCGACCTAATCGAGTAGCGCCGCCACTTTCTCTGCAAGCCGCGCAATATCGACGGACGCGAGTGAATTGGCCTCAAGTGAGCCTAGCAGATCACGTTCGCGCCCATTGCGTGAGCGCGCATAGCTTTTGTCGTAGTGGTGCTCCATTAGCTCTGCCGCAAGCCTTTCGTGATCACCATTACGCAAAAAGAGCTGCCATTGATCCACGCGCGCGTGGCTACAATAGGGGCGCAACCGCTCTAAACGGGACGCCATTTGCTCTGGCTCATCCAATACGTCGGCATAATCACGGATCAGGAATTTCGCGCGCGCTGGCAGGCTCGCCGCAATGTCGATGCGCGGGGCGGTGCACATGGCCTTCCACAACGACGCCGGAATGATGCGTCGCCCGATTTTGCTGCTTTCTGCTTCGGCCACGACGGGACGGCTTGGATCAAACGCAGCCAAAGCCTGGGCAAGGCGGGTTTCAAACATCTTCTGGCTAGGTTGCTCGTCGTGCCACGCACCAAGCAAAGAGCCGCGATGCTGCGCCAGCCCTTCAAGATCGAGGGTTTGAACACCCTGTCTTTCAAGTTCATGCAAAATGGCGGTCTTTCCCGATCCCGTATTACCATCCAGAAGAACAAAACGATGCGCTAGCTGGGTGTGATACAGCGCATTCACCACCAATGAGCGATAGCTGCGATAGCCACCCTCTAAGAGTTCTGTGCGCCAGCCGATCTGGCTAAGGATCGAAGCAAAACTGCCAGAGCGCTGCCCGCCGCGCCAGCAATAGACCAGCGGCTGCCATCCCCCGTCTTTCTCGCTCAATTCAGTCTCAAGATGCGCGGCGGCGTTCCGGGCAACAATCGCGGCCCCGAGTTTGCGCGCGCGAAAAGAGCTTTCCTGAACATAAATCGTGCCGACCTTCGCACGTTCCTCATTGCTCATAACAGGCAGACTGATCGCGCCCGGCACGTGATCTTCTGCGAATTCCGCGGGGGAACGCACGTCGATAATACTATCAAACTTTGAGAGCGCATCGTGGCGCAGGTTATCGAGCATAAATCCCATAGCGCTGCCTAACCTGCTTTTCAGTCGGGTGAAAGGGTGGCAAAATAAGCCAAGCCATTGGAGAGCAAAGATGAAAATTGCAACTGCCGCCTATCCGCTTGATTGGTTCGATGACTGGTCCGCATTTGAAGCGAAAACCCGCGCCTGGGTGAGCGAGGCAGCAGGCCAAGGCGCAGATTTACTGGTCTTTCCTGAATATGGCTCGATGGAACTAAGTTCTCTTGCCGGGCGCGAAACTTCGCTGGATCTGGAACAAAGCCTGCATGCCGTTTCGACACTGATTCCCGATGCAGATGCGCTATATACAAAATTGGCGGCCGAATTCAGCGTGCATATTCTGACACCTTCGGCCCCCGTGTTTGATACAGCCGTCCATGCAACGCGCCCCGTAAACCGAACACGATTGATCGCGCCGAACGGGAAAAGCGACATTCAAGACAAGCAAATCATGACCATGTTTGAACGTGATCCATGGCATGTCGCAACCGGCTCCGGACCGTTGAAACTGTTCGATACCATTCTTGGCAAGATTGGCGTACTTATTTGTTATGACAGCGAATTTCCACTTTTGGGTCGTGCGTTGATCGACGCAGGCGCGGAATACATCCTTGTTCCGTCCTGCACCGAAGCGCTTGCGGGATATTGGCGTGTGCGACTTGGCGCGATGAGCCGAGCGCTTGAGGGGCAATGCGTGACGGCCATGGCCTCAATCGTTGGCGAAGTGGATTGGTCGCAAAGCGTGGATCTTGGCAGCGGCATGGGCGGCATCTTTGGCCCGCCCGATACGGGCTTTCCTAGCACTGGCGTCATTGCCGAGGGTATTTTGAACAAGGCGGGCTGGACGATCGCGGATGCCCCGCGCGACCTTATCAGCCATGTTCGCGCCCACGGGATCGTTAGAAATGCGACCCATTGGGATGAACAGAACGGCAGCAAAAGTGCCATTCCCGTTACATATTGTGACTTGCGCTGAATATCCCTTGAATTCCTCAGAAAATGCGCCCATTTAGGCGCCACTTCCGCAAACTTGCGGATCACACAACGATGGAGATACCATGGCCAAGGAAGATACGCTCGAATTTCCCGGTGTCGTGAAGGAACTCCTGCCGAATGCGACATTCTTGGTCGAGCTAGAAAATGGCCATACCATCATCGCACATACGGCAGGCAAGATGCGCAAAAACCGCATCCGTGTTCTGGCAGGCGACAAGGTTCAAGTCGAAATGACCCCTTACGATCTATCAAAGGGTCGGATCAACTACCGCTTCAAGTAAGCGCATATCCTGTGAAACGGGTTTTAGAAATACGAATGAAACCGGTCCCTTGGGCCGGTTTTGCTTTGAGGGACCAATGAAACTTATTCTCGGAAGCGGCAGCCCTCGACGGCTTGAACTATTGGCGCAGATCGGGCTGACACCCGACGAAATCCGTGCGCCTGACATCGATGAAACACCGCTCAAAGGCGAACAGCCCCGCCCCTATTGCATCCGCATGGCGCGTGAAAAGATCGATGCGGTTCCCGCCAGCGCAGACGAAATTGTCCTATGCGCGGATACAACGGTCGCTTTGGGCCGCCGCATCATGGGCAAGCCCTCAGGCGCTGGTGAGGCCGCTGAATTCCTGCTCGCTCTTTCTGGTCGCCGTCACCGCGTGATTACTGCAGTTGCCGTTAAATTGGGCGAAAACGTCTGGCAACGCGACGTTGTGACCAACGTCAAGATGAAGCGCCTGTCCGACATCGAACTTAACGCCTATCTTGCAAGCAACGACTGGCAAGGCAAAGCAGGCGGCTATGCGATCCAAGGGCCGGCATCGGCCTTTATCCCGTGGATCAGCGGCAGCTTTAGCGCCGTCGTTGGTTTGCCGCTGGCCGAAAGCGCTGCACTTTTGTCCGCCGCTGGATACCCCGTTTTTGGAGAACATGCATGAAGGGCCGCACAATCATTCTGGATCACCTGAACGGGCGCGAAGCTGCGGCCTTGATGCTTGATGGTCAACTCGAGGATCTGCTGATCGCCTGCGACGCCCCTGCCCCCGGCACGATTTATCGCGCCGTGGCGGATCGCCCTGTCAAAGGGCAAGGCGGTATGTTTCTGAAAACGCCCGATGGCAATGCGTTCTTGCGTCAAATCAAGGGAATGGCACCCGGAGATGAGCTACTTGTGCAAGTGACGGGCTATGCGGACGAGGGCAAAGCGATCCCTGTTACGCATCGTGTCCTGTTCAAATCCCGCTATGTGATCGTGACGCCGAATGCGCCGGGCATAAATGTTTCCCGCTCGATCCGCGACGAAGATCGCCGGGAAGAGATCTTGGCGGTGGTGCATGACACTATCGACACCGTGCCACATGGCATCATTCTGCGCTCTTCGTGCGCGGCGGCGGACGATAAGGATATTGCTGACGATCTGATCTCCATGCTTGCCCTTGCCGATCAGGTCCTGAACGACGACGGCAAAGGCCCTGAAACGCTTGTTGAAGGCGACGAGCCACATTTGCTAGCGTGGCGCGATTGGGTCGAGCCTGCCGAAGTCGTGACGGACGAAGGCAGTTTCGAAACGCATGGTGTCCTGGATGCCATTGATGCGCTGTCCAGCCCGCGGGTCGAACTGAGCGGCGGCGCGTTTGCCTATGTAGAGCCAACCCGCGCGCTTGTCGCGGTGGACGTGAACACAGGCAACGACACCTCGATGAGCGCAGGAACCAAGGCCAATTTTGCCGTTGCCAAGGCCCTGCCCCGCGCCCTGCGCCTGCGTGGTTTGGGCGGTCAGATCGTGCTGGACCTTGCTCCGATGCCCAAGAAGGATCGCCGCGGTTTCGAGAGCGCGCTCAAGGCTGCCCTGCGGGCGGATTCAATTGAAACGACTTTCGTCGGCTGGACCCCACTGGGACACGCCGAACTTCAGCGAAAACGCGCGCGCTTGCCTTTGACGGAGCTTTTGAATTGAGCTGCCCCATATGCGATAGAAAAACAGATGCCACCTATCGGCCTTTCTGTTCAAAACGTTGTGCAGACGTTGATTTGGCCAAATGGCTGAACGGTGGCTACGCTTTAGCCTCGACAGATCCTGACGATGCGGATGAGTTGGTAGAAGCCATGGAACAGGCGCTTGATGCTCAAGAAATCGAGCCAAACGAAAAACTGCATTAAATAGGCGCGTTAGGTCTGGACACGCCCCGCATCCCAGCCTAGAACGCCCGCACCCAGACATTGATATGTCACCCGTGCCCGGGTAGCTCAGGGGTAGAGCAGTGGATTGAAAATCCTCGTGTCGGTGGTTCGATTCCGCCCCTGGGCACCATTTAACTCTTTGATATAATTGAGTTTACTGCTCATATTTGATCCTCACTGTGGTCAGGTGTGACGCTTTTCAGCGAAGGTTTGACAATCTTCGCGCGCCTTTCGTTTTCTTTTTCCAATGCCGCCATGGTTTCGCGGTTCTTTTCGGCAAGGTTTGCCGAGCGGGAATAGTGCCGTGCCATGGAGGGCGTTTTCTGTCCGAGAAGGTCAGCGATGCGGCGTTCATCGAGGCCAGCTTCGCGAAGGGTGGTGGCTACCGTGTGGCGCAACCCTTTGAGCGTCAGGCCTGGAGCGATCAAACCTTCCTTC
>NZ_JBAUHO010000243.1:0-18238 GCF_049680325.1 Planktotalea sp.
GTGATGGAGCCATGCGTTGATGAGACCGTTGCCCAGTCTTCGTCCTTCAGTCCATGCTTTTGCATCAGGTTAGTTGGCAGATAAAGCGGGTTGTGACCATGGATTTGACGAAGCCACGCGTTCTGGCTGCCCCAAGAATGATACATCGCCATTGGGCGCTGCGTGAGGGCGTGAACGGGATATTCATCCACATCAACCGCGCTATCCTCAAAGGGTGCGTACCAGATCGGCAGCGGGTCCATCGTTTTCTTGATCCGCTCTCGCAGATGCTCGGGTGGTTGACGCTTGCCATGCCCTTCAGCCGCGCGTTGGAATTTGCGCATGGGTTCGACGTAGAGCTGGAACAGGTAGGGTTCAGGCTTGTCGAGGATGCCCATGCCAACGGCCCATTCCTGATAGGCCATGTTCCAAGGTTTGTAGTAGTTCGCGCCCTTTGGAATATGCTCCACAAAGAAGCCGCCGTTTTCGATATAGGCATCAAGCTGCGCCTCATTGGGATCGCCGCGTCCGTTTTGCAGACCTTTTTCGCCCATGCGCCACCCTGCAAGAGGGCCAATGCCGGGCTTGCGGATGTGGTTGGTGATGTAATCGGCGTAATCAGCGTATTTCTGGGAGCCGTCTTCATTGATGAAGCCCGGCAGATCAAGGCGCGCGCCAAGTTCACATAGCACAGATTGAAAGCCGCGCACATCGCGGTCAGGTTCGATCACAGGCCAGCGGATCGCATCCGCCGCAGCGTCTGCTTCGCAGATCGGACGGTCGAGCAGAGAGATACAGTCGTGCCGCTCCAGGTATGTGGTGTCGGGCAGGATCAGGTCCGCATAGGCGACCATTTCCGAAGAATAGGCATCTGAGTAAATGATCCGCGGGATCACATATTCGCCCGTTTCCTCATTCACATCTGTCAGCATGTCGATCACACCGCGCGTGTTCATCGAGCTGTTCCAAGCCATATTCGCCATATACATGAACAGCGTGTCGATCTTGTAAGGATCACCCGCATGCGCGTTGGAAATGACCATATGCATCATGCCATGCGCGGACATGGGGTTGTCCCATGTGAAGGCTTTGTCGATACGCGCGGCAGAACCATCGTCCTTGAGGCACAGATCATCAGGACCATGCACAAAACCAAGGTGTGGACCATCGAGCGGTTTGCCCGGCGTCACGCCATAATGTGGCTTCGGGTGGATCGTTGCAGGCTTGGGATAGGGCGGTTTGAACCGGAAACCACCGGGGACTTCGACCGTGCCGAGCAGGATTTGCAAGACATGCAAAGAGCGGCAGGTTTGGAAGCCGTTGGAATGCGCGGAGATACCGCGCATGGAGTGGAAGGAGACGGGGCGACCTGTCATGGTCTTATGCGTCTCTCCGCGGAAGTCGGTCCATTCCTGATCCAGCTCAAAGCTTTCTTCAAACGCGACGCGCGCAATCTCGTTCGCGATACCTTTGATCCGCGCGGCCGAAATTCCACAACGCTCTGCGACGGCTTCGGGGGCGTATTCTTGCGAGAGGTAACGCTCGGCCATCATGTGGAAAACGGGTTTATGCGTCACGCCAGCATGGCGGTAGGTTGCAGACAGATCAGGGCGTACCCCCTTTTGGTCAAACGGCGTCAGCTTGCCAGTACCCCGATCAATGACCAGTTCCTTGCCAGCTTCGTCGCGCATCAAAAGGCCAGTTTTGCTATCCACAAGAACAGGTGCGTTGGTGTATTGCGCAAGGTATTCCAGATCGATCTTACCGGCCTTCATCAGCTCATGCACAAGTGCGAGGATGAACAACCCGTCAGTGCCGGGCGTGATCCCGACCCATTCGTCGGCGACTGCGTTATAGCCAGAGCGGATCGGGTTCACCCCAATGATCTTGGCTCCGCGTTCCTTGATCTTGCCGATGCCCATTTTGATCGGGTTGCTATCATGATCTTCCGCGACGCCGAAAATCATGAACAGCTTGGTGTAGTCCCAGTCGGGCTGGCCGAACTCCCAGAACGCGCCGCCCATGGTGTAGATGCCAGCTGCCGCCATATTGACCGAACAAAAGCCACCGTGGGCGGCATAGTTTGGCGTACCGAAATGCTGTGCCCAGAAGCTGGTGAAAGACTGTGATTGGTCGCGCCCTGTGAAGAAGGCCAGTTTTTCAGGGTTCTCGGCGCGGATCGGCGCAAGCCAGTCGGTGGCGATCGTCAGCGCCTCTTCCCATGAAATTTCTTCAAATTCACCCGAGCCGCGCGGCCCAACCCGTTTCAATGGTGCCTTTAGACGCGACGGCGCGTTTACCTGCATAATGCCGGCGGACCCTTTTGCGCAGAGAACACCTTTGTTTACAGGATGGTCGCGGTTGCCTTCGATATAGGCAACCTTACCCTCTTTCATATGCACGTTGATGCCGCAACGACACGCACACATATAGCAAGTTGTTTTGCGCACTTCGTCAGAGACGTGTGGCGACAGGTCCAGAATGGTTTGGTCTTTGGGCATGTCAGATATCTTCTTTGCAAAGGGCGGGATGGGTGCGAATTTGAGTGTGATTGAACTGGGTCATCATGACAAGCTCAACCGCAAAAGGCCGAAGGCTGACAAGCCACACAGCAGCGTCAGACAGAACGGGCGATAATAGGGCTCAAAGCGAGGGGTAAACAACTTCATACCAGCCCAAACGCCTGCGATGGCCGGGATGGAAAAGACGAGACCACGCCAAATGGCTTGTAGGTTCATCACCTCAAACCAGAATTGCCAGATCAGCGATGTTGCGGAGCCGAGAAACAGGAACAACGCCAAAGCTGCACGCATTTTGCGGGCAGGCGCGTCGCTGGATAAAACATAAACCGCGATCATCATACCGCCGACACTAGAAAGACCTGTGACGATGCCTGCCAAAAGGCCAGAAACATAAAGCCCCGCGCGGGTTTCAAGCCCCGGAATGCGAATGCGCGCCAGCAACAACGCGGCCAGCGCGATGATCAAACAAAGTGCGATGAGTTTAGATGTGTCCACATCAATACTTGTCGTCAGCGCAAGCCCGATTGGTGTGCCCACAGCTGACATGATCACCAATCCCCAGACAATCTTGCGATCCGCTTCTTGCCAGCCGCCGCGCGCCATTAGCACGCTCGCAGCGAGCTCCAACCACCAGCAAATCGGGATAAGCTGAACGGGCGGGAGGATGAGCGCAGCGCTAGCCATGACCAACGCGGACAAGGCGAAACCCGAAAACCCTCGAACGACACCCGCACCAAAGCAGATCACCGCCAGTATGATTATCTCGTTATTGGTGAGGCCGAGCAGCTCTGTCATACAGTCTCTGCTTGAAGGGCCGTTACAGCAATCATCGCCAGCACATCACCTGCACTACATCCGCGTGACAGATCATTTGCTGGCTTGGCAAGCCCCTGCAAAACAGGCCCAATCGCAATCGCACCACCAAAACGCTGCGCAAGTTTGTAGCCGATATTACCTGCATCAAGGTTCGGGAAGATCAACACGTTCGCGCCACCATGCAATGCGCCCGTCGGTGCTTTGGACGCAGCAACGGCAGGGACAATCGCTGCATCAAGCTGCAACTCACCATCCACAATCAAATCAGGGCGTGCAGCTTTTAATGCTGCAGTCGCCTCAACAACCTTCGTCACGCGCTCATGTTTGGCAGAACCATGCGTTGAGAAGGACAACATTCCAAGCTTAGGCTCTGTACCGACCAAAGCCGCGAAACTATCAGCTGCTTGCGACGCAATGCCTGCAAGTTCTTGCGCATCAGGTTCAATCACCATGCCGCAATCGGAAAACACCATAGCCGCGCGATCAAGCGGATGGTTCTCAGGCAAAATCATCAAGAAGAAGGACGATACCAGCGGCTCAGACTTGGCTTTGCCAATCACTTGCAAGGCGGCGCGAACCGTGTCGGACGTTGTCGCGACTGCACCGCCGATAGAGCCATCAGCGCGACCTGTTTCAACCAGCAAAGCCGCGAAGACCAGAGGATCAAGCGTCGCCTTTTTCGCTAATTCTAAAGATAGATGTTTGTGCGCGCGCAGTTCTACAAAACGTTCAGCGAGCGTGCCGAAAATTCTGGAATTTTCGGGGTCGTGGATTTCAACACCAGTCGCATCCAATATTTCAAACGCCCCCAGCGTGGCCTCAACTTCTGCTTGAGACCCAACAAGATGCGCTTGTCTAATAATTCCCGCGTTCAAAGCAGCAACTGCCGCTTCAACAATCCGCGGATCACTGCCTTCAGCGAAAGCGATCGATTTAGGGGCCGCCGCCGCCCGCGTCATCAAAGACGCAAGCGGCGGGAGCTGGTTTGCTTTGTCTAGCAAAGCGGATGGGTTCGTTTTGCTAGACATAAGTTTTATACCGTCTGCTCGACCATATCGTTCGCGTCGATACCAGCCACAACAACAGGCTTTTTCATCGCGTCGCGGCGGAACGGATCGCCAAGTTCCTGGTTTATCATCGCTTCGATCAGTGTCGTGATCCCATTTTCCATTTGATCCTTGATCGCTTGGTTCAGGGCGTCTGTCAGCTCATCCATTGTGCGAGCAACGACGCCTTTCAGACCACATGCCTGCGCGATGCCAGCGTAGGAGACTTGCTCGTCCAGCTCTGTGCCAACGAAGTTATCGTCGAACCAAAGTGTGGAGTTACGCTTTTCCGCGCCCCACTGATAGTTGCGGAACACAACCTGCGTCATTGCAGGCCAATCGCCGCGGCCGATCGCCGTTAGCTCGTTCACCGCGATGCCGAATGCACCGTCGCCTGAGAAACCAACGACCGGCACATCGGGGCAGCCGATCTTTGCACCGGCAACCGCTGGCAGGCCGTAGCCACAAGGACCAAACAGACCCGGCGCAAGATACTTGCGACCTTCGTCAAAGGATGGGTAAGCGTTACCGATTGCGCAGTTGTTGCCGATGTCAGAAGAAATGATCGCATTCGCAGGCAGCGCGGACTGGATTGCGCGCCATGCCATGCGCGGGGACATCCAGTCAGGCTTGGCCGCACGCGCGCGCACGTTCCAGTCGGTGCCGGGATCGTCGTTTTCATGTGTCAGGGATGTGAGTTCCTGTGCCCATGAAGATTTCACCTGCGCGATGTTCGCTTTGCGTGCATCACGGCCTGCGTCGCCCGCATCATCAGACAGTTGCGCCAAGATACCTTCTGCAACGCGTGCGGCGTCACCAACGATACCAACGGTTACTTTCTTGGTCAGACCAATGCGGTCAGGGTTGATATCAACCTGAATGATCTTCGCATTTGTTGGCCAATACTCCATGCCGTAGCCGGGCAGCGTGGAAAACGGGTTCAGACGTGTGCCAAGGCAAAGAACAACGTCCGCCTCTTTGATTAATTCCATGCCGGCCTTAGAGCCGTTGTAACCCAAAGGACCTGCATAAAGCGGATGATTGCCAGGGAAAGCATCGTTGTGCTGATAGCCAACACAAACCGGGGCAGTCAGACGCTCTGCTAGAACTTTAGACGCTTCGATGCCGCCCTTGGACAGAACAACGCCTGCACCGTTTAGGATAACGGGGTTCTTGGCAGAGGACAAAAGCGCAGCGGCTTCTGCAACAGAGTTTGTGCCACCCGAGGAGGCTTCGAATTCGATTGGGTCAACGATCTCGGTGTCGATCACTTGGGTCCACATATCGCGCGGAATATTGAGCTGCGCAGGGCCCGACAGGCGTTTCGCCTGAGCGATGACCCGGGTCAGAACTTCAACAACGCGGGATGGGTCACGGACCTCTTCTTGGTAAGCGACCATGTCTTCGAAGAGCTTCATCTGCTCGACTTCTTGGAAGCCACCCTGACCGATCGTCTTGTTTGCGGCCTGAGGTGTTACAAGCAACAGTGGCGTGTGGTTCCAATACGCTGTTTTAACTGCAGTCACAAAGTTGGTGATGCCCGGGCCGTTCTGGGCAATCATCATGCTCATCTTACCTGTCGCGCGCGTATAGCCGTCCGCCATCATGCCGGCGCTGCCTTCATGGGCGCAGTCCCAGAACTTGATTCCCGCTTTCGGGAAAATATCAGAAATCGGCATCATGGCCGACCCGATGATGCCAAATGCATGCTCGATCCCGTGGCGTTGCAGAACCTTAACAAAGGCCTCTTCGGTGGTCATCTTCATGGATGCGCTCCTAGACTATCATATGGAATAAAAAGCGCCCGCACTTAGGGCAGGCGAATTGATCTATCTTTACGAAGTGGGAGAGATTCCAGTTAGGGCCAGTTGCCATGCTGGAGTAGGTCCAGAATAAACCGCCAATTAGGTTCAATGCCCGGCCAATTTATGAATTTGTTCGGAAATGCGCGCAACGCCCTCCGGAATGCGCTCGCTTGGAATAGAGGAATATGCGAGCCGATAAAAGTTATCTTGAATGGCATCTTGGCGGAAAAACGAGTGCCCCGGCTCGATCAAGACCTGTCTTTCGCGAAGCTGGTCGGCAAGCTCTTGCGCGTTGACACCATCTGGCGCGCGCATCCAGAAACTGGAGCCGCCAAATACGCCGCGCCCGGCGATTTCAAGTTGATGTTCGTTGATCGATTTTTCCATTACATCGCGCCGCTGTTTGAAGACCTTCCCCATCTTGCGTACCAGCGCATCGTAGTGCCCAAGCGACAGGAAATAGGCCGCCGTGCGCTGGATATGACCGGGCGGGTGGCGCAATACCGATGCCCTGAGGGCGCGCGCTTCGCGGATGAACGGTTCTGAACCGACAAGATAGCCAAGCCTAAGTCCCGGGAATAAAGACTTCGAGAAGCTGCCGACATAAATAACGCGGCCCTCAGTATCCAGTGACTTCAGCGCGGGCAGCGGCGCATTCAGGAAGGACATCTCGAATTCGTAGTCGTCCTCAACTATGACCGCATCAAGCTCTTTCGCGCGGGCGAGCAGGGCTTTGCGCCGCTCGTGTGGCATTGTCGCAGAGGTTGGGCATTGATGGCTTGGCGTGGCAAATATAACGTCGGTGCCGTCCTCGATCAGATCGGGTTGCAGTCCGTCGTGATCCACGGGCACTTGCGTGAGGTGACAGCGCGATTGCATGAGAATATCGCGCAGCGCGTGATAGCAAGGATCCTCGATGGCCGCTGTGCGGCGCTGGGTCAGAAGCACCTGCGCCGTCAGCCAAAGCGCGTTTTGTGCACCGAGGGTAATAAGGACTTCTTCGGGTCGCGCGACGATACCACGGCGTAGCAAGGTATGGCGTAGAATGAATTCGATCAACTGCGGGTCATCCTGATCGTAGTAATCAGCAGTAAGCGCAGAGAAGTTGCGCGCGCCCAGTGCTTGCAGCGCGCACAGCCTCCAGTTGGCGTGATCGAACAGGGTTTGATCGACCTGCCCATAGATAAACGGATAGCGATAGCTCGCCCAATTTGCTGGCTTGGCGGGGGTTGAGCCGCCAGTAAATTTCTGGCCAATTGCGCGGGTCCAATCAACGGAATCTTCCCGCCGTAACGGCGTTTCGAAATCCGGCGGCTCGGGCGCGCTGTTAGATACATAATAACCAGATCGCCCGCGGCTGGTTAGGTAGTCGTTGGCCAAAAGCTCTGTATAGGCAAGCGTCACCGTGATCCGGCTCACCCCGAGATGCAGCGCAAGTTTCCGCGATGAGGGTAGTTTCTCACCCTTCTTGTATCGTCCTGCAAGGATGCCCTGCGCGATAATCTGTTGGATCTGCGCTTGCAATGTGCCCTGCGCGTCGGGGTTAAGAAAGAATGTATCGATGGATATGGCCATGCCTTAGGTTTGTCTGGTCTTACTCGGAAATGCAACTGGCCTTATGATGGACGTGCGCGTGCTGGCGCTTTTGACAATCCAGCTGTCATCAGGTGAACTGAACATCTGCGCCGTAGTCATCGCAGACAAATCAACGAGGCGAGGCTATTTGAAATTGCAAAATCAGGTGGGTGCAAAGTTATGAAACGGATAGGTTTTTTGGGCACAGGGCATATTGCTGCGCCAATGGTACGGTTTCTGGCAGGCAAGGGACACGACGTGCTCGTGTCAGAGCGAAATGTCAGCGTCGCCGCAGAACTTGCAGCGACATGCAATGCGCAGGTCTTAGCGAACCAAGCCGTCGTAGATGGCTCGGACATCGTTTTCCTCTGTTTGCGCCCTGCGATCTGGCAACCTGTTGTCGCCGATTTGACGTTTCGCGCCGATCAACAGATCATTTCTGTTATGGCAAATGTCCCCTACGCCGCGCTTGAAGAGGCAGTAACGCCCGCACAGGATATTTCTATCACGGTCCCGATCGGGTTTCTTGAACGTGGCGGCTGCCCTTTGCCTGTTTTTCCAAAACCGGAACCTGTGAGCACACTCTTCGCGCCCGAGAACCCGGTAATATCTTTCGAAAATGAGTCCAACATGGCGGATCACTTCGCCGCCTCTGCAACGCTTTCTGCGGTACTTACGGTGATGAAGGACGGGGCAGACTGGCTTGCCGATCAAACTGGCAATGAGGCGGGAGCAGATATGTACTTTGCCTCATTGCTTGCAGGGTTTCTTCGCGATGTTCCAAAGGATGGTAAGGCCCGTATTCTGGAAGCACGTTCAGGACTGGCTTCGCCCAATACACTGAACCGCGCGGTCGTCGACGCAATGGAGACGGCGAACACACGCGACACGATCAGGGATGTTCTGAAAAGCCTGAGTGCGCGGATGAAAGGGCCGTCATAAGCCACTTATTCGCAGCGGTGCACAGGTTTGAAGTGTCTGAAATGAAAAGGGGCGGAATTTTTGGTTCCGCCCCTGATAATTTTTGAGAAAGGGTTAAACCTTTCCCTTCCAAGGTACGAGCCATGCTTCCAAAGCACGGACGCCGACGTCGATCAGGAAGCCGATCACCCCAATCAGGATGATGCCGACGAGAACGATATCAGTCAGCTGGAACTTGGATGCGACAACGATCATTTTGCCTAGGCCGACTTCGGCCGCGACAAGTTCGGCCGCAACAACTGTACCCCAGCAAACCCCCATCGCAACGCGTGCGCCCGTAAAGATTTCAGGCAGCGAGTTCGGTACAATCACCTTGGTCAGGATTTGCCATTTATTTGCGCCAAGCGAGTAGGCGGCATGGACTTTGGCAATCGCAACGCCGGACACGCCAGAGCGCGCGGCGATAATCATGATCCAAAGCGCAGCAAGGAATAGCAGGATAACCTTGGAGGTTTCGCCAATGCCGAACCAAATAATCATCAACGGGATCAAGGCAAGTGGCGGAACAGGGCGCATGAATTCAACGATTGGATCAAACCAACCGCGCGACCAATTGGTCAACCCCATTGCATAACCCAGCGGGATGCCGACAAGCGAGCCAAGCAAGAAACCCCAAAGAACCCGTGAAACAGATTTCCACGTGTGCTGCCACAGCGTGAAGTCCTGATAACCCTCTTTGTTCAAACGAATGAAACGCTCCAGAACGATCTCGGGTGCTGGCAAATACAAACGCGCCATACGCAGGCCTTTCGCAGGCTCGAAGGTCGGCGTGCCTTTGTCAGTCAGGCCAACTGTGCCCTCGGCGATCTTGATTTTCTCGCCTGGCGCAATTGCCATGCCATTGATCGCCGTAACTTTGGAACCGTCTTTCTTGGACTTCTCGTCATTGCCCCAGACGTTCACCACCTTAAAGCTGTAACGCGCAGCTGTGAGCGTGTCGTTCTTTGCAAAACCATCGCCGGGTTCAACGACCGCCGCGTCAGGTTCGCGTCCCGGATTGCCATCCGCATCGAGCGTTTGCTGAATGTCCTCGCGATAAACACGCACAGTGACCGTTGCATCATCGCTGGTGCCATCTGCAAGCGTCGCCGTATAGGTGAACGTCGCATCGCCCTGAAACGGTCCAGGCAATTTAGGCAGCGGGATCGCCGAATTGGTAAAGGCGACCCAAAGCCAGAAGACTGTAAGGATTGAGATGACCGAGGCGATGCGATTGGCCTTCACCGCGCTTTCATCGCCGAATGTTACGGTCTTAAGTGAGTTGAATCCTTCGCGCTGGAAGTACTTGGTTAGCAAGCGCGACAGGATCGTGTAGCTGCCGAAGAAGGCAACAAGGTAGAGTACAAATATCAGAAGTCCGCTCATGCTGATTCCTCCGTCCGGCCCATGATTTCTTCTTCCATGCTCCAGATCATTTCTAGAATCTCTTCGCGTGTGCCTGCATAGTCTTTATGCTTTTTCACTTCGCGCAGGTCATTGCCAACGCCAAGATCCGCGAAAGGCAAACGGTATTCTTTGTGAACGCGGCCAGGGCGGGGTGCCATAACGAGAAGACGTTCACCCAAAAGTAGCGCCTCTTCAACGGAGTGGGTAATCAGAATGATCGTTTTGCCCGTCTCGCGCCACAGATCAAGGACAAGGCCCTGCATCTTTTCTCGCGTCAATGCATCAAGCGCACCAAGCGGTTCGTCCATCAAAATCACGTCGGGATCATTGGCAAGGCAGCGGGCAAGCGCAACACGTTGCTGCATGCCGCCGGACAATTCGTAAATTGCCTTTTCTTTGAAGTCCGCAAGGCCAACAACCTCAAGCAAATGCTCAACGTTCTCTTTGCTTTCCGCGCGGCTGACACCCTTCATATCGGGGCCAAAGCTCACGTTCTCGCGAACCGTCATCCATTCAAACAAAGCGCCTTGCTGGAACACCATGCCGCGATCGGCGCTGGGTCCAACGACCTTCTTGTCGTTCAAAATGATGTTGCCCTCGGTAGGGGCAAGAAAACCGGCGACGATATTCAGCAGCGTAGTCTTGCCGCAACCTGACGGCCCAAGCACGCTCATCAATTCGCCTGATTTAATATCTAGGGAGACATTTTGCAGCGCTTGTACATGCCCGCCATTGGGCAACCCAAATCGCATCGATATGTTGTCTATTTGGAGTCCAGACATCTGATCCTCTCTGCTCCCGGTAGGAGCGGAAAATTCAAGAAAAATGAAGGCGAGCGCCATGATAGCACTCGCCTCGCATTACTTACGACTTACTTGATGGCGTTAAGTGGCCCAGTGTTCACGTTGTCAGCATAAGATGCTTTTGCCGCGTCGATAGAGCCAGCCGCAACGAAGACGTCTGCAACGCCTTTCATGAACTCCTGCGCCGTGCCGCCGAGCCATGCATCGCTAAGCTGAGCAGAGACGTCGGGGAACTCGAAGGTTGACAGGCTGGAGGCCGCTTCCGCTTCGGACATACCCGCGTCTTTTGCGATCACAGGAAGCATCTTGGACTGCATTGCTTCGTCAGCCCACATTGCATTTGCGTCTGCAGTGACTTTCAGGAACTTCGCAACTGTATCGCTGTTTTCTGCAATGTAGGATGATGGGCCAGTTGTCGCATCAAATACCAGAATGCCCAGTTCCATCTTTTCTGCACCTGTCAGAAGGATGTTGCCGGATTCTTTCATACGCTTGAGCGCACCGCCCCAACCACAAGCCATATCGACTGCGCCCTGCGCCAAAGCCGCTTGGCCTTCTGCTGGTGCCATGTCCACAACTGTCAGACCTGCAACGTCAACACCAAAGTGTGCCATCTGCTTCAAGAAACCGTAGTGCGCCGCTGTGCCGAGTGGAACAGCAACTTTCTTGCCTGCCAATTCGCCAGCAGAGTCCTTGTCGATTTCAAGGGCTGCAGCAACGACGCAGTTGTCGTTGTCAGCATAGGAAACCGCAACGTCGACAACCTGAAGGTCTTGACCAGCAGACGTTGCAACAACGAACGGTGGGATGCCTTGAGATACGGACAGCTGAACGTCGCCGGATGCCATTGCTGCGGACATTGCTGTACCTGTATCGAATGCGACCCAGTTCACTTTCATGCCAAGGGCTTCGTCGTACATACCTTCCGCTTTTGCGAACTGGAATGGCATTGGCCACTCTAGAAAGTATCCAACTGTAATTTCACCGTGGCCGTCTGCCATCGCCTGCGCGCCCGAAAGCATTGCAACGCCAGCAACAGCGCTCATCAGTTTTGTTTTAAGTGTCATTTAGTTTCTCCCAATTGCGTGCCCTTGGGCACGATAGTCCGGCATTTTGCCGTTTTCGTTGAAAACATACGTGTCGCATGTTCCTTGCTTTGCGCAGAGCAGCGCAAATCGCTGTGCATTGCAATTCGTTTTTACAACGCCCGTTGTGCAGCAAGCCATTTTTGCAGGGATCAAGCAACTCACAATCTCGAAAAACAGCATGGAATCCAGCGGCATGCCGATGATGTGGTTAGGCTTTGGGCAATTTGTCGTTTATTTTGGATATAAAGAGTGCGACCAACTGGCCCTATTCGAGACTCGGATTTGCATATGAAGTGATGACATCAAGCCCCGCGTTCAAAGGGGTGTTCCTGCGCGCCGTTTTCACCGGTGCCAGCCCAATTAGGAAAATGGCGATGGACGGTACTTTTAAGGACAACGATTACAGCAAAGTGGTCGATGCGGATCGCGCACATGTTTGGCATCACTTGGTGCAACACAAGGCTTTTGAAACGGGCGAGCCACGCATTATTATTGAAGGCAAAGGCATGCTGGTTTGGGACCAACATGGCAAAGAGCACATGGATGCTGTGTCGGGCGGCGTTTGGACCGTCAACGTTGGCTACGGCCGCGAAAGCATTGCAAACGCGGTGCGCGATCAAATTCTGAAAATGAACTTCTTTGGCGGCACAGTCGGCTCAATCCCAGGCGCTATCTTTGCGGAACAGTTGATTGCGAAGATGCCAGGCATGACGCGTGTGTATTACGCAAACTCAGGTTCTGAAGCCAACGAGAAGGGCTTCAAGATCGTTCGCCAGATCGCCCACAAGCGCTATGGTGGCAAGAAGCACAAGATCCTTTATCGCGACCGCGATTATCATGGCGGTACATTGGCAACGATGTCAGCGGGTGGCCAAGACGAGCGCAACGCGCAGTATGGCCCTTTTGCGCCAGGTTTCGTCCGCGTCCCGCATTGCCTGGAATATCGCAAGCATGAACAGGACGGTGCGCCAGAGGAAAACTACGGCGTCTGGGCCGCAAACCAGATCGAGGAAGTTATTCTTCGTGAAGGTGCTGACACCGTCGGTGCGCTTTGCCTTGAGCCTGTTACGGCGGGTGGCGGCGTAATCACCCCGCCAGAAGGCTATTGGGAGCGTGTTCAGGAAATCTGTAAGAAGTATGACATTTTACTTCACATCGACGAAGTCGTCTGCGGTGTGGGTCGAACAGGCACTTGGTTCGGCTATCAGAACTACGGAATCAAGCCTGACATCGTAACTATGGCAAAGGGTGTCGCCTCTGGCTATGCGGCGATTTCATGCTGCGTTACGACCGAAGATGTTTTCGATATGTTCAAGGACGACAGCTCTGACCCAATGAACTACTTCCGCGATATTTCCACCTTTGGTGGCTGCACGGCGGGCCCTGCGGCAGCAATCGAGAATATGAAAATCATCGAAGAAGAGAACCTTCTGCAAAACACGTTGGACATGGGTGCGCGTATGATCGCCAACCTTAATGCGCTGGCTGAAAAGCATGCAGTTATCGGTGACGTGCGCGGCAAGGGCCTGTTCTGCGGCGCAGAGCTGGTATCTGATCGCGCAAGCAAAGCGCCGCTGGATGAAAAGACGGTTGGTGCAATCGTTGCGGATTGTAACCAGCAGGGCGTGATTATCGGTGCGACCAACCGTTCAATTCCCGGCAAGAACAACACGCTGTGCTTCTCGCCTGCATTGATTGCGACGGCAGATGATATTGATCGCATCACCGACGCAGTCGATCATGCGCTGGGCCGTGTCTGCGGTTAAGCAGCATCAAATAGAAATGCGAGCGCCGTCGAAGGAAACTTCGGCGGCGTTTTTCGTTGAGGCATAATGGTACAGGCAAGCAAGTTTGCTTTGACGATAGAATTGTTCTAGCATACGTTAGCGTATGTTTCTGGATCAACGGATTTGCCGATGCCCTCAATCATTCAAGTGCCTCTCCCTGAAACCGCATTCCTTGCACGATATCTTAATGACGCGGGGGCATATACGGATTGCTTCACTACGGATATCGAAGAACCCGTTGATCTGGAGAATTTCGCCATCGCGTTCTTTGACACCTGGGTGTTCCGCCTTGAGCGCAAGATCCTTGCTGTCACACTGCGCAAACCATCAAGCATAGCTCAGGTGCGTGCGCTGGCGGCGGGTGCATCGGACCGGCTCGCTGCTTGGCATGTCGTTGAACGTAGCGCGGATCAGTTACTGCTCGCGGTTGGCGATGGTCCGATCCGAACTTGGTTGATGCGCGCCAACACTGCAACTGGAACGAAGCTGTATTTTGGCAGTGCTATCCTGCCGTCGGCAAAGGACAGGGATGGCACGCCAAAAATGAGCTTGGGATTTCGCGCTCTGTTGGGGTTTCACAAGCTCTACGCCCGGATCCTGCTGGCTGCTGCGCGTCGTAGTTTATCCTAGGCGCTCCGGGCAAGGCATTGGGTGTTTAATCAACGCTTGCGTGCCACGACATATCTTGCTGGTGGATTAACCGGATGATTGCCGCTTTCTATGATTTCAAAACCAGCGGCTTCGATCATTGAATCATACGCCTGTTCAGTGAAAAACTGGACGAATGGTGCTTTGCCTAGCATCTGTGCCAAGGGGATTACCTTGAACATCAATTGGTACTTGAAGCTGGCTGACTTCAGGCAAGCGGTCTTGGTAATAAGCAGTCCGCCAGGACGTAGCGCAGCGTGCGCCGCTTTGAGCGTCGCGGGAATATCGCGCAGCAGATGCAGCAAGTTGAAGGCGAGAACCGCATCAAGCCCTTCGTGTGCGTGAATGCCTTCCAGTGCGGGATGCGCTTCAAAGCTGAGGTTGGCGATACTGCTCGCCGCTACCTTTCTGCGCGCAATCTTAATCATATTGGGTGAAATGTCTGTGCCGTGATAGGCACCGACCGCATCCGCGAGTTCCAGCGCGGTTGATCCCGTACCACAGCCGATTTCCAAAACGGTGTCTTCGTGTTTGAGATAGCTGCGCGTGCGCTCACGCGTGTAGGTATAAGCGTCCATATCCTTGATCGGATCGCGTGCGTATTTCTCGGAGACTTTGTCCCAGAATGTGGCTTCATTAATCATGTTGATCTCCTTTGCGTGACACTTAACGCATGCGAATATCATCGGGAATTGCCGAATTCTGACTTTCTGTTATGCAATAATGCATGAATTGGAACGCCATCTCATTTGACTGGACCCGCGCACGTGCCTTCTTGGCCGTTGTCGAGGAAGGTTCACTGTCTTCAGCCGCGCGTGTCTTGAAGCAGACGCAACCAACCATTGGCCGACAAATCGCTGCGTTCGAGGAAGAGTTGAACGTCACCCTGTTTGAACGCTCTGGTCGCGCGTTGCAGGTTACGCAGGCTGGCCGCGAACTAGCGCAACACGTGCGCGCGATGGCAGAGGCCGCGGGCAGAATTTCGTTGCTCGCTTCAGGGCAGTCTCAAGGTATTGAAGGCATGGTACGTATCACAGCATCTGATCTGTTTGCCGCTTATCTTTTACCCCCGATCCTTCACAAACTGCGCAGCGTTGCCCCGAAGATTGAAATTGATATCGTCGCGACCAATGACATTAGCGATCTGGTCCAGCGCGAGGCCGATATTGCGGTCCGCAACGCGCGGCCGGATCAACCTGATCTCATCGCGCGGATGATCCACAATTCCAGCGGACGTTTCTATGCATCCAAGGCCTATCTTGATAAGCATGGCCGTCCAAAGACCAAGGCTGACCTGATTGCGCATGATTTCATAGGCTTCGGTGACACGGCCCAGATGCTCGCCTATTTTTCACAAATCGGACTCGAGTTAACTGCGGGCCATTTCAAGCTGGGTTCCGCGAACGGCTTGGTCGCTTGGGAAATGGTTAAGCAGGGCTTGGGCATTTGCCCGATGTCTGTTGATGTTGCCAAAGCCTCGCCAGATATCGAGGTGGTATTGCCCGATAGCGAACCAATTATGTTCCCGACATGGCTTGTGGCGCATCGAGAGCTGCACACGTCGCGTAAAATTCGTTTGGTGTATGACATGCTTGCTGAAGAATTGCCGAAGCGGATGGCTTGACCATTCAACAGGCACGTCGCAACGTATGCTATGTCAAATGCACCCACATATCATATAGATCTTGCCGCTTTTTGGTCCGACCCTTACGATGATCTTGCGCGCATGCGTAAAGAGGTGCCGATCGCCTATGTTCCCGAACTTGATGCAACGCTGCTCACCAGGCGGGATGAAATCTTTCGTCAGGAAAAACGCATAGATGTCTTCAGCTCGCTTCAACCGGGCGGGTTAATGAGCAAACTGATGGGCGAGAACATGATGCGCAAAGACGGTGATGCGCATATGGCCGAGCGCAAAGCGATCTTTCCTACCGTGTCGCCGCGAACAGTCCGCGATGTCTGGAAAGCACAGTTTGAAGAAGCCACGCGCGGCGTCCTGGATGAAATATCTGCAAAAGGGCAGGGTGATCTGGTCCGTGATTTCGCAATGCCGGTTTCCGCGCACGCCCTGCGTTCGATCACCGGTTTGACCAATATGCACTTCGCAGAGATGGACCGTGTGAGCCAAGGCATGATTGACGGCTGTTCGAATTTCGCAGGTGTGCCAGCAGTTGAGGCCAATTGTAACGACTGCACTGCCTCCATTGATAGGCACATTGATGAACGGATCGCGCCGCTTACCGCTCATCCGGACCTATCTTTGTTGGCCGTTTCGATGAAAGCGGGGATGCCAATGCCGCAGATACGCGCCAACATCAAGCTTGCTATTTCTGGTGGTCAGAACGAGCCGCGTGATGCAATTTCCGGCGCGATTGCGACGCTCTTGGAACATCCCGATCAGTTGCAAATGGCGCTAAATGGTGACGTCAGCTGGCTGGCCGTCTTTGAAGAATATGCACGTTGGATGTCACCCATCGGCATGTCGCCGCGCCGTATCGCCAAGCAGGATACAATTGAAGGCGTCACCTTCGAGCCTGAAGATCGCGCATTTCTGATGTTTGGTTCCGCAAACCGCGACGAGGCGATTTTCAAGCACCCGGAGCGCTTTGATATCACCCGCGACAACGGCCCGGCGATTTCCTTTGGCGCGGGCCCGCATTTTTGCGCAGGCGCGTGGGCATCGCGCAGCTTGATTGCCGAGGTCGCTTTGCCGATGTTCTTTGAACGCTTCAAGAATATTGAATTAACCGCGCCTGTCACATACGGCGGATGGGCATTTCGCGGCCCGCTCGCAGTTCACGCCAAATGGTTGGTACAATAATTCGGTTTGAACGGGCGTAGATCTGCTTTAGCGATATGGCATGACCTATGACCTACTGCTTGGCTTGCTTCTGTTTGCATTCGTATCTTCGGTAACTCCGGGGCCAAATAACCTGATGCTTATGGCCTCTGGTGCAAACTTTGGATTTCGTCGCTCGATCCCACATATGCTGGGCATCGGCATTGGCTTTACGGTGATGATTATTTTGTTCGGGCTGGGCCTTGCGCAGATCTTCGATGCTTATCCGGTCCTGCATATCATTTTGAAGATTGTCAGCGTGATCTATCTGCTCTGGCTCGCGTGGAAAGTCGCCAACTCCGCACCGCCCGAAGGCGTGATAGACCATGACGCAAAACCGCTCACTTTCATGCAGGCGGCTTTGTTCCAATGGGTGAATCCCAAAGCCTGGACGATGGCGTTGACGGCTATCTCGGTTTACATGCCAGACCAAAGCACCGGATCTGTTTTAATTGTCGCCTTGGCCTTTGGTCTGGTGAATTTGCCCTGCGTTTCTTCGTGGACATTGATGGGCCAACAAATGGCACGCTTCCTTACCAGCGCCGCCCGCCTGCATGCGTTCAATTGGACGATGGCGGCGCTGCTTGTCGCTTCTCTTTATCCTGTCTTTTTGACCTGAAGCGGCACACAAATTTCGGTCAACAAATCATCAGGCGCCGTATCCATGGGCGAGTTTAGATAGGCTTCATAGCTGGGTGCATCGGCGGGCACGCGGCCAGAGTTGGGCAACCATTGCCCATAAAGCCAGTCATAGGCCTGTTGCAGCCCCATATAGGCCCCTTTGAACACCAGAACGGCAGTTTCACCGCTTTTGATCGTCACCTCTTCCAGTCCCTCTGGCATTTTGAAATCGGGGCCCACTTCGACGCCCGCATGCGAGCGCAGCTCGTCCGCCGCAACTGTGTTCGGATCATCATGATAGACAGCAACCATGCCGCGCGCCTGAGGCCATAAGTTGCGAGC
>NZ_JBAUHO010000244.1:0-7855 GCF_049680325.1 Planktotalea sp.
TTACCATCCCGCATGGCAACGCAGGCCTCTACGCTTTATGCGACGAACATTCGCCATATGATGACGGATCTGACCCCTGAAAAGGACGGCCAGATCAATCACAATATGGAAGATGATGTGATCCGCGGCGCGACAGTGACGTTTGAAAAGGAAATCACTTTCCCGCCGCCACCGCCAAAGATCCAGGCGATTGCGGCCAAGCCCAAGGAAGTCGTTCCAGAGCTGACAGCTGAAGAAAAGCGCGCCGCAGAAGTCGCCGCGTTCAAAGCGCAAACCAAAAGCCAGGTCACCTTGCTCGCGGTTGGTGCGGTTCTGCTGCTTGGCGTCGGCCTTGTGGCCCCGGCAAGCTTTATGCAGCACTTCATCGTCTTTGTTCTGGCGGTCTTTGTTGGCTTCCAAGTGATCTGGGGAGTGGCGCATTCTTTGCACACACCACTCATGGCGGTCACAAACGCGATTTCCTCGATCATCATTCTGGGCGCGCTGATGCAAATCGGATCGGGCTCTTTCCTGGTGATCCTGCTCGCGGCTTTGTCGGTCTTTATGACGGGCATCAATATTTTCGGCGGTTTTCTCGTGACACGGCGCATGCTCGCCATGTTCCAGAAATCGTAAGGGGGCTGGATAAATGGAATTTGGTTTTACAACAGCAGCTTACGTAGTTGCGGCGGTTCTGTTCATTCTGTCTTTGGGTGGATTGTCAGGACAAGAAAGCGCGAAACGCGCGGTATGGTATGGCATTGTCGGCATGGCGCTGGCGGTGGCTGCAACACTGGTTGGACCGGGCGCGGGGTATTGGTTCCTGTCGCTCCTGCTGATCGCAGGGGGCGGCGCAATCGGGTACCAACTGGCGACCAAAGTGCAAATGACGCAAATGCCGGAACTGGTAGCTGCGATGCACTCGCTTGTTGGTCTTGCGGCGGTTTTCGTCGGCTTTATTGCACATTTCGAGATTGGCAATGTCGCAAGCCTGATGGCAAGCGCACCGACATCGCTGAATGCAGAAGGCATGGAAGCATGGCTGCACGATCAACACCTCGGCACTTTTGCGGCGTTGATCGCACATAAAGCGCCTGTCGAGATCAATATCCTGCGTGTCGAGTTGTTCCTTGGTATCTTCATCGGTGCGGTGACTTTCACGGGCTCTGTTATTGCTTATGGCAAACTGGCGGGCAAAGTGGATAGCGCAGCGACGAAACTGCCAGGCGGTCACATGCTCAATATCGCGGCGGCTGCAATCGCCGTGATTACGTTGATCTGGTACACCAACACGGGCGGTTTCTTCCCGCTGTTCCTGATGACCTTGGCGGCGTTGTTCATTGGCTACCATCTTATCATGGGCATCGGCGGCGCGGATATGCCAGTGGTTGTTTCCATGCTCAACAGCTACTCTGGCTGGGCAGCGGCAGCGATCGGTTTCTCCCTCGGGAATGACCTGTTGATCGTTGTTGGTGCGCTGGTTGGCTCCTCTGGTGCGATCCTTAGCTACATCATGTGTAAGGCGATGAACCGTTCGTTCGTCTCTGTTATTCTTGGTGGCTTTGGTGGTCCGGCGGGCGAACAAATGGCCGTTGAGGGCGAACAGATCGCGATTGACACCGACGGTGTTGCGACAGCGCTGAATGAAGCCGATAGCGTCATCATCATTCCGGGTTACGGTATGGCGGTTGCGCAGGCGCAGGCGACAGTAGCCGAGCTGGTGCGCAAGTTGCGTGCGAAAGGCAAAACCGTGCGCTTTGCAATCCACCCTGTAGCGGGTCGTTTGCCCGGTCACATGAACGTTCTGCTGGCGGAGGCCAAAGTGCCCTATGACATCGTGATGGAAATGGACGAAATTAATGACGACTTCCCAGATACGGACGTCGCCATCGTCATCGGCTCCAACGACATCGTGAACCCGGCAGCGCAGGATGATCCGAACTCCCCAATCGCGGGCATGCCCGTTCTGGAGTGCTGGAAAGCCAAGCAGGTGTTCGTGTCCAAGCGTGGTCAAGGTACGGGGTATTCCGGCATCGAAAACCCGCTGTTCTATAAAGAGAACACGCGCATGTATTACGGTGATGCGAAAGAGAGCCTCGATAAGCTCTTGCCGATGATCGACTAAGCTGCGCGACTTTAGAGACTAAGAAAGCCCTGCCATTTGGCGGGGCTTTTTTGTTTGGCGCTGGTTAATGGGAAGCCGCCTGATTTTTTAGCTTTGTATACGATGGTATTCATCTAACACATTGCAAGAAAACAATTTTTTCTTTTCATGACGGTGTGATCTGCGTAAAAGGGACAAAGCCCAGTTCCCTGAAAGGCGCGCTCTTGCCAACTGTAAAAGATCATCCGCTTCGTTACCAACTTTCTAACGAGCTGCACGCGCGGCCCTTTCCAAGCGTCGGCGCAGGTTCGCGGGCGGTGTTTCTGGCGCTCAAACATGCCGAAGGCGATGTGCAAAACGCGGCCGACGCCGATTTGGTGCATCTGATCCAATTGCTCGATCGCTATGGAACTGCGCATCCGCAACCGGGTGCGACCCATTTTTCCGGACCTATCGGGCGTCACAATCTGAAATGGGAACGGCACACGGAATTTGTCACCTATACGTTGATGATGGATGGCTTGGGCGAACGCCCCTTCGATCCAATGGATTTTGACGTTTTTCCGTCCGACTGGCTAGAAGCCGCACAAGGAACGCGAATGGTGTCCGCGATGCTGAGGGTCGAGCCGAGCCAGAGCGACACCGAGGCGGGTGACAAGCTGGAGGACTGGTTCGTGCGCGAAAGCCTTGCTGCCAGTGCCGTGCTTGACGGCGCTGCGATTGTCGCGAGCGATTTTCATATTGATCCCGCAGGGCATAGCCGCTTTGCCGTGTTCGCGCGTGAAGGCGTCGGGCAGGGGCGTTTGGGACGGATCGTGCAACGTCTGTTCGAGATCGAAACCTACAAAAGCATGTCGATGCTCGGCTTTGCGCAGACCCGTGAGATTGGCCCGCAAATGGGCGCGCTGGACAGTGGGCTTACCACGTTGATGGGCTCGATGCAGGTTGGCGGGGAAGCGGCAGAACGTCAGCTTGACGAGTTGCTGCGCATTTCGACCGATCTTGAAGCGCTACAGGCACAAACCGAGTTCCGCTTTGGTGCGACGGGTGCTTATGAGGCTATTGTAAACCAGCGCATCGCGACCCTGCGCGAGTTGCCCTTCGAGGGTCGGCAAACCTTGACGGAATTCATGATGCGCCGCTTTGATCCTGCCATGCGCACAGTAAAGTCATCGCAAACGCGGCTATCGCGGATGTCAGAGCGCGCGGTGCGCGCCTCGCAGCTTTTGCGAACACGCGTGGATGTGGATCGCTCTGCGCAGAACCAGAAACTGTTGGAAAGCATGGATCGCCGCGCCGACATGCAATTCCGTTTGCAAGAGACTGTCGAGGGGCTCTCGGTGGTGGCGATCAGCTATTACGCGGTCTCGCTGGCCAGCTATTTGATCTATCCCCTCACTGGCGTCACAGGCACCAGCAAGGGGATATTAACGGCGCTGGTTACTCTGCCGGTAGTATTGATTGTGTGGCTTTCGGTGCGCCGCCTGCGAAAGAAGACCCACGGTTAAGCAAAGCGTTCGCCGCCACTGCGCCTGCGGCGATTGCCAGCAAAGCAAGCAGCGCAGCAAAGCTCAGCGTTGGAATACCTGCAAGTCCTGCACCAACTGTGCAACCGCCTGCAAGAACGCCGCCAAGCCCCATCAGTACGCCGCCGCCAATGTAGCGACCCGTCTGCTGTGGTGTCTCAAAGCTTTGCCACTGGAAAGTGCGGAAGATCAGAGAGGCAATCAACGCACCCGCAAGCGTGCCGCCGATCAGCCCCGTGCCAAAGCCTGCTGGAATAGAGCTGGACGCAACCGACCAGAACAGGCTGTCCGCCATTGGGGACGTGAACGACAGGCTTTCCAAGGCAATCGGGTCAAACTCGTCAAAGAGCACGAAACCTGTGCCAACCCATGCAAGGGGAACAAGCAGACCAAGCAGCGCGGCCAAGATCAAAGTCCCACGTGCCGCGCTGGACCTGAACGCTGTAACGAGTGCAGCAGCGGCGATCAGGGCGCTCCAGAACAATGCACCGCCGGGCAGGGCAGCAAAGCCGGTAAGTTCACCCAGATCGAGCGTGAGCGAACCCAGTGCAGTGCGCACAGGGGCAAGCACGCCTTTCAATGCGGCATGTGCCGTGATTGCAAAGACGATCATCACAAACAGCGCGCGAAGGTTGCCCGTTCCTGCCAGCACAGTAAGGCGCGACGCACATCCGCGCGTCAGAACCATGCCTGCGCCAAACATTACGCCGCCCGCAAGGATTGCGAGGATCGGTAGGTCGGACGTATAAAAGCGGTGCTCGTCAAACGTAATCAGTTCAAACCAGATCGCGGCCTGCGTTCCAAGGACAGCAAAGGCGAGCGCCATCAGCCAAACACCCATCGAAGAGCGCCGCTGCGCGCCAATCAAGGCGCTACGGAAACAAAACTTTGTTCGCTCTGCCAAGATGCCAAAGGCAAGGCCAAGCGCGAGCGCAAGGGCGAGCGAGGCGGCTTTGGGTGTAATGTCCCAGTCTGTGATCTCTAGAATGGTTTCAAACATGGCGCGAGCCTCCTTGATTGGGCATGCGTTTCAGAACGCTGTTCCAATTGGGGCTTGGAATGCCCGCTGTCAAACATTCAAAGGGCGGTTATGCTGGTGTTATCTGGAACGTATGTTCTGCTTTCTCGCCCAGTGCAGAACCGCCGTTCTGCAACGTGCATTTTTCCAAAACACCGTTTCGGTTTCGCGCGCGCTTTCGCTGCGTGATCCTTATTTCCCGCTGGCATCCCACCAGAGCGATGGTTTGATCCGCCCACCGCGCCCTTTGTCGAGCCAAAGCGCAAAACGGCGCAAGGGCGATAGGGCGAGTTTGAGCCAAAGCCGGTGGCGGCGCTGGGTAAAGTTCCGATTGAACGGACAGACGCGCATGCAGATCGCACAATCGGAGGACATTTTTGCCCAAAATCCGAAGCACTTTTCTGCGTCAGAGGTCCATTTGCGCACGCCCTTGATGCTTGATGGTTGAGTGCTAAGGGCCGGTGCGCCAAAGGGCAGTGCTTTGACAGGGCAGGCATCGGCACATTTCGTACAAATGTTGCAGAACTCTGTCACGCCCAGCTTTTTGGGCGGGTCGGCCTGGAGCGGAAGCGAGGTGAATATCTTTGAAAACCTGAGGCGCGGCCCGAACTCTGGTGTGATGACCATTTGGTTGCGCGCGTATTCTCCAAGCCCCGCTTTCAAAGCGTAGGGAATGACCAGCCCTGTATCGTTCATCGACGCGACAGCCTCATACCCTAAATTGCGGATGTATGCGGCCAGTTGCATGACAATCGCGGCTTCATGGCTGTACTCGCGCCCGGTCGCTGCCCCTGCAAGCGCAGAAGGATAGGTGGCGACCAAATCCTCCTCCATCTGATGCCCCAGAACGATGACATGGGTGATGCCTTCGGGCAGATCATTGGGCGCTGCGCTCATATCCCGGGTATCCACGCGCGATGCGTAAAGCCAGCGGTCATCGCGCTGGGTAATCGCGCAAAGATCTGCGCCAAAGAACCGGGCGATGCGCTTGATTTCAGCGCTCATCTTGCCGGGATCATCAATCGGGATCTGATCGGGCGCGACTGGCGTGTCATAGGCAATAGGTGCCTGAAATCCTTCGCGTTTCCCAACGGCCGCCCCGCGATCCGAGATCACGTCGGAAATCAACCAGGAGGCATTGCGTAGGGCAAAATCGCGCTGGGTAAAACCGTCACCCCGCCGCGGCGCGGCTTCCATGCGATAAGATGCAAAGAAGGCATCACTTTTCGGGGTTCTCACCCGTTCATCCCAAAAGGCACGGGTAAAGACATCATTGCGCTGAACAAAAGGTTCGAAGTCTTCGGTAACATCTATCCCGGCTTCGGTGTCGTTGTCGCGTGATGGATGGTTGGGTAAATAGCTCATGTCGTGAGCCTAACCTGCGGTGCGCCCGTCGCAAGAGCTGGATTCGAGTTTATTGGCAAAATGAAGACAGGGTGGGTCACCCCGATTAGCGCGGGTCTACTGACATCAGGCTGAATCGGGGCTTCACTTTGCGCCCGGGGTCGCTCTCCAGCTGTCCGGGTGAGCCCGTCCTAGGCGATTAACCTTAATGATCGGTTACAATCGGAGCGGTGGCCCCGCTTCATTTTGCCCATAAACTCACTGTTGTGCAGTTGCTAATTCATGCCAAGGGTCGCGAATAGGCGCGACGGGTCGGAAAGCGACTTTCAATTATGCGCAAGCAAAAGGGAGACAGGCATGAAAATTGGTTTTATCGGACTTGGCAATGTGGGCGGCAAGCTTTCGGGGAGTTTGCTGCGCAACGGTGTTGAGTTGAGCGTACATGATCTTGATGGCGCTTTGGTCGCTAGGGCGGTTGATGCGGGCGCAAGTGCTGGCGGCAGCGCCGCTGCTTTGATGCGAGAGTGCGACGCTGTTATCACCTGTTTGCCAAGCCCTGCGGCGTCTGATGCGGTGATGCAGGAAATGCTGCCGGAAGTGCGCGACGGCAAGATCTGGATGGAAATGTCCACCACAGATGAGGCGGAAGTGAAGCGCCTCGGGGCAATGGTGATCGCAGCAGGCGGCGCGGCTGTTGATTGCCCCGTTTCCGGCGGGTGCCACCGCGCCGATACAGGAAATATTTCAATCTTTGCAGGATGTTCACGCGACACCTTCGAGCGGATCTTGCCGTTGCTGACAATCATGGGCCGTAGGGTTTTGCACACGGGTGACCTTGGCTCTGCGAGCATTCTCAAAGTTATCACCAACTATCTGGCGACGGCCAATCTGGTGTCTTGCGCCGAGGCGCTGACAGTAGCCAAAGGCGCAGGTATGGACCTTGCTACCGCCTATGAAGCCATCCGAATTTCGTCTGGCACGTCCTTTGTTCATGAGACGGAAAGTCAGGTGATCCTGAACGGCAGCCGCGATATTTCCTTTACGATGGATCTTGTTGCCAAGGATATCGGTTTGTTTCAGGCGGTCGCGGATCGCGCGCAGGTGCCTTTGCAGCTTAATCCGCTTCTCATTGATATCTTCAATGACGGTATCGAACGTTTCGGACCGAGGGAGCTTTCTCCGAATATTATCAAGCGTTTGGAAGAGGCGACAGGTCTTGATGTCAGAGCACCGGGCTTTCCTGCCGAAATGGTTGATGACGAACCTGAAGAGCGCGGCGCCGAGGTTATTGTGCGGCGCTAGGGCGCTGCGCTCTCGCAATTGATAGGAACGGGGGGTAAGGGTGGCGCAATTCCATTTCGAAAAGGGCCGCCCTTATGTCTGATAAAGTAATTGCAACGCTCGCCGCGTCCCCGCCGCGCCGTATTACAGGGACCGCTATGCTTGCGATCCTTGGGGGGTTACTGATCTACTTGGCGCTTGCGCTGCAAATCGGTGCGTCTCAAATCATATTGATCGTTTTTGGCATCGGGGCTTTGCTTGCTGCGATGAGATTACACAGCGCGACCTCGCAGGTCATCGAGCTTACCGAGCATGAATTGCGCATTCAAGGCGGTGACGTATTGGCCAAAGTGTCGAATATTGAAAAGGTTGAACGCGGTGCCTTTGCCTTCAAACCTTCAAACGGCTTCTTGGTGACGCTAAAATCGCGTGGGGAGCGTCGTTGGTCGCCCGGGCTATACTGGTCGTTTTCGCGCAAGATCGGGGTGGGGGGTGTCACCGGCGCACCGCAGACCAAAGGCATGGCCGAGGCTCTGGCTATTTTGATCGCGCAGCGCAGCGCGGAAAACTCCAAGTAACACCCAATAAAAAAAGCCGCGTTGT
>NZ_JBAUHO010000245.1:0-8608 GCF_049680325.1 Planktotalea sp.
CCGAAAGCCCCTTCAAGGTAGTGCCTGTAGTTTGTCCCGTTTCCCGTACGCCGCTCGATCAGGCGCTGGTCATCGGAGGGATCTTCAGTTTTTGACCCACGCGAATTTGGTCAGGGCTTGGCAACACATCCCTGTTCGCTTCGTAAATCACCTGATAGTCAATCGTTCGACCGTAATAGCGGATCGAAAGTTTCATCAGGCTGTCACCGCGTTTGACGATGTGAATGGTATCGTCGAACCCCGGCGTTGCTTTTGTTCCGGAGGACATGAACGCTGTCGCATCCGCCATCGCTTTGGATTTTTTTCGGGCGTTTTCAATCCAGCGTTTTTTCACGGCCGAGGAATCCACCGCAGCGCCAACCATCGCCATTTTGGTGTATTCTTCGGTTCCGTATTTCGCTTCTCGAGCGAGCGCACTTCGAAACGCATCATCGCCAGCTGCGCCCATGGATTGCGAAACCAGTGAAGCAAGGCGAATTTGGCCCGTTTCTGCCGTATTGGGCGCCTTGCCTTGCAAGTTAGCCAGCACGCTTGATGTCAGCGCGCGCATGTCGCCTTTGGCGGGGGTCATTGCTTTTTTCGACAGGCTCGCTGAGGTCGCCTTTTGCAATTTTTGCAGCGCCGCCAATTGGTTCGCGCTCGCTTGGGTTTCTTGTACTTCAGGTTCGATTGCGACTGTCGTCAGCATTGTGTCAGATGCAGTGCGCGTAACGTCCAACATATTGCTTGAACCCCCTGCCTGACGTTCGCTGGGTTGCAGCAACAAAAGGCCGATAATCGAGAGCATGAAAACTCCCATAAATGCTAGAACTCGGATCATGTTCGGGTCGCCCTCATCCTGCCGGGTTGGTTGTTGTCAAACCGAGGAGGAGCCAGCTTTGCATGCCCCCACGGTAGAAATTTAGTTTCTCGGGTGGATAGCCCACCTCTAAAAGCGCTGTGACCGCACGCGATGTTTGCTCGCACCAAGGGCCATTGCAAAAAAGCGTGAGCGTAAACACCTTGGAAAAATCCCAACTTCCGCCTGCATCATTCGCGCCCAAAGCGCGCAGGATTTCATCGCGAAACGGATTATTATCTTCCAAAGTGGAGAACGGCAAATTTACCGCACCAGGGATTGAGCCCTTCTCGTGCCATTCGGGCAGGCGCGTATCGATCAGCAAACCTTTGCCAGCCGCAACTTCGTCTTGCAAAAAGCCGATGACTTCCAGCTCGCCAAACGTTGAAACACCCTCTGCAAGGGTCATGGGCTGGATGCAAAACGGCGGACAGGGCCGCGACGTTTTTGTGAACTCAGAGCTTAGTCGGTTTGCTTGGTTCTGGTTGCGTTCAATTAAAACATTAACACCGCTTACATTAACTGAGACCTTGTCGAGATCCTGCGTGATACGCACGTCCTGTGCCATCGCGCTGCTCGCCATTGTGGCACAGGCCACCAACAAGGCCACACCGATGTGACATTTCATACTTGCTTCCCCCATGCTGGAATTCTGATTTTTTCAGTGCTGGCAGGCACTGTATAATCCAGCTGGATACAAGCTATAGGCGAAGCAAAACGAATCAGTCAACATGTGGTGATTCGCGTTTTGCGCTTTTTTGATATGAGAAGGATGGTGCCTGAGAGCAGATCCGGCTGCGATAGGTTTCAACAGCCAGGCTAGCGTCAAACGTACAAACCGTTGACGAGACTCTAGAATTTTTCGTTCAATTGCATTTTTCGCCCACTACAAGCAGCGCGTGTTAGCGCGTGTGAAACGGCATTTTCCTCCACCAAAAAAATTTGGCAAAGGGTTAAGTTTTTTGCATCTCAAAGGAAAAATAGCCGGAAAACGCGCTATTGATTGCTGTAACGAAGCACCTGACCGATGCGCAAAGCGTCGGGATTTTGGCGAAGCACCGGGTTTTCGGACAGCAATTTGTCCGTCGCAAGGGCACTGCCATATAGCTTGATCGCGATCAGCGCCAACGTGTCGCCAGAGGCCACAACATAGCTTTTCTTCGCGCCGCTTTGCACAGCTGACGTGCGAAGCGCTGGTTGGGCTGGCGCAGGTACCGCGCGCACGGCAGAGGTCACAGGCGCTGTAGGCTGATTGCCAACCTGCCCCATCGAACGCCGCACGATCGAATTCAAAAGGCTGCCCTCCTGGCCTGGACCCTTGGTTTTGTGTCCGAGGCTGTTGAGCGTGTTCAGCGTCTGCCAGCTCATGTCACGCAGCTCTGGCTCGACGGCCTGATACATCGTTTGAGCGACAGGGCGGATCGGTTCGGGGGCAGTTTGCACAGTCGTGACAGGCTCTGGGTCAGCATCCGATGTAACCGAATTTGTACCAAGCGAGGCATCAAGAGCGGCCTGCAAGCGCGTAAGCGAACCGCCCGGGGCCAGATTGCTCGTTGGCTCGGCTTGCTTGATCGCGGGCGCGGGCCGCGCTGCGGCTTTCAATCTTGAAATGACTTCATCCGGTGCCTGAAGGGCTGGTGTTGCCTTTGGCTCGTTCAGAACGTCAACTTCATTACGCGATGTTTCACGAAGCGCGTTCTCGCTTTGCTCATAGACATAGCTCGGCCGCGGACCGGGTTGCAAAACAATGACCAGCACCGTTGCCAGAGCAAAGAATGAAAAAATAGTGATGCTTCGCATCATGGCCTGTTACTCACTTTGAAACTGTTAACCCGAAGATGTGCCAAAGCTGCAGACCGCCTCGGTAATACGAAATTTTTTCCGTTGGATAACCCGCGTCCAGCAGCAAATGCACGGCTTGGCGCGCCGTTGGGGACCAGGGGCCATCATCGAAAACCATTAGATCGAAGGCGCCTGAAAAATCCATTTGCCCAAGGCTTCCCGATGCGCCAAGCGCCAGCAAAAGGTCTTCACGATAGGGATTGTTGGCAACCAGTGTGGCGGCAGGTACGGAAATAGCGCCCGGAATTGTGCCTTTCTCAAACTCGCTTGGCAGGCGTGTATCTATGAGAAGGCCAGTTCCTGTCGAAACGCTGTTTTGCATAAAGCTGAAGACTTCAAGCTCTGTCAGCGTTGCAACGCCCGGCGCGGCATCGCTTGGCTCGATACAATAGTCGGGACATTTTCTTGCAGTATTTGAATAGGCTCTTGGTAGGGCATTGTCGCCGTTTTGGCCGCGCTGAATAGAAAAGCCTTGGCCGCCAAACTCGAATTCAACACTCGGTTGGCCCGGCAATATATCTGCGTCAACCGTTTGCACATTAATTGCAAACGATAAAATGGCCGCTAACGCGGCACGCACACTCGTGCCCGAAATAGACATTTTGATACTCACACCTGCTCGAAACGTTTTCCGTTTTCGTTGGTTTTATCGGTAAGGTTTAGAAACGCTTACGTCAATGTATCGCACAGGTTGTATTTAAACGCAATATTTAGCAATTGCTTCTAAATGTAGATTCACCCATTCGAACGTAAAACGTCACCAGCCAAATATAAAGAGCCGCATATTAAAACACGGGCTTCTGGGGCCATTGCCGCTATTTCGTCCAATGCCTTTTGAACAGAACTTGCAACGCTGGAATTAAGACCAGCGTCTTGCGCTGCTTTCGCAGTTGTTTCGGCGGGCAATGTGTTCTTTTCGCCAGGTATGCTGACCCCGATCAGGTGCTCTGCATGCTGTGCCAATGGACGCATGTAACCGTTCACGTCTTTCGTGTTCAACATACCGCAAATGAGATAGGTCTTGCGGGCAGGCAGCGTGCCCAGCAATTCGCCAATCGCCTCGCCCGCAGCGGCATTGTGGCCACCATCAAGCCAAAGTTCGATTTCCGGTGCGCTTTGCACCAATGGCCCGTTTTTCAACCGCTGCATTCGCGCAGGCCATGTGGCATCTGTCATTGCGGCGCCGCAGGCGTCTTCGTCAAAACCAAGCGCGCGTAAGCCCGCAATAGCTGCGCCCGCGTTACGCACCTGATGCGCACCCAAGAGGGCAGGTTTTGGCAGATCCAGAAGTCCGGTTTCATCCTGATAAATCAGCCGATCACGCTCCACGCCAACATGCCAATGCTGGCCATAGACAAGCAATGGCGCGCCAAGACGCGCCGCTTTGGCCTCAATCACCTCAAGGGCGGCATCCTCTTGCGGGCCAACGATACACGGCACCCCGCGCTTGATGATCCCGGCCTTTTCGCCCGCAATCTCTGGCAAGGTTTCCCCAAGAAATTGCTGATGATCCAACGAGACAGGTGTGATGATCGTCAATGCAGGCTTGTCGACAACGTTGGTGACATCAACCCGCCCACCAAGACCGACCTCTAGCAAGGTGTAGTCTGCCTTCTGACGCGAGAACGCAAGAAACGCGGCACAGGTTGTGATTTCAAAATATGTAATGCTCTGCTCGCCATTGGCGACATAGCACTCATCAAGAACTTCGGTCAGATATTCTTCCGAGATCAGCTCGCCCGCGACGCGAATACGTTCATGAAAGCGCGCCAGATGCGGGGATGTATAGGCATGGGCGGTTTTGCCAGCGCCCTCTATTCCCGCGCGCATCATCGCTTGCGTGCTGCCTTTACCGTTGGTGCCGGCAATGTGAATGACAGCTGGCAGCTGGCGCTCTGGGTTGCCCAGCGCGGCCAACAACCGCTCGGCGCGGTCCAGGACCAGATCAATGACCTTGGGATGCAGTGTCATCATCCGCTCAAGGATGATGTCAGAGTTGCCTGCGCTCACCCTTTTGCGTCTTCCGCTGGTGCCGCTGCAGGCGCGCTCAATTCAAGGTGTTCGGGCGGCTTCGGCAAATCGCCCATTACAGGGGGCGGCATATGCATCAGCATTCGAATGATAGACACCAACTCACCTTTGAGTTCCGTCCGTTTGGTCACACGATCAAGCATCCCGTGTTCAAGCAGATACTCGGCGCGCTGGAAGCCTTCGGGTAGCTTTTCACCGATGGTTTGCGCGATGACACGCGGCCCGGCGAAACAAATCAGCGCGTTTGGCTCGGCGATCTGAACGTCGCCCAGCATCGCATAGGATGCGGTGACACCGCCAGTTGTTGGATGGGTCAAAACAACGATGTAAGGCAGGCCTGCTTCTTTGAGCATTTGAACTGCAACTGTCGTGCGCGGCATTTGCATCAGGCTGAGAATGCCCTCCTGCATACGCGCGCCGCCTGCGGCAGAGAACAAAACCAAAGGTTTGCCTGTTGCAACAGCGCGTTCGGCGGCTGCAATAATCGCATTGCCCACATACATGCCCATGGACCCGGCCATGAACGAGAAATCCTGACAGGCAGCAACAATCGGCGTGCGGCCGATTTCGCCCTCTGCAACCAGCATCGCTTCTTTTTCACCAGTCGCCTTTTGCGCGGCCTTCATGCGATCCGGATACTTCTTTTGATCGCGAAACTGCAAAGGATCGGCGACGGGTAGGGGCACCTCGACCTCTGCAAAAACGCCGCCATCAAACAACGCCTCAAAGCGGTCACGCGCGCTTATCGCCATGTGATGCCCACAGGAATTGCACACATTCTGATTGCCGCTCAGCTCGCGGTGAAACAGCATCGTGCCGCATTCGTCGCATTTGGACCAAAGGTTTTCGGGCGTCTCGCGACGCGAAAAAATCGAGTTGATCCGTGGTCGGACGTAGTTGCTGATCCAGTTCATCGCAGACCCTTTCCTGCGTTAGTCTTACTTGCCAGATAAAGGCCCTTGGCCTGAATTGCAATCAGCGCCGCAATGCAAGGCGCGCGGTGAGCCAACTGACCAACATCACCGCAAAGTCCACAGGCAGGAACGCGCGCACTGCGGCCTCATCAGCAGCAGAAAACCCGTATCTGTAGAGCGCGAGCCCCGACATCTCGCCTTGAGGCGCGATCAATAGCAACGCGGAGATGTTTGTTACAAAGTGCAGCGCAATGGCAGGCCCAAGCGTGCCGGAACGGGCAGTTAGATCCGCTGCAAACAGTCCGAATATTGCCGCCCAGATGACCACAAGCCAGGCATTGCCACCGTATGTTCCGGGCGCGTAATGGGCCAAGCCGAACAATGCAGACGGCACGAACAGCCAAACCAGCGGATTGGAAAAACGGGCGGCCAGTTGCTGTTGCATATAACCGCGAAACAGCACTTCTTCTGCGCTGGTTTGAATAAAGATGGCCAACAGCGCGGGCGCAAGCAGCGCGATCCAGCGCCCAAGGTCGGCACCCTCTTGCAAAGGCGGATCATGGCGATACGGCGGAAGCATAAAGAGGACGGCAAATAAAATAGCTAAGGCCACGATGACGAACTTGGCTTGCATCCATGCGATCGGTGGCGATCCGATCAGCGTTTCAGGGCGACGTTGGTGCAACATCAGAGCAACCGCAGCAACCGCAAGCCAGACGAATCCGAACGAAAACAACATCAAGAGCAAGCTCTGCGGCAGCAAAAGCGTTTCAAAGTCATCATATAGGGTGCGATAGGCATCATCGCTAAGCCCGTAAAACAAGACCTGCCAAAGCAGCGGCGCGCTGACCCATATAATGAAGACTGCAAGGATCAGGCCCAATACCAAGCGCCACACTTCAGCCGCGTCGCGCGCAGGGGCAACGAAACGGGCGTGAGCTGAGTAATCAAAGGCGAAAACTGTCTTGAGCATAAAGCCTATTTAGGCGCGCTCTGCGTTATGCGCTAGTGGGCAATGCACCCTTAGACGCGGCAAGGCGCATAACCTGCCAGTAGCTTTGCCCGATCTGCATCTGCGCGCCATGCCCGCGTTCAAGCATAAGCGCATGTAACTTCGGCAAACGATGGCAAGGCACATGCATCAAAAGATGATGCTCAAGGTGATAGTTCACGAAATAGGGTGCAAGGATCAGACGCATCAGCGGACCTGCTTTTGTTGTTCGTACATTGCGCAGCGGATCGTCGGTTTTTTCGACAACCCCATGCTCGGCGATATTGCGTACACGCAGCACCAATTGAAACCATGTCAGCAGCGGCAGTACCCAAAAGGCAAACCACCACCACCACGCGCCAAAGCCCCACATCACGGCAAAGATAACCATATTCGCCATCAAAGCGCGGCCGATGACCGGGCCAGCGAAGGCTTGTGCCAAGTCTTGCGAGCTGATCTCGCCCTCGACCTCGCCCGCCATTTTGAAGGCAAACATGATCTGCTGGCTGCGTTGCCTGAACCCTGTCTGGCCTGTGATGTCGCGGATCAGTTTACGGCGCATAGACGCTTTGGTGGTTGGGAACGGAGCGGAAAGCTTCAAATCAGGATCATTTTCCGTCTGCGTGTAGCGGTGATGCTTTAAATGATAACTGCGATATTCGAACAGATCCGCCAGAATGGGACGTCCACACAACCATTCCCCGACAAATTCGTTCAGCGCCCTGGTTTTGAACATCGCCGCATGCGCCGCTTCGTGCATCAGGATCGCAAGGCCAAGCTGGCGCGAGCCAATGACAATCACGGCAATGATAAAGGTCAATGGATTGGGAACATAGGCGAAGAGCGCCAGCGCGAGGGCGATCGTGCCCCAGCAATGCAGAATCAACCAAAGTCCCCATGCATCAGATCGCTGTGCAAGCGGGCGGATTTCGTCAGACGTAAAAAAGCTTTTTCCCGGGGTCATGGTGTTAGCTTCAGCGCCAAGTTAGCTTTTTGTCAAATCTAACGCCGTGTCACATCGCGCCTTGCGGCCCTGCCCACGCTGATTTATCCACGCTTCAACGCATTCTTCGGGAGCCAGCCATGACTAAATTCGACAAAAGCAAACTACCCAGCCGCCATGTGACCGAAGGTCCTGCGCGCGCACCACATCGTTCTTATTATTATGCGATGGGTATGTCCGAAGAAGAAATTCACCAGCCACTGGTCGGCGTCGCAACCTGCTGGAACGAAGCCGCGCCGTGTAACATCGCGCTGAACCGTCAGGCACAGGCCGCCAAAATGGGTGTAAAAGCCGCCTTTGGCACGCCGCGCGAGTTTACGACAATCACCGTTACCGACGGTATCGCGATGGGCCATGAGGGCATGCGCTCGTCACTGGCCAGCCGCGAGGCGATTGCCGACACGGTTGAACTTACTATGCGCGGCCATTGCTATGATGCGCTTGTCGGTCTTGCGGGTTGTGACAAATCCCTGCCCGGCATGATGATGGCGATGATCCGTCTGAATGTTCCGTCGGTCTTCCTGTACGGTGGATCAATCCTTCCGGGCCGTGTGGCTGCGGGTGCAAAGGTTCCTGCGGAATATGCCAACCGCGATCTAACAGTTCAGGACATGTTCGAAGCAGTTGGGCACCAGCAGAACGGCACAATGACCAATGCAGAGCTGGAAATCCTAGAGCGCGTCGCCTGCCCCTCTGCCGGTGCGTGCGGCGGTCAGTTCACTGCGAACACAATTGCCTGCGTGTCCGAAGCGATCGGCCTTGCCTTGCCAGCTTCGTCTGGGGCACCAGCGCCTTATGAAAGCCGCGATGAATATGCCAAAGCGTCTGGCGCTGCGGTAATGAACCTGATCGAAAAGAACATCCGCGCGCGCGATATCTGCACACGTGAAGCGTTCGAGAACGCAGCGCGCGTGGTGGCGTGTACAGGTGGCTCGACCAATGCTGGTCTGCACCTGCCTGCGATGGCACATGAAGCAGGCATTGATTTC
>NZ_JBAUHO010000246.1:0-3436 GCF_049680325.1 Planktotalea sp.
CTGTGATGATCCCGATCACCGTGATTGCAAATGGCGATGGACCAACAGCGCTGCTGACCGGGGCCAATCACGGGGATGAATATGAAGGCCCTATCGCCCTGCAAGAACTGGCAGTCTCGCTAACGCCAGACCAGATCACAGGCCGCGTCATTATCCTGCCGATGATGAACACTCCCGCGTTTATCGCTGGCAAGCGTTGTTCGCCAATTGATGGCGCAAATATGAACCGAAGCTTTCCCGGTGCGCCCGACGGAACCGTGACCCGGAAGATTTGCCATTTCATCGCAACGCAATTGGTCCCGCGCGCCGATATCGTTCTGGACTTTCATTCAGGGGGCAGCACGCTTGATTTCCTTCCCTTTGCCGCTGCGCATATTCTTGAGGACAAAGCGCAGGAAGCGCGGTGCATGGCGGCGATGCAGGCCTTCAACGCGCCCTACTCTGCGCGCATGCTAGAGATTGATAACGTCGGCATGTTCGACACAGAAGTTGAATTCCAGGGCAAGACCTTTGTCACCACCGAACTCGGCGGCGCCGGCACGTCCAGCGCGAAAAGCGTCGCGATTGCGCGCAAAGGCATTCGCAACCTGTTGATCCATGCAGGCATTCAAAAGGGCGAGTTGGACATCGCGCCAAGCGTGCAAATCGACATGCCTGACGAGCGTTGCTTTACCTTCGCGCAAACCGCCGGGCTTATCGAATACCTTGTCGATCTGGGCGATCCTGTCTGTGCAGGCCAAGCCATCGCACGGGTCTGGCCCATCGATCGCACAGGCGTCGCCCCGAGCGAATGCTATGCAGCGCTTGACGGCATACTGACCGCGCGCCATGTTCCGGGACTGTTGAAAATGGGCGATTTTGTCGGGCTCGTAGCTGTGGAGATTTCATGAACATTCTATTCATCATGTACGACCAATTGCGCTTTGATTACCTCAGCTGTGCAGGTCATCCGCATCTACACACACCAAATTTCGATCGCGTCGCTGCCATGGGCGTGCGCTTTACCAATGCATACGTGCAATCGCCCGTCTGCGGCGGCTCGCGTATGTGCTATTATACGGGGCGCTATGCCTCTTCGCACGGCGCGCACTGGAACGGCTTTCCTCTTCGAGTGGGTGAACAGACGATGGGCGACCACCTGCGCAAAGCGGGAATGGATTGCTGGCTCATTGGCAAAACCCACATGAAGGCCGACGCCGAGGGCATGGCGCGCCTTGGCCTGTCAGCTGATAGCGAAATCGGCGCGCGCCAAGCTGAATGTGGTTTCGACACATGGATCAGGGATGACGGGCTTTGGGGGCATGGGCCTGACGGTTTTTACGATGAAAAACGTTCGCCCTATAACGAATATCTCAAGGGCAAAGGATACCCCTCGGAAAACCCATGGGCGGACTTTGCCAATGCGGGCGTGGACGAAGACGGCGACATGGCCTCGGGCTGGATTTTCAAAAACGCCGACAAGGCCGCCAATGTGCGCGAAGAAGACAGCGAAACGCCTTGGCTGACATCGAAAACAATTGAGTTCATTGATGAGAAAGACGGGCCGTGGATGGCTCATGTCAGCTATATCAAACCACATTGGCCCTACATCGTCCCCGCCCCCTATCACAACATGTTTGGTGCGAACCATGTGCCTGCTGCTACGCGCCATGAGGTAGAGCAAGACGATCCGCACCCCGTTTACGGGGCGTATATGCAGAACAAGATTGCCGCGGCGTTTCAGCGAGAAGAAGTGCGCCAGAAGGTGATCCCTGCCTATATGGGCCTGATTAAACAATGTGATGACCAGCTTGGTCGCCTGCTCGATCACCTGGAAGAAACAGACAAATTGAAAGACACGATGATCGTGCTGACCTCGGATCATGGGGATTATCTGGGGGATCATTGGCTTGGTGAAAAAGACCTGTTTCACGAGCAATCGGTAAAGGTTCCGATGATAATTTACGATCCTCGCGCCGAAGCGGACAGTGCGCGTGGCACCACCTGCGATGCGCTTGTGGAAAGCATCGACCTTGCCCCGACCTTTGTCGAGGCGGCGGGTGGCAAGATCGCGGATCACATTCTTGAGGGGCGTTCGCTATCACCATGGCTGCACGGCGAAACGCCCGAATGGCGCGAGTTTGCGATTAGCGAATTCGACTATTCAGTAACGCCGCAGGCGGTGAAACTAGGTCTTGAGCCGCGCGATGCCCGCCTTTTTATGGTGTTCGACGGGCGTTACAAACTGATGCACGCAGAGGGCGGATTTCGCCCTATGCTGTTCGATCTTGAAACCGATCCAGAAGAATTCCACGACCTCGCCAAAGCCGACGCGCACCAAGGCGAGATCGAGCGCCTTTACGGATACCTGTTCAAATGGGCGCGCCGCATGTCGCAGCGCGTCACAAAATCAGAAGACGACATCAAAGCCATGCGCGGCAAGTCCATTCGCAAGGGCATCCTGCCCTTTCTCGCGGATGGAAGCGAAGTGCCAGCAGAGCTAACCGCGCTTTATCGCGGCAAGGCAAAAATCGACTTCACAAAAAAGTAGGATCAGAGAATAAAATCGGCTTCGGTCAATCCGATGAAATTGCTCAGCAGGATGCGCATATCGCCGGAGCCGTCACCATTCGTATCGACGTAGACAACAGAATCCCCGTTTGCGGTTTCGCGCACGCGCAGTTCTGCGTCGCCGCCACCCGTGAAACTGCCAGTTCCGATGTAATCCAATTCACCAGCGACCACATCTTCCAGATCAATGATGTCGATCGATCATAGTGGCGGATTTCATCGCGATCCGAGTTGTTCGTGCTGTCCGAGGCATCACTAAACACAAAGGTATCCACGCCCGAATTTCCAATCAGAAGATCACGGCCTGATCCGCCGGACAGGGTGTCATCCCCTGAACCTCCGCGCAGCGTGTCATCGCCATTCGCGCCGCGCACGAGATCGTCGCCGGAGTTACCAAAGACGAGATCGCCACCTTTTCCGCCATTCAGATCATCAGCGCCTGAATTTCCGCGCAGCTCATCAGCGCCATTTCCACCGTCCAGTTCGTCATCCCCTGTGCCGCCGCTTAGAATGTCGTCTTCAGTGCCGCCCGACAACGTGTCGTCGCCGCCCCCGCCGCGCAATGTGTCGTTGTCTGCCCCCCCGGACAGATTGTCCCCAAACGCGGCGCTTGTCAGCGCGTCATTCCCGTCAAGCCCATAAACCGTTCCGCTAACAAAGCCATCCGCTTTGCCGCGATACTGATCGCCGCCATTGCTTAAATAGATGTTGCCGTAGACGTCACCGGAGTTGGTGAAGAAACTGTACGCTGCACCCGACATATAAACGCCGCCATCAAAGACGCCTGAATTCTCGATAATAGCCGGCCCTGCACCAACGGCCAAAGACCATGTGTTTCCGGCAATCAAACCTGTATTGTCAACATATAGAACCTCGCCAACCACAG
>NZ_JBAUHO010000247.1:0-3509 GCF_049680325.1 Planktotalea sp.
CGGCAAGATTGTGTCTACGTCACAAGAAGTCGAAGTCATGGTTCTGGAAATCGATGGCACGAAGCGCCGCGTTTCCCTTGGTCTCAAGCAGACACAGCGCAACCCGTGGGAAGTCTTTGCCGAGACACACCCAGAGGGCACTGAGGTCGAAGGCGAAGTCAAGAACATCACCGAATTCGGTTTGTTCATTGGCCTTGAAGGCGACATCGACGGCATGGTTCACCTGTCCGATCTGTCATGGGACGAGCGCGGCGAAGACGCGATCCAGTCCTATCACAAGAACGACATCGTTCAGGCGGTTGTTTCTGAAGTCGACGTTGAAAAAGAGCGTATCTCCCTCTCCGTTAAAGCGCTTGGCGGCGACAAGTTCGCTGAAGCGGTTGGCGGCGTGAAGCGTGGCTCTATCGTGACTGTGACAGTGACAGCCATCGAAGAGGGCGGCGTTGAGGTCGAGTATGAAGGCATGAAATCCTTCATCCGCCGCTGCGATCTGTCCCGTGACCGTGCAGAGCAGCGCCCAGAGCGTTTCTCCGTTGGCGATAAAGTCGACGTGCGCATCACAAACGTGGACGCGAAGACACGCCGTTTGGGTGTCTCCGTGAAAGCGCGCGAGATCGCAGAAGAGAAAGAAGCAGTTGAGCAGTATGGTTCTTCTGACAGCGGCGCGTCCTTGGGCGATATCCTTGGCGCAGCGCTGAAGTCTGACGACTAAGCTTTGATGCTTTAGAAATTGAGAAGGCCCCGTGGGATTGATCCTGCGGGGCCTTTTTCGTTGGGGTTTGGCCGTGTTTTTGACAGCGGGTATTCGGGGGTATTCGCAGCGTAGGGGTGGCTATTTGGCGTGGCTCTGATCCGCTGTCTCCAGCGGATAAAGCGCGCAGGTGCGGCGGCGTTTGGGGGTGTTGCGAAAATAGTCTCGCAGGCCACGGCGGTTTTCTTGGGGCAGGGCATCCCAGTCGGACCAAACCAGTTGGTAGTTCAGCACGGAGGCCATGCGCTCTATAGCGCCTGTGCTTGGGATGCCAATCAATGTCTCGTGTTGCTCAGGCACCTGGCCCGTCGCGTTAAGCACGTTGTCAGTGCGCTCGCGGGCAAGTTGGATCATTGGGTTGTCTTTGGTGATAAATTCACTGTCGATGATGATAACTTTCGGCTGCAGCAATTTGATGCGCGCAAGCAGCCCATAGTGATCCGTGACGTGATAGAGGATCCCGAACAGTGCGACGACATCAAATGTTGCCTGCTGATCGATCAGCCTGTCGAGTTCTTTGTAGAGGTCGCTGTGCTTGAAGGTGACACGGTGTTTGAAATCCGTTTCAGGAAAATTGCTATATTTCTGGATGAGCACTGCGCGCGCCTCAACGGCGTAGACTTCTGCGGCGCCTGCGCTTGCCAAAGCATAGCTCCAGCGGCCGTCATGGGCGGCGATATCAAGGACGCGCGCTGCCTTTATCTGCTTCTGGAAGGGTGCCACGATATAGTCAAAGCGCACATTCATGCGGGCGATATCGGCTTTGCGATACCCGTCCCACCCTTGCATGAAATCGGAAAAGCGTTTGATCTTTAGCTCCTGTCGCCCGGACCAGTTCGGGCAATGATATCATGCGCGCGCGCGATGTTTCAACGCGCTCTGGATGATAACAAACGCAGCCCCGAAGAGCGTGCGTTAAATGCTTGTGTGATTGTTTCGGTGACCGCGAAAAGCTTTGAGGCTTTAGGCACAAAAAAGCCCCGCTGGAATGATCCAACGGGGCCAGTACGTTGCCTAGAAAATGAAATCGCTTGCGTCCAGGTTGCCGTAGACCATGGTTTCAAGGACCAGAACATCGCCATTGCCAAAGTCGATGTACGAACCAGTCGGTCCATGCAAATCAACATCTAGCGTCGCGATCATGTTCGCAAAGTTGATGAGGCCAAAGCTGCTCAGATCAATGACATCGACGCCGTTGGTCATGTCGGTAATCACATCGTGCCCGCCGCCTGCCTTGAAGACAAACGTATCGCTGCCGTTGCTGCCCGTGATGATATCATTGCCCGCGCCGCCATCGATCGTGTCCGCACCGGACGCACCGTCAATGGTATCATTGCCCGAATTGCCCAATAGCATATCGCTGGAGCCGCCGCCGTTGATATCATCGTCGCCTGACCCGCCCTTGACGTAATCGTTGCCGCCGCCGCCTTCGATGACATCATCGCCCGCACCGCCGCGAATTGTGTCCGCGCCGTTATTGCCGAGCAATTCATCATCTCCGCCGCGACCCGCAAGCATGTCGTCGTCCTTGCCACCATCAAAGTGGTCGTCAAAGTCACCGCCCATGATTATGTCATCACCGTCACCGCCTGTGACCGAGCCTTCGACAAATCCAGTCGCTTTGGCGCGATACAGGTCATTGCCTTCGGCCAGATCAACGTTGCCAAATATATCGCCCGAATTAATCATCGTATCGTCGCCACCGCGATGATCGACGTCCCCATTAAGGGTGCCGCTGTTTCGCACGGTTTCGCTGAAATTCGAGTCGCCCAGAATGGCAACATCACTGCTGGACGCGCCCGCGCCGCCTGTGATGGTGCCGGAATTGATAACGACCTGCTGGATCGTATCGAATGAGTTGTTGAGATGCACACCAGCGTCATTGCCGGATTCAATCGAACCCGAATTGACCAGACGCCCGCCGTCGCTTGTCATAAAGACGGCTTTCTGGTGCGCGACAACGCTACCGGAATTGGAAATTGAACCGAATGCGCCATCAAGCAGTTCAATGCCGCGGAAACCTGCGGTGATATTGCCTGAGTTGATAATAACAGCATTGTCTCCTTCGTTCAGAATGCCCGATTGCGTGGCCTGAACGGTGCCAGAATTGGCGACGCGCTTGTCGTTTGTCGTGCTAAAGGTCAAGTCGATGCCGTTATTGCCCGCAACGATGCTGCCGCTGTTGTTTACGTCCAGATCTTCGCCACTGCCAACGATGCCATTGCCTGCGGCATTTACCGTTCCGGTGTTCAGCGCGCTAGACCCGTCGCCTGTGATAAAGATCCCCACATCCGTGTAAGCAGTTGCAGTGCCATTGTTCACAATACGGCTGTCGGTGCCGTTGACCGTCATTGCATCATCTTCGCCAGTCGCGCTGCCGTTGTTGATAATGATACCGTTATTCCCCGTGGTGCGCATAGCGTCGCCGTTGGTTCCAGTGACCGTGCCATCGTTGGTGATGCGGGAGCCAGCCTCTAAAACATTGACACCATGGCCGTGGCCGGTGATCGCGCCCGAGTTGGTGACAAAGCTGCCAGTGGTGACAAGGTTATCGTCGATAAAGAACGCATCAGCGCTGTGTGAAACAATGTTGCCGGTATTGGTGATCGTTTGAGCGCCGTCAGCGAAGTAAATTGCCTGATTGTCAGAGCTTAAGCTGCCAGAGTTGAACAAGGAATGACCCGAGCCAGTGCTAAGTAGGCCTGCATCATGCCCGAAAACGCTGCCGTGATTGGAAATCTGGGTTCCATTGCCGGTG
>NZ_JBAUHO010000248.1:0-4491 GCF_049680325.1 Planktotalea sp.
ATATACGAGTGACGTTCGGATATTACAAGATGCAGTCCGCGATTGTCTTACAGCCCTTGAACCCGTCCCCTGATCGGCCTTAGCCTGCCCAAAATCACAAAGGGCAGAGTATGAAATTTGCGGAAACGGTAACCTTCGGCGGCTCTGGCCTTAATCGCGCGGCTGAACTGCGTGCCGATGCTGCTGCGATAGCGCGGCTTCACGCGGACCCGTCATCGGAAACGATTGTTTACTGGCGTGGCAAACCGTTAATACGTCGCGGTTCTTGGGACGTGCTGGCGCGTGTACCAACAACGCTGCCTTTGTTTGCGAACCGTGCAGAGAATGCGGTTTTCCTTGGATTGGAAGATAATCGTGCGATTTTTGCACACGACATTTCTGATTGGACGCCCGGCGAGGTGGATGAAACATCGCTTTCTTCTTTTCTGGATCAGAGCGAGCAACGCCATCCTGACCTGCCAAGGACGGATGTATTTGCGGAATTGCGGGTGAATATGACCCGCCTGAATGCCCGAGATGCGGAACTCGCGGCCAGTGCGCGCGCGCTCTATTGCTGGCATGACAGCCATAAATTTTGTGCCAAATGCGGGGCCAAAAGCGAAATGTCCAACGCAGGTTGGCAACGTGGATGTACCAGCTGTAACGCGCAACATTTTCCAAGAACCGATCCCGTCGTCATTATGTTGATAACAAACGGAAATTCGGTTCTCATGGGGCGCTCTCCCGGCTGGCCAGAGGGCATGTATTCGCTCCTTGCCGGCTTTGTCGAGCCCGGTGAAACGCTTGAAGCTGCCGTCAGACGCGAAGTCTTTGAGGAAGCGGGGATTACAGTTGGTCAGGTGGATTACCTTGCGAGCCAACCTTGGCCTTTTCCCAATTCGCTTATGTTCGGGTGCAAGGGCGAAGCGACGAGCCGTGACATTACGATTGACCCCAAAGAAATCGAAGATGCGATGTGGGTAAGCCGTGAAGAAATGATGCTTACCTTTGCAGGGCAAAACCCGAAAATGCTTCCTGCGCGCAAAGGCGCAATTGCACATTTCATTCTAGAGCGTTGGCTCAGTGATAGACTTGACTAACAACCCTCAGCTATAGAGGGAAAAAACGCAACAGAGGCGGGCAGGCCGATGAAATTCTCGACTAAAGAAGATATTGAAGCGCCAATTGAAGATGCTTTCAAGCTGTTCAGTGATTTTGATCAGTTCGAACGTTCTGCGCTCCGACGCGGTGCAGAAGTGCGCCGTGTTGATTCGTTGCCACAACATGACGTCGGCATGGCGTGGAAAACAAAGTTCAAACTGCGCGGCAAGGAACGCAAGATTGACGCGGAAATGGTGGAATATTGCGCGCCTGAAAGCTACTGCCTAGAGCTGAAAAGCGCGGATGTCACGGCGCTGGCCACGCTCGAACTCATGTCTCTCTCAAAAAGTCGCACACGTGCGTCATTGGCGATTGAGCTTAAACCCAACAGCTTGTCAGGGCGATTGATGGTTAAGACACTTCGGCTTGGTAAGACAAAGTTGGAAAAGCGCTTTAAAACAAAAGCCGCCGACTTTGTCTGCGTTCTTGAGCGTGATTACAAAGCCGGCAAAAGGGCCTAAGCGTTACGCATCGCGCTCTGCTGATCTTGGATAGGTTCCGAGAATCGTCATTTCGCTCGTGAAATATGCAAGCTCGTCTAGCGCCAGTTTTACGTTCGCATCCTCTGGGTGGCCTTCGATGTCCGCATAAAACTGCGTTGCGGTGAAATGCCCGCCAACCATATAGCTTTCCAATTTGGTCATGTTGACGCCGTTGGTCGCGAACCCGCCCATCGCTTTGTAAAGCGCCGCAGGAATGTTGCGCACGCGAAACACAAAGCTGGTCAGCATGCCATGATCGCCTCGACGCTCCAGCTTGGTGTTGGGCGACATCACCAAAAAACGGGTGGTGTTGTGCCCGTGATCTTCGATGTCACGGGCGAGCACGTCGAGCCCGTAAATCTGCGCTGCGATATCGCTGGCAAGCACGCCGCTTGTGCGATCATCGCTTTGAACCAGTTCAGCCGCTGCGCCTGCGCTATCTGCCGCAGCTTCGCCCGCAATGCCATTTTTCGTAAGGAACGCAGCAGCTTGGGGTAGCAAGACAAGATGCGCGCGAACCTTTTTGATGTCACCCAACGCAACACCAGGCAGCGCCATCAAGCTGATGCGCACCCGTGTGAAAGCCTCGTCAATGATGTGCAAACCAGAGCTTGGCAGCAATCTGTGAATGTCCGCGACACGCCCGTAAGTAGAGTTTTCCACAGGCAACATCGCTAGTTCCGCGCGCCCCGAATTTACGGCCTCGATGACATCTTCAAAGGTGCCGCAGGGCAGCGGTTCATGATCTGGGTAGTTGTCTGCGCAGGCCTCATGGGAATAGGCTCCCAACTCGCCTTGGAATGCGATCTTCTTGGCCATGGACAGGGCTCCTCTAAAATCTGTAGCAAATGGGCGTTTAGTCGCGGGTTCTACACCTTGCCTTACGCGCGCGAAAGCCATAGATAGCCGCGCAACGATATTCAACGGGACGAACCAGATGTTTGACACCATGACGTTTACAAAAGTGCTCGGCGCCTCCTGCGGTGCTTTGCTGATTTTCCTTTTGGGCAGCTGGGCAGCCGAGTCGCTGTATCACACTGCGCCTGTCGCTCACGGTGACGATCATGGCGAAGGTCATGGTCAGGCCTACGTGATCGAAGTCGAAGGCGACGATCAAGCTGAGGAAGCGGAAGCAGGCCCGGACATCGCAACCTTGATCGCCAGCGCGGATGTTGCAAAAGGCGAAAAAGTATTTGGCAAGTGTAAAGCCTGCCACAAGCTGGAAGACGGCGCGAACGGCACAGGGCCGCACCTGTTCAATGTGGTGAACCGTGAAATCGGTAAAATTGATGGCTTTGGCTATTCAGGTGTTCTTGCCGAAATGGGTGGCACTTGGGATTACGACGCGCTTGACGGCTTCCTTGAAAACCCGAAAAGCTATGCACCGGGCACCAAGATGGGCTTTTCCGGTCTGAAGAAAGATACAGATCGCGCCAATATCATCGCGTATTTGGAAACCATCAAGTAAAGCGACGTTGACGAGATTCTATGTAATAAGCCGCCCCGCCTAGCGCTGGGCGGCTTTTTTGTGTCGATTGCAAAAATAGCCCCCACACACGCCCTAATCACAACGAGTTCATCCATTCGGCGCTTGAATGTGACAAGCGCTGCGCTTTAGCTATGTATAAGCAAGATTGATGACGTATTCGTCAAAGGAGTAGGATGATGACGGACAAGTTTCCGAAAGAAATCACCTTGAAGCGCCGCGATGTTATGCTTGGCATGGCCGCGGGTAGTGCAGGTTTGGCAATGGGTTTGGGCCCAAGGGGGGCCTCTGCCGAAAGTTCATCCTCGGAAATCATCAAAAGCCATGGCTATTCGTTTTTTGGTGATCTGAAGTATCCAGCCGACTTCACCCATTTCGATTATGTGAACCCGAATGCTCCGAAGGGCGGCGAAATTTCACTGTCTGCGCGCGGAACTTTTGACAGCATGAACCGCTGGGCACAAAAAGGGCAGCCAGGAGAGTATTCCGGACTTGTTGCAGAGAGCATGTTGGCGCGCGCACCTTTTGATGACGCGGTTCCAGCCGATTCAATCACGGACGCTTATTGTCATTTGGCGTCTGCCGTCGAGTACCCCAGATCAAAAGAATGGTGTGTCTTCCATTTGCGTCCCGAAGCGAAATTTTCGGATGGCACGCAACTGACTGCGCATGACGCAGCGTTCACGCATAACTTGTTTTTGGAGCAGGGCATTCGAAGCTATGCCCGCGCGGTCAAACAACGGGTTTCCAGTGTCGAAGCTGTGGATGATCTCACGCTGAAAGCGGTTTTCGTTGATGGCGTTTCGCGACGCTCGCTGATTAGCCAAGTCGGCGGTTCGCCCGTGTTTTCCGAAGCGTGGTATAAAGAAACAGGCGAACGTTTGGACAGCCCGTCACTGCTGACCCCACTTGGAAGCGGGCCGTATGTGGTCGATGACTTCGAAATAAACCGCTACATCATTTACAAACGAAATCCCGACTATTGGGGCTGGCATCTGCCTGTAAACGTGGGTCGCCACAACTTTGATCGCGTGCGCGTGGAATATTTTCTGGATGAAACGGCAGAGTTTGAAGCGTTCAAATCCGGCGTTTACACCTTCCGCCAAGAAGGCAGCACAAAGAAGTGGGCGACGGCCTATGATTTTCCAAGCGTAAAGAACGGCAACATCAAGCGCGAAGAGCTTCCGAATGGATCGCCGCCAACGCCCGCTGGCTTTGTGTTCAACTTGTTGCGTGAACCATTCACCGACATTCGCGTGCGCGAAGCGCTTAGCCTCGCCTTCAATTTTGAGTGGGTGTCAGCATCGTTACAATACGATCTAACCACGCAGCGCCATTCTTTTGTCGAACTCTCTGAACTAGAGGCGAAAGGTGTTCCAACTG
>NZ_JBAUHO010000249.1:0-2505 GCF_049680325.1 Planktotalea sp.
CCCCAGACCCCCGAGGTATTTCTGGACCAAAGAAGGGGTGTCAGGCCTTGTAAAAGGTTAGCGGTTTGGATGTGGTGCGCAGAAGTAGGCCTTTGGCTTCCAGATCAAGTTGCACGCATTTCGCCCACCATCCGGAAGTTTTCCCATCAGGGAACAGCGTTTCACTGAGGTGTGCTTTTGCACCTTCTTTGAGGGCGGCAAAGGGTAGGCCAGGGGCGGTATCAGGCAGCACCTTTAAAAGCGCGGCGCGCATGTCATGATATTTGTCCGCGCGCACGTTTTCGCTGCGGCCTGGCGTATTCGGGTTTTCAACTGCTATTTTTTCATCGCTCATAGCGCGAGCTTAGCATGATTCAGGCGCTCGCCAAAGCCCCGCGTTGGAATATCAGCCAGTCCGTTGCCATGCCGCCGATCCAGAAAGATGTGAGCGCGGCCCAAGCGGTGCCCGCAAAGATCGAGCCACCGGTGACGCCCGCGCCAATCGCGCAGCCGCCAGCAAGCATTCCGCCAAATCCCATAAGCGCCGCGCCGATCATCGCCTGGCGCATGTTGGAGGTTGTCTCGAAGCCCTGAAATTTAAGCTCTTTTGCGAAAGCGGCAGCGATGAAGGCACCCAAGAACACCCCCGGAACAAGGCCTATGTCGAATTCCAGCACAGCATTGCGATCAAGGAAGAACATCAGCGTATGCGCGGAGGGGCCGGTGAATGTTGCGCTTTCGATTTGCAGCGGATCAAAGGCGACTTGCGCCAGAGAGTAGGTAAGGAACCAGCCAAGCGCGACTGCAAAGCCGACGCCGGAGGCAAAGACCAACCGAGCGGTGCCGATCGCATTGCGCCGCGCAACGATCAAAGCAAGCACCGCAAGCGCAAGGCCGAAGATAAGGCCGAAAGCCTGATCGAGTCCCAGTGTTGCAAGCAGGTCCATGTTGCGTCCGCCCGAAGTGATCCAGAGGCTAGCGAGCCTGTCGCGGATCGGGGAAAACATGCCGGATAGGCTCATCTGTGCGACCACTGCAAAGATCAGTCCCGACACCAGAGAGCGTAAGTTTCCTGTTGCCGCGAGCACCAGCAACCGGCCCGAACACCCGCGAGCGAGCACCATGCCTGCGCCAAACATCAGGCCGCCAATGATTGCGCCCGACCAGCTTCCCGGAACCGCCATCATGCGTGCGTCGGCGGTTTCGATCAGACCCAGCATCTGCGCACCCTGGACCCAGACAACCGCGGTTGAAAAGGTTAAGAGCCAGACGGCGATCTTGTCACCCATGCTGCCGCGCGCAAATTCTACAACGGCGGCGCGTAAGCAAAACTGTGAACGCTGGGCCGCGATGCCGAATACTGTGCCCGTTATCAGACCAAACAGCGCGGCAGCGGGGGCTTCGCCAATGCGTTCGACTAAAGCAACAAGGTCCATTTTCGTCTCGCTTCATAAGGGGCGCGTCACCCATGCAGGAATTGGAATGGATCCGCTTTGATATAGATCAGTTAGGCAGATTGCCTCTCGCCTTGGCTGGCAGAACGGCTTAGGAGGCATAATGAATTCAATTACCCTAGCAGAGTCGCAACACTATCCGTTTTGGCGCAGGCCGATTGCGCTGCTGTTTGTGATGGCCGCAGCCATGCCGATTGCCTTTGCAACGTGGTCGGCGCTGCTGAATAATTTTGTGATTGAGGTCGCCAATTTTGACGGCTCCGACATCGGATGGCTGCATACGGTTCGCGAAATCCCCGGTTTTCTGGCTGTGGGCGTCATCGCGATTATCATATTCATGCGCGAACAGGTCTTGGGGCTGGTTTCACTTGTGATGCTTGGGGTTGCAACGGCGATCACCGCGTGGTTCCCGACGATGGGGGGCATTCTGACGATCACGATGCTTAGCTCTATCGGATTTCATTATTACGAGACGGTGAACCAATCGCTGCAATTGCAATGGATCGAGAAGAAACGCGCGCCGCAAATGCTTGGCTGGCTTTTGGCAGCAGGATCGGGGGCAACGCTGTTGTCCTATGGGCTTATCGTTCTGACGTGGGAAGCTTTCGATCTTAGCTACAATTTCGTTTATCTGGTTTCAGGTGGTTTGACGGCGCTCATGGCGCTGGCCTGTTTCTTTATCTACCCGCAGTTTGACGCACCGCATCCGCAGCTGAAAAAGATGATCCTGCGCAAACGCTACTGGCTTTATTACGCACTGCAATTCATGGCAGGCGCGCGCCGGCAAATTTTCATGGTGTTCGCAGGGTTCATGATGGTCGAGCGCTTTGGCTTTGACGTGCATGAAATTACGGCGCTTTATCTTATCAACCTTGTGGTGAATATCTTCGTGGCACCGCTTATGGGGCGTGCTGTCGCGCGCTGGGGCGAGCAGCGTACCTTGCTGTTTGAATATACGGGACTGGTCATTGTCTTTCTTGCCTACGGCGGAATTTATTGGTTCGGCTGGGGCGTTGTTTTGGCCGCAACGCTTTATGTGCTCGATCATATGTTCTTTGCATTGGCGCTGGCC